>DBLZ01000096.1:1085-11991 GCA_002297545.1 Prevotellaceae bacterium UBA711 | reverse complement strand
CCAGCTTGAAGAGGATCATGGAGATGGCTTTGTTCATCCGGGCGCACAGCACCCGGTCCCGGTCGCTGATCTTATCCTCGTCCTCCTTGGCCACCTTCACCTCGAAGCAGCTGATGTCGCTCTTGCGGTAAAACTCGTCGGCAAACACGGACAGGGGCCGCAGGGAGATGCCGTAGCCCGTCTCGATGACCTCCAGGTTGTTATAGCGCAGGGAGTTGACCAGCACCGTGGCCACCAGGGTGCGGGAGCCGGAGGCGGCCCCCATCCACAAAATGTCGTGGTTGCCCCACTGAATGTCCACGCTGTGGTACTCCATGAGGGCGTCCATGATCACGTCCGCGCCGGGGCCCCGGTCGAAGATGTCCCCCACCAGATGGAGGTGGTCCACCGCCAGCCGCTTGATGAGCTCGCACAGCTGGATGAGGAAGTTGGAGGCCCGGTCCAGGTCGATGATGGTGTTGATGATGTTCTCGTAGTAGCCCCGCTTGTCCGTCTCGTTCTGCTCGAAGTGGGTGTGGATCAGCTCGTCGATGATGTAGGCGTAATCCTTGGGCATGGCCTTGCGCACCTTGGAGCGGGTGTATTTCGCGCTCACCAGGCAGCACAGGTCGATGAGGCGGTGGAAGGTGATGCGGTACCACTCCCGCATGTCCTGGGTCTCCCGCTCGATCTCCTCCAGCTTCTCCTCGGGGTAGTAGATGAGGGTACACAGCTCGCGTATCTCTTCCTTGCTCAGTTCGTTGCCATAGATTTCCTTGACCTTGCGCTTGATGTTGCCGGAGGCGTTCCTCAGCATGTGTTCGAAAGCCTCGTGCTCGCCGTGGATGTCGGCCATGAAGTGCTCCGTGCCCTTGGGCAGGTTCAGTATGGCCTCCAGGTTGATTATTTCCGTGCATGCAGTTTCCGTGTTGGGGAACGTTTGGGCCAGCAGGCTCAGCAATTTCATGTCGGCATGTATGCGATCGCTCATGTTCGCGTTAGTCTTCTCCATTGTCTTCGTAGTATTCTATTTGACCGCAAATGTGGTTATTTACCAACAAAAGTAGCAATAAAAACGCAAATCGGGTAAGGAATACCCTCTTTTTTTCTTATCTTTGCCGTGATTATACATGGGGACAGTTTAAGGACAAAAGGAAAATAGATGAAAGATAGAACGAGACGAGTGGTATCGGCTGCGGCAGTCGTTTGCTGCATCCTCGGGGCAAGAGCCGCGGAGGTGCCTGTGCAGACACCCAGGGATAGCGTGGTCTTGGACTCGGTTACAGGCGATATACGCAAGTATAAGGTTACGGACAAGAAGGCGCTGAAGCCATTGTATTGGGTTTACAACTTCCTGGCCAACTCCAACAAGATGCGCAGTGACATAAACTACGACGGCGGCTTTGTCGTAGGTCCGGCCTATAATGCCAATACGGGTTTTGCCATAGGAGGAGGATACAGCGCTCTGTATTCCTTTGACAATAGCGACCCTACGCTGATGAAGAGTACTGTCAACGGTTTCTTCCAGGCCAGCGTGAAGGGTATAGTGGCAGTCGGCGTGGAAGGACACAATTATATGAAGGGCGACAAGAAGCGCTTCAATTACGAATTCAGTTTCACGCACTATCCCTCGGCCTTCTGGGGTATAGGCTATGATACGTCATTGGACAACTATTATAACAGCGTAGACTGGGACAAGGCAAACTACACGAGCGGACAGCCCAACCCATACCGTGTGGACAGTAAGCAGCTGTTGCTGAAACTGGAGGCCGACTTCACATGGCGTCTGGCCGAGAACCTCTATATGGGTCCCAAACTGGACTTCCTGTACTCTTATCTCTACACCAATAGCAATCCCGAGTTGATGGACCGATGGCTGACATTGCCCGACGGCTCCGTCCAACCCTCCACGCTGGTGGCCACGGGCTTGGGCTTCACGCTGACCTACGATTCGCGCGACTTTGCTACGAATGCCTATAAGGGACATTATATCAACCTGCAGCAACTGGGTTTCATCCCGGGACTGAACAAGTACGGCTTCTTCACTACGGACATCAAGTATCAGACGTATGCCTCCTTGTGGAAGAAGTGCACGTTGGCATTTCAGGCTCATGGGCGTTTCAACTATGGCAACGAGACGATTCTTTGGACCCGCTTGGCCAGCACCGGCAACCAGGGCATGGGACGTGGTTACTTCTATGGCCAGTATCGCGACAGGAACGTGATGGAGACCCAGCTGGAGTTGCGCCAGCGTTTGATATGGCGCTTCGGCGTAGTGGCCTGGGTGGGTGCCATCAACATCTTCGAGAGCTTTGACAAAATATACATGGACCATACGCTGCCTACGTACGGCTTCGGCGTCAGATGGGAGTTCAAGCCGCGTGTGAACGTGCGTGTGGACTGGGGCTTCACCAAGACCGGTAACAGTATAGTCTTCAACATAGGCGAGGCATTCTGATGTCTCCGTGGAGAAAGATGGAACGCCATGCGACGTGAGCGTTTCCGTGCCCGGCATAAACTAACGAAAGGAGCAGAAGTATGAAAAAAATCATTGTATCTGCATTCTTGTGCCTTGGTGCTGTGATGGTACAGGCACAGAAGGAGGAACTTATAAAGTTCGGCGACTTTGAGCAATGGCTGCTGCGCGACATCAAGGAAAGTGCGTTGATAGGGGGCAATGTCAAGACGATATACGAGATAGCTCCCGCAGCACACTGGACCAAAGCTTCGGGAAAGCAGAATGTGGCCTACAGAAATCAGGGAGGTTCGCCCTGGGCAACCAGCAATGTCTATGCACGTGTCAGCGGGGTGAACAAGGCCAACATATCGGTCTTCAAGGACAAGCATGGAGCCGGCAGTTGCGTGAAGTTGGAGACGTGTATAGCCAGGGTCAAGGTCCTGGGAATGATAAACATCAGCGTGCTTGCTTCGGGCTCCATATTCACGGGCGAGATGATAGAGCCTATAACGGATACGGACAATCCCATGTCCAAGATGAACTTGGGCATGCCATTCAGCCGCAGGCCAAAAGCCATCAAGTTTGATTATCGTGTGAAACTGACCGGTGCGCCTAACCGCATACGCCAGACCGGCTTTTCCAAGGTTACCACGGTGCCGGGCAAGGACATGCCGGAGATGATAGTGATGCTGCAGCAACGACACGAGGATGCCGATGGCAATATCACGGCCAAGCGCGTGGGTACCATCATACGCAGGTTCGACAGTAGTACCAACGGATGGGTGGAAGGAGCTTCGTTTGACATCAACTATGGCGACATCACCAAGGCACCTTATTATAACAAAGGTATGGGCTTGCGCCGTGGAGATGATGCTATGTATGCCCGCAACAGCAAGGGTAAGTTGGTGCCTGTGGACGAGAATGGATGGGCCGATGCCGATGCCACACCTACGCATGCCATAGTAAAGTTCGACAGCAGCAGCGGTGGAGCTTATGTCGGCAGCGAGGGTACAACCATTTGGCTGGACAACATCAAGTGGGTATTCCAATAGGCGATGGAAGGAACGATGCACGTGGCGACGGAACGCCACAGAGTGAGGATGGCATAAATCAACAGACAGTGAAGACACCGTATTATATGATGGAGGAAAGGTTGCTGCGTCGCAACCTTTCGCTCATTAAGGAAGTGGCCCGCGAGAGTGGGGCAGAGATCATTCTGGCCTTCAAGGCTTTTGCCCTTTGGAAGACGTTCCCCATATTCCGCGAGTACATATCGCACACTACCGCCAGCAGTCCATACGAGGCGCGTCTGGCATACGAGGAGTTTGGCAGTCCGGCGCACACCTACAGTCCGGCCTACACAGAGGATACCTTCCAGGAGATACTCCGTTGCTCCTCGTACATCACGTTCAACAGTCTTGCCCAATACTTTCGTTTCTTTCCTGCCGTGGAGCAGTGGAACAAGGAGCATGATGCGGAACGCAGAATTACATGTGGCTTGCGCGTCAATCCGGAGCATTCGCACATAGAGACGGCTTTGTACAATCCCACGGCCCCGGGATCACGTTTCGGTGCCATGGCTATGGACTTGCCGGAGCAATTGCCTGCGGGTATAGAGGGCTTCCATTGCCATTGCCATTGCGAAAGCAGTGCAGAGGACTTGGCAGACAATCTGCAATACATAGAGCAACGCTTTGGCCGATGGTTCCTTCAGCTGAAGTGGCTCAACCTTGGCGGTGGTCATCTGATGACAAGGCAGGGCTACAACATCCCGCTTCTCATCGAGACTATACAAGGCCTCAGGCAGCGCTATCCTCATCTGCACATCATACTGGAGCCCGGTTCGGCTTTTGCCTGGCAGACTGGCCCGCTGGTGGCTTCTGTGGTTGACATCGTGGAGAACCATGGCATACGTACTGCCATCCTGGATGTCTCATTCACGTGCCACATGCCCGACTGTCTGGAAATGCCTTACTGGCCTGCCGTGCGTGGCGCAGACACCATAGAGGACCCCGAGGGCATGGTAACCTCGGCCGATGACCATGGCGGCTATGTCTATCGCCTGGGAGCCAACTCGTGCCTGAGCGGTGACTTCCTCAGCAGTTGGCGCTTTGATCATCAGTTGCAGATAGGCGAGCGTATCTACTTCGAGGACATGATACACTATACAACGGTAAAGACCAGCATGTTCAACGGCATCCATCATCCCGCCCTCACCATTCTGCGTGCCGACGGTACGCACGAGATGCTTAGGGAGTTTACTTACGAGGACTACCGCAACCGCATGGACTGACATGTCCAATGTCCTGCCTATACCTTATATATAAATAGTGCCACCATTACCGCCATGCTGCGTACATACGTGTGTCATGCGGGAATTTAAGGTTATTTATACATGCGTGCTTTGGGAGTACGGCATAGATTTCATATCTTTGTATCTCAAAATAGAAACGTATGCTTAAATTCATCTCCTTTGGCAGCAGCAGCAGTGGCAATTGCTATTATCTCGCCACGGAGAAGACCCGTATTCTGGTGGATGCCGGCGTGGGGATGAGAACTCTCAAACACGGCCTGAAGGAGAAGGGACTGCAGCTTGCGGACATCGACGCCGTATTTATTACCCACGATCATGCAGACCATATCAAGTCCGTAGGTAATTTGGCTCATGACTATAATCTGCCGGTGTATGCTACTGAGGAGGTGCACCGCGGCATCAACCGTAACTATTGTGTGACGCAGAAACTGACCCCGGACGATATACTCATCATACGGAAGTTGCAGACCACGCAGATTGGGGACATGAGGGTCACCCCATTTGGCGTGCCCCATGATAGTAGTGATTGTGTGGGCTACAGGATAGAGACCGACGGAGAGATATTCCTGGTGATAACCGATGTGGGGCACGTGACCGAAGATATACAGCGTGAGGTGTCGGCCGCCAATTACATAGTACTTGAGTCCAATCACGATGTGAGCATGCTCATGGACGGTCCGTATCCTGCATACTTGAAAGGCAGGATACGCAGCGGCCGCGGACATTTGTCCAACGCCGACAGCGCACGGTTGATAGCGGAGCATGCTTCGCCTGCGCTCAGACACGTCTGGTTATGTCACTTGAGTGAAGAAAACAATCATCCCGAACTGGCCCGGAAGACTTACGAGTCGGTTCTGCGCGATTACGGGCTGGTAGCCGGTGTGGACTTCAAACTCGATGTATTGAAGCGTAAACAGGCAAGTGAGGTGTTTGTTTTAGAAAATATGACGTAGCAGCAATAAAAAACCGCCCAAATGTTTGGTCATTCCGCATAAAGTCCGTACCTTTGCACTCGGAAAAACAAAACGATGCGTCCTTAGCTCAGTTGGTAGAGCAATTGACTCTTAATCAATGGGTCCAGGGTTCGAGCCCCTGAGGGCGTACTTCATAAAAGGGATGACCTCACAAGGTCATCCCTTTTGCGTTGCCAATGCTGGCATGGGGATAGCTCTGTGGAAGCAGGTGCAGGCGTTGCACTATAATAATATAATACGCGCGAGAAAGACACGCGAGACGAGAAAGATAGATAATACACGATAGTATGTTTAGAACAAAGAACTGTGGTGAGCTACGTCTCGCCAACGTAGGCGAGGAAGTTGTCCTGGCCGGATGGGTACAAAGCGTACACAATTTAGGTGCACTGACATTTGTAGACCTGCGTGACCGTTATGGTATAACCCAGCTCGCCTTTGCCGAGGACTGCAGTGATGAGTTGAAGGCCAAGGCTGGCAAGCTGGGCCGCGAGTATGTCATTCAGGCCAAGGGTAAGGTGGTGGAGCGTTACTCCAAGAACAAGAACCTGTCCACGGGCGAGGTGGAGATAATGGTGTCCGAGTTGAACATCATCAACGAGTCACTGACTCCTCCCTTCACCATCGAGGAGCAGAGCGACGGCGGTGATGACATTCGCATGAAGTACCGCTATCTGGATCTGCGCCGTCCCTGTGTGCGTAAGAACCTGGAGTTGAGGCACAGGTTTGCTTTCGAGGTGCGCCGTTACCTGGACCGACAGGGCTTCCTGGAGATAGAAACGCCCGTCCTGGTCAACTCTACTCCCGAGGGTGCACGCGACTTCGTTGTGCCCTCACGCATGAATCCCGGGCAGTTCTATGCCCTGCCTCAAAGCCCTCAGACTCTAAAGCAGTTGCTCATGGTGGCAGGCATGGACCGCTACTTCCAGATAGTAAAGTGCTTCAGGGATGAAGACCTTCGTGCCGACCGTCAACCCGAATTTACGCAGATAGACTGCGAGATGTCTTTTGTAGAGCAGGAAGACATCCTGCAAATGTTCGAGGGTATGGCTCGCCATCTGTTCAAGGAGTTGAAGGGAATAGACATACCAGCCTTGCCGCGCATGGCATGGGCCGATGCCATGAAGTACTATGGCAGCGATAAACCTGATACTCGTTTCGGCATGAAGTTCGTGGAACTGAAGAACATGCAGCAGGACAATGCTTCCAGCGAGATAGTGGAGAGCATCTTCCCCCAGGGCTTCGCCGTGTTCGATTCTGCCCAGTACATAGGCGCCATCTGCTGCGAGGGCCAGGCAGTGCTCACCCGCAAGCAGTTGGACCAGCTGACCGACTTCGTCAAGCGTCCGCAGATAGGGGCCAAGGGATTGGTATATGCCCGCGTGGAGCAGGACGGTAATGTCAAGAGCAGCGTGGACAAGTTCTACGGCCAGGACACCCTTGCGGTGCTGAAGGAGAGGATGAATGCACAGCCCGGCGACCTCATACTTATCCTGTCCGGCGACGACGCCATGAAGGTACGCAAGCAGTTGAGCGAGCTGCGCCTGGAGATGGGACAGCGTATGGGATTGCGTCCGAGGGACAAGTTCTCATGCCTTTGGGTGGTGGACTTCCCCATGTACGAGTGGAGCGACGAGGAGCAGCGCCTCATGGCCATGCACCATCCGTTCACATCTCCCAAGCCCGAGGATATACCCCTCTTGGACACCGATCCGGCCAAGGTGCGTGCCAATGCCTATGACATGGTGGTCAACGGTGTGGAGGTAGGCGGTGGCAGCATCCGTATCCACGATGCCAAGTTGCAGCAGAAGATATTCGAGATACTTGGCTTCACGCCAGAGCAGGCACAGCAGAAGTTTGGCTTCCTGATGAACGCCTTCAAGTACGGTGCGCCCCCTCACGGAGGTCTGGCCTATGGTTTGGACCGCTTCGTCAGTTTGTTTGCCGAGTTGGACAGCATCCGCGACGTTATTGCCTTCCCCAAGAACAACAGTGGTCGCGATGTTATGTTGGACGCTCCAGGCATCATCGATCAGAAGCAGATGGACGAACTGTGCATCAGCGTCAATCTGCCCGCGGGTGCAGCGCAAAACGCATAAGCGTACACACTACACATAGCACACGATAAAGCCATGGGCAAGCCTCCGTATGTCGGGGAGCTTGCCCATGGCTTTTGTCGTCAGGCAGTCCGGAGCGTCTGTCCGGTCGGTCGGGGGAGCTACTGCCTGTGATAGTTGATGGTCATCTCACCATGTCTCAGCACCAACTCCGTGTCGGTGAGTTTTTCTATGGTCATCGTGTCTGTGAAGACGATGGTCTGGCCGTTGCCGATGCTTTGGCCGGAGAGGAGCAACTTGTCACCCTGCTTCACCCATGCTTCGTACTGCAGCGTGGCCATGTTGATGGATGAGGCCTTGCCGCCCTGCTCCAGGCAGATGCCCTGTTCCATCTTCTCCATGCCGGGCACGGGTTCCACCCACTTGCCCTCGATGCTGGTGCCGCTACATGCCGCTAATGCCATTGCGGTCACTACGCCGCATACTCCTTTGAATAGTGTCCTTGTCGTCATAAGTCTGTGTAGGATTAGGTTAATGTTATGATGGACAAAGATAGCTGCATTTGGCATATCTGGCGCGGGGAAAACTCTAAACGCGGTAGGATATTCCCTTTTTCCTCTATGGTGTCCTTGCCCGTGCGTTTATTCGGTGCGTATGCTTTCCACCGGGTTGCGGTTGGCCGCTGTGAACGAGTGCCATACGACGGAGACGAAAGAAATCAGCAGTGATGCCACTACCGACATTGCCACCATCCACCAAGGGAAGTCGATGCGGTTGTAGAAGTCCTCTAGGTAACGTTGTATTGCCATGATGGCAAAGGGCAGGGCAATCAGGGCGGCTAGCAGCGAGAGGAGCAGGAACGGGCGTGCCAGCTCCCACACGGCATTGCCCAGTGTGGCGCCCATTACGCGCCGCAGGGCTATCTGCTTGCTGTTTTGCTCGGTATAGCTGATGGACATGCCCAACATGCCCAGGGCGGAGATAAGCACGGATATGCCCATGAAGCACAGGACCAGTGTGGTGATGTTGTGCTGTTTCTCCAATGGTTCGGCCAGGGCGTCGACCAGGCGTCTTACACGTAGGTTTTTGTCAACGCCGCATAGTTCCACGGACGCTTTGCCGCATATTGCCTTGATTTTGGCCAACGCCTCGTCAGCCTTCGCCTTGTCAAGCCTGTGCAGTTCCACCAACAGGCTGACTGAGAATCTGCCGCTGTTGAACACCTTCACCACGCCATGCGAATCGTCCATGGGTTTTTTCATGGCATCGCATGAGCGGTAATCCTTTATTACTCCGCACACCCTATGGTCGTTGCCGGCCTGTCCGCCAAAGTATGGCCTGTCCGCCGATACGCCATAGCGGTTGCGCGTCTCCTCGCTTATCCACAAATAATCCTCCTCGGGGACACAGTACTGCTCAACTACCTCGAAGCCCAGCATTTTGAAGCTGGTACTGTCCATGCGGGATTGGCTTATCCATGACGTTTGGGTTGCTTCCCCGCTTCCGTCCGGTATGTGCACGCCGTTGTACTCGCACGAGTATGGCAGAGTTGCGGCATTGCCCACATCCTTCACCTCGGGCAAGGCCTTCAGGGCGTTGACCAGTGGTTGAAGTTCGTCCAGACGTTTGTATAGGTCAAACGTACGTATCTCTACTATGCCTTCCGTATCGTATCCCATGGGCAGGGTGTCCAGATGGTGCATCTGTACGGCCATGGCCAGCCCTATAGCAATCAATGTGGTGCTGATGCAGTTCTGCAATACTATGAACACGCGGCTGAGCCACTTCCTGTTGTAGAAGCGGAAGCTGCCCTTCATGACGTCTATCGGTTTGAAGCGGGACACTATCATCGCCGGCAGCAGTCCGGCAACAAAGGCGGTGGAGAACGTCAGCACAGCTGTCCCGAGTACAGTCCATACGTCGGCGAAGAAGTATACCCTGGTGTCTACCAGTCCTTCAAACCAAGGCCTCAGTACCAGTGCCAGTATTCCGGCGCAGGCAAAGCTGCCGAGGACAAATAGCAGGGCTTCGGCAAAATGCCGCCCCACTACCATTGGAATGGTGTCGCCCAGCAGCCTTCGTGTGGCCGTCTCTTTGGCACGCTTGCCCACTTGTGCCAGGGTGAGGTTGATATAGTTGAATACCGCAGATACCAGCAGCACCAGCGCCATCAGCCCCAATGCCACGACCATATCGCGGTTGCCGTGGCGTACGGCTCCGCCTTTGATGGAAGAGAAGTAGATGTCCTTCAGCGGGGTCATGGAAGCTCCCCAAAGGAAGGTATATCCTTCGCCTTTCTCGCTCTGCCAGCCGTCCCACTGCTTCATGGCCTGTTCCAAGAAACTTTGTTTGGCATCCTCCGGGGCTACGCCGTTGGCCAACCTGACAAATATGGCGAAACGGAAATTGCCATGCCCGAATCTCTGCTCCTCCGCCATCATGGAGGTAAGCATATCCACGTGCGGGAACAGGTCGTCTGCGTCAAAGTCTTCTGTCACTCCCACGACGGTGAATGCCTGCCCTCCGGCATCGGTCAGGGTCTGCCCTACGGGGTCTTTGCCTGGAAACATCTTGCGTGCAAAGCTCTCGCTCACTATCACCTCGTCGGCAGCGGCCATGACCCTGCGGCGGTCTGTCCCGCGCAGTTCGTAGTCGAAGAACTTGAAGAAGGCCGTGTCCACGGCCATGGTCCTGGCCATGAGCCTGTCATCCTTGTGGCGGATGTCCATTGAAGCTGCTGGTCCTATGCGTACCCAGTCGCGTATTCCGGGCATGCCGGAAAACAGCAGCGATGGCGTATTCACAGGCAGACAGATGTCATCGCCGCTGCCCGC
This sequence comes from Prevotellaceae bacterium UBA711, assembly GCA_002297545.1. Lineage (GTDB taxonomy): Bacteria > Bacteroidota > Bacteroidia > Bacteroidales > Bacteroidaceae > Physcousia. The sequence continues at coordinate 1,378 of DBLZ01000096.1, read as the reverse complement.
CACGTATATCTCGTCCGACAGGGACTGGTTGCGCCCGACACTGAATTCCGTGCGTGCGAATGATATGAGCAGGATGATGAATCCCATGGTCACGGCCAGGCCGGACAACTGGATGGCCGCATACAGCTTGTTGCGGGAGAGGAATACGAAGTACGATTTCATAACTTGGTCTATATTATATAAGGTATGACACGTCGTGGCGTGGCGTGTTGACGTTGCAAAAATAAGCAAAATACCCTTGCCCTGTATCGGTCCGTGCACTGTTGGGCCGAAGATTGTATGAAAATCATACA
>DBLZ01000096.1:625-769 GCA_002297545.1 Prevotellaceae bacterium UBA711 | reverse complement strand
GATTGTATGAAAATCATACACTATTCCGTCACTCTGTGGTGCGGTGTGCGGGAATACGCGATTTTTCCTTACCTTTGTGCCGGGAAACATTACCCCTTCATATTATGACACAGAGATACGGCACCATAATCGTGGCAGACGACA
>DBLZ01000096.1:0-269 GCA_002297545.1 Prevotellaceae bacterium UBA711 | reverse complement strand
CCGCCCGCCTATGCCTGGGCAAGGTCTTCGACAGGGTCATCACCTATGTCTCGCCGGAGAAGATGTTGCCCGCCATGAACCAGGAGACGGTGGATGTGGTGCTTCTGGACATGAACTTCACGCCAGGCACCAATTCGGGTAGCGACGGTCTGCAATGGTTGCGGCAGATACACCGTCTGCATCCCGACGTTCCTGTGGTGCTGGTTACGGCATACGCCGATATTCAGCTGGCTGTGCGCGGCCTGAAGGAAGGCGCAGCCGACTTTGTC
>DBLZ01000029.1 GCA_002297545.1 Prevotellaceae bacterium UBA711 | reverse complement strand
CGTATGCCGCCGGCAATGTATAGGGCGGCAGCCACGGCAGCGGCAGGATACTGGTTATGCGGCATGTCGGGGACAAACCCCTGGCAGTCCAGATGGGCACCCAATCCTCCGGCTGGTTTGATTACAGGCACGCCGTAGTCATCCAGTTCCTTGACAAGGTATGCGATGAACTCGGGTCCGTGACTCAGGTAGTCCATATCCAGAGACTCGTATAACCCCTCGGCCATGGCTTCGATGGAACGGACATCGATACCACCATACGTGAGGAAGCCCTCGTAGAGGGGTATGTATTCCATCATGCTCTTGATAAGTTCCGTGTTGTGGCTTATGATGGCGCCGCCGCGTGCAAAGCCCAACTTGCGTGCCGAGAAGTAGATGATGTCCATCTTGTCTGCCAGGAGGTGGTAGATTTCCTTGGGGCTCATGTACTTGCACTGTGCCTCGCGTGTTTTGATGAAGTATATGTTGTCCTGCAGAAGCGATGCATCCAATATACTGGGTACACCGAATTCGTGGCAAATGTCTGCCACGGCCAGCATGTTGGCCAAGCTGACAGGCTGACCTCCGATCAGATTGGTTCCGGCTTCCACGCGCACGTAAGCCACCTTGTCAGGACCGTATTCCATGATGGCTTTCCTCAGGGCTTCCAGATCGAAGTCGCCCTTGAACGGTTCATCGCTTTGGGGCACGAGTCCCTTTTTGCTTACCAGTTCTATGACATCGCCGCCACAGCGTGTGACGTGTGCCTTAGTGGTGGTGAAGTGGAAGTTCATCAATGCCACCATACCGGGTTTCACGAAACGTTCGGCCAGGATATTCTCGCATGCGCGTCCTTGGTGTGCAGGCAGTACGTTGTCCACACCGAAGACTTCCTTGATGGCATCCTTGAGGCGCAGGAAGCTGGCACTGCCGGCATAAGCATCATCGGCAACGTGCATGGCGGCCGTCTGACGGTCCGACATGGCGTTGACGCCTGAGTCGGTGAGCATGTCCAGATAGATGTCTTTGTTCTGTAGCAGGAATGTGTTGCATCCGGCCTGCTGGACGGCACGGATACGCTCGTCGACTGGCAGGAGGTTCAACTTTTGGACTACACGCACCTTGTGCATTTCCAGTGGTACTTGATTCTCGGGTTGATAGAATTTGACTGACATATCGTTGTATATTATATAATATGGTACATGGCGTGTGGCTGCCGTGACTGACGACAGATGGTGGAGTGACGGCCGGCCGGATATAAAGCCACGTATGGCCGTGTCCGGTGGGGGCGCTTTGTGACAAAGGTACGATTATTTTCCTTTCAAACGGGACAGGGCATGTCATTTCTTGTAGAAAAGCATGCCATGTCTCGGATTATGGTAGCAAAAAGCCCATTTTACATGGTGTACAACCTTGCAGGAGGTGTGATGTGGTGTCCGCAAGTCGTGGCAAACCATATGGGCGGATATGCCTCTTACACGAAAATGACCTCTGGTGATATGTGTACGCCAAAATGGGCAAAGACATCGTGGCGTATGCGGTCGGACAATGCCTTGACTTCTGCACCGGTGGCGCCTCCGAGGTTTACCAGTACCAGTGGTTGGCGTGAGTGTACGCCAGCCCTTTGCAGATTTTGTCCTTTCCACCCGCACTGCTCTATGAGCCATGCTGCCGGAACTTTCACTCGGTTGGCATCAATGTCGTACTTGGGCGCATTGGGGACGATGGTGCAGATGCGTTCGTATTCTGCACGGGAGATTATGGGATTCATGAAGAAGCTGCCGGCATTGCCCTGTACCTTGGGGTCGGGAAGTTTGTTCTGTCTTATGCCGATGATAATGTCGCGCAACTCGCGTGCCCCTATGCTTTCCGGAACCAAACCGGCTGCCAATATGCTGTTGCGAATGCCACCATAATCCAAATGCGGTGCAAAGTGTTTGCTGAGAGCATACTCTACACTCACTACGGCATAGCGTCCACGGTAGTCGGCGTCTTTGAATATGCTGTGGCGGTAGGAGTAGGCGCACTCGTCGTGTTCGAAGGTGCGCGTAGTGGCGTTCTCCAGGGAAACACAATGTACGCGCCGTATGCAATCGCCCGCCTCCACGCCATAAGCTCCGATGTTCTGCACCGCACTGGCGCCCACCTGCCCTGGAATGAGGCTGAGATTTTCCAATCCGTACCATCCGTGTGATATGGCATGGTCGATGAAATCATCCATTATCCGGCCGGCACCGACACGGACGACGATGTTGTCGGCATCCTGCTCCACGATGTCTATGTCGCGGTTGGAGCACAGAAGGATTGTGCCGCCGAAGTCTCCCATAAACAGTAGGTTGCTGCCTTCTCCTATGTGTAGCAGAGGTTTGGGACACGAGGGAAGGACCGTGTGAATGAGGTCTGTTAGTTCGGCCGCGCTGGCGTAGGTTACCACTGTGTTGGCATGGACATCCATGCCGAATGTGTTGTGTGGCAGTAGTGATATGTTGTGTTCTATGTGCATAGCGGTTATTCGTGGAGTGGAATGTCAGTTTTCATACCCCACCAGCTCCCAGCCTCTGTTGCCCTTGGCAAAGGTGAGTGTCTCGGACATGCCGTCGCCCATGCTGGTTTTCTCCATAAGGATGCGCCTGGAGTGCTGATACTGTTGCCCGTAGCGTACGTTCATTATCACTCCGTCCGGCAGTACAGGAGCTACTGTCGGCCACTGTTCTCTGTTGATGAATCCTTCTATATTTTGTGATTCGTCATCGGGGTCCGTTATACTGATATGTATGGAGCGGGACAACGACTTGCTGCTGAATGCCTCGTCTGTGGCGAAGCGTGAATAGAATAGCAGAAAGTCTTTCAGGTCGCTGTCGGCAAAGCTCAGATTGCGTATGGATATGAGATTCCACCGCTTGTTGTTGCGTGTGAAGTCGTATGCCGTGATGTACTGGCGCTCAATATATATCTTCTCTACTGAGGCCTGCTGAAGGGCTGTGTCCTCGTTGATGCTCATTTCTGCCTCGCTGTTGTAGAGTGTCGTGGTGTAGTCCGCTGGCGTAAAACGATAGTCCTTGCTCCATTCTGCCTCGGAGATATTGTGAGTGCTGCCATCGAGTTGAAGTTCCTGTATTGGAAAGACGGCGCGTTCGCGTTGCATGACTGTGTCCTGAACATAGTTATACAGGAAATCGTCAAACAATTCTTCTGCCCGTTTGTCCGAGTGTGACTCGGCACTCAACTCGTCATCTGTCCATAACAACGGGGACGAGGTTGTGGTAATAGAAATGGTGTCTACAGTCTTTTCCGGTGCTTCGGTGCGCTGTGTGCAGGAGACTGCGACGAGGAATAGACACGATGCAAAACTGATGTAGCGTTTCCTTGCTATCATATTCAAACTTCAACGTAGGCTAATTACTTACAAAAGTACACTTTTCTCCGGATATAACGCCATATGTAGACAAAAATCATTAACTTTGCAGAAAAATCTTAGGCAATATGATAAACCGGATAGAAGAACTAATGGCTGAAATAGGCAGCCTGCATGCTAACAGTGCAGAGGAAGTGGAGCAGTTGCGCATCAAATACCTTGGAAGGAAAGGCATCATGAACGACCTCATGGAGGCGTTCCGTGGTGTGCCTGCCGAGCAGAAACGCGAACTGGGCCAGAAGCTGAACCAGCTGAAACAAGATATTACGGCCAAAATAAAGGAACTGAAAGAGGGTTCGGTCGCAGGCGCTGACGTTTGCTCTACCGTAGACCTCACACGTACGCCCTACCCCATTGCCCTTGGTACACGTCATCCGCTTACAATTGTCAAGAACGAGATCGTGGACATCTTTTCCCGCCTTGGATTCACATTGGCAGAGGGTCCCGAAGTCGAAGATGACTGGCACGTGTATTCAAGCATGAACTTTGCTGATGATCATCCCGCACGTGACATGCAGGATACTTTCTTCATTGAGGCTCATCCTGATATCATCTTGCGTTCCCACACCAGTTCTGTGCAGGCGCGTGTAATGGAAAGCTCCCAGCCCCCAATCCGCGTGATATGTCCGGGACGTGTTTATCGTAACGAGGCAATCTCTGCACGTGCGCATTGTTTCTTTCATCAGGTTGAGGGGCTGTATGTGGACAAGAACGTTTCATTTACAGACTTGAAACAGGTGCTGCTACTGTTTGCGCAGGAGATGTTCGGTCCCGATACTAAGATACGCTTACGTCCCTCCTATTTCCCGTTCACGGAGCCGAGTGCAGAGATGGATATTTCATGCCACTTGTGTGGCGGCAAGGGCTGTTCTTTCTGTAAGCACACCGGATGGGTGGAGATATTGGGATGTGGTATGGTTGACCCAGCAGTGCTGGAGGCCAACGGAATAGACAGCACGGTGTACACAGGCTATGCATTCGGCATGGGCATAGAACGCATAACCAACCTCAAGTATCAAGTAAAGGATTTGCGTATGTTCTCAGAGAATGATGTACGCTTCCTTGATGAGTTCAAGGCTGCGAACTAAAGTAGCTTTCGATTGCACCTTATATTATATATTCGGATATAAACTTAGGGCCGGTCCACTTTATAAGTGTGGGCCGGCCCTAAGTGCATTGTGCAATGAGCTATTGCATTAGTTTACGGAAATCTCATCCAGGAAGACAAAAGCAGGGTTGCCCTTGCCACCGTGCCACTCTGGAAGAGAATGCTCTGGCTGTACGTACACCTTGATGTAACGTGCCTTTTGGGGAGCACTGAACGTGAGTGTATGCTCGTAAATCTGATTGGGGCTGTCTGCTGCCATGGCGGGATAGTCCTCTGCGCCTATCTCGGTGAAGTTCTGACCGTCGTCGGAGATGGACACGGCGAAACGGCGGGCGTCGAATACCCAGTCGCCCTTTTCTACGAGGGTGGATATGGATACAGAACTGAACTCGGTAGGCTGCTTCATGTCAATGACGGCCTCCATGTCGTTGCGATAGAAGGCTATCCAGCGTCCCGTCTTATAGTTGAATCCGCCCTTGAGGCCATCCACCAGCGTCCCGGCTCCATCATAGGCATATTGTGCATTGATGGGCTGCAGCATGGTGATGGGCTTGAAACAGGCCTTGTGCAGTTTCAACTCTTCCTGGAATATGCGGCTGCTACCTCCTGACCGTATGCTGATGGCTTTCAGGGTGCATGCCTCTTTTAGTTTGAGTGTGTCGGTATAGAGAGCGGAAGATGATGTGGGGTCGCTGCCGTCCGTGGTGTAGTATATTGGTGCGTTGTCCACGGTGGAGAGGGCCACCTTCAGGGCCTCTTCGTCGGTATCCGGTATCATATTGGCGGTGATGTCAAAGATGTGACGGGCATAGTTGTAGTGCTTGGCATCGTAGATCTCCACCAGGTGAGGCAGACGCTTCAGGAAGTTCTCGTAGTCTTTCTCGGCTGCGCTCCACTGAATTTCGCTCAAGGCTGCCATGCGGGGCAGCAACATGTACTCTACGTGGCTGTAGGTAGTAACGTATTCTGTCCAAAGGTTGGCCTGCACACCTATGATGTACTTCTGCTCCTCGGGCGTCAGGACCTTGGGGCAAGGCTCGAAACTATAGACGCGCTCCAGTGGTACGTATCCTCCGATGGCCAATGGCTCGTTCTTTGTGTCCTTGGTCTGATAGTAGTCGAAATACAGGTAGCTGGTGGGGACCATGATGGCCTTGTGCTGCTGACGTGCAGCCTCTATGCCACCGCCCTCGCCACGCCAAGACATGACCGTGGCGTTGGGGGCAAGGCCACCCTCCAATATCTCGTCCCAACCTATTATCTGACGGCCATGGGCATTCAGGAACTTCTCGGCATGGCTGATGACAAAGCTTTGCAGGTACTCCTCGGCAGTGTGCTTGTCGTCACCCTTGATACCCAACTGCTTGATGCGTGCCTGACACTTGGGACAGCTCTTCCAACGGACCTTGGGGCACTCGTCGCCACCAACATGTATGTACTCCGAGGGGAATATCTCTATGATTTCGCCCAGGACGTCCTCGATGAACTTAAGTGTGGAGTCGTTGCCTGCACAGAGAACCTCGTCGGACACACCCCATTGGGTCCACACCTCGTATGGACCGCCTGTGCAACCTAATTCCGGATACACATTCAGCGCACCCATCATGTGACCCGGCATGTCTATCTCTGGGATGACGGTGATATAGCGTTCGGCTGCATAGCGTACTATCTCCTTGGCCTCCTCCTGAGTGTAGAAACCGCCGTAGGGTATGCCGTCGTATTTACCTGAATTGCGTCCGATGACTGTCTCCTTGCGCTGGGAACCTTGCTGTGCCAGCAGAGGATGGCTCTTGATCTCTATCCTCCATCCCTGGTCGTCGGTCAGGTGCCAGTGGAAACGGTTGATGTTATGCAGGGCCAGCATGTCTATGTAGCTCTTCACGGAGTCAATGGGGAAGAAGTGACGAGAGATGTCCAGCATGGAGCCACGGTAACCAAAGCGTGGGGCATCGTTGATTTCTACCTCGGGCAGGCAAACTTTTGCATCTTTAGCCACGGCTATGGACTTGCGGAGCGTCTGGATGCCATAGAATACGCCTGCTTCGGATGCACCGGTGATGACCACGCCGTCCTTGTTGACCTTCAGATTATAACCTTCGGGCTGTTCCTCATTGGCCACTACACAGAGCAGGATGCCCCTACCCTCGGTGCCTGGTTCTACAAGCAATGTCCTGCCTGTCTGTTCCTTTATGTATTCAGCGAGAAACTCTGCATTCCTTCTCATCTTTTCATTGCCTTCGGGGTACATCACCTTTGTTCCTTCGGCAAGCGTGAATGCTTCGCCCTGTCCCAATACAACCTCTGCCGGAAGTGGAATGACATTGTAGTCTGCTTCCTTTACTGTTGGATTGCATGAGAAGAACAAGCAACTGGCTGCCAACACGACAGCAGAACTGATAAAGCTTTTCTTCATGTCTTAAATTTAATTTGGTTAATGATTATAGTTTAGACGTGTCATCACGAGATGACCTAAGCACGGTTTCCTGTAGTAAAGTTAAGCATTATAACCGACATTCACAAGGATTTGACGCATGATTATGCACAAAATGCACTCTTTGATACAGAAGGGCGAGCGGCAGCATTCCTATAGGACATAAGAAAGGACGAAATAGAGCTCCATTCCGTCCTTTCTTGCTTTATCATATATCTCCGTAAATATAGGTTGTGCAGCACATAACAAGATGGCTTTGCTTATATTGGAGATATAGCCATATTTTTGTCAGTCTGCTACAATGTCCTTGATGCCCGTTTGCTCTTGGCGTATGACTTGGAAATCAGGATGTACGTCCACAAACGCCTGTGGATCCAACTCTGTGTCCAGCGGAACATAGGCTACTTTCAGATTAGGACATTTTTCCACAGCCCATGCCTCGAGTTTTTTGGTGCCGTTGGCAACAATCAATTCTTCTATACCTGCGTGGTCGAAGATATAGTTCTTGCCAATAACCTCTTCGGGCATCAGCCTCAGTTTCTTCATGGCAGCGGGGATGTAGAGCGGCTCCTCCAGATTGCGGCTATATACAACGCCGGCATGACTGTAGAGTATTTCGTTGGTAGGGTCAACATATGCGGCTTCCACGTTTGGTGCATATATGCTTAGGCCAACAGTACTGTTGCATCGCAGATACTTGATGTTGCTGCCGATGTATATCTCACGTACATTCTCGGGTAGTTCCTCAGTGGGACTGAAGGCTGTCACTCTATATCGACTGCCATTGTTGAGCGTAACACTGAAGGGCACCATCAAGGCATCTTCGGACTCATAAACGGCGTTGAGGTTTAGAAGCCTGTCAGTGTAGTTAAAGCCATACTCCTGAGTCTCCAAAAAGTTGCCGTCGGCAGAATAGATGACAAGTCGGTCCTTGTATTCGTCCACATTTTCTGCCTTGAATTCGAAGCCGTTGGTGCGGTCACTCACCCACCATCTGCCACCATGACGTACATAGTTCCATGCATGGCCACCTGCGTAATCAAGCAAGCCGTTGACGTTTATCACGTCAATGCCCTGCGTGTGCAACATGACACTCAGCAGGTTGGCATAGCCTTGGCATACACATTTCTTATTGGTGAACACTGCGTATGGCTCGTTGCTGCATGCTGGGTCCAGATCCCAGTTATACTTGATGTTGGATCCCATCCAATTCCAGATGCCTCTGTACTTTTGGCTTTCGGTGGTTCTATTTGCAAGTAGCTCGTCGGTGAAGTCTTTGATTTCTTCGTACTGAGCATAGGTTATCTGATAACCGGCCTGCCTGCGGGGGAAATCGTCATCCACACCTTGCAGTATCTGCCAGAACATCTCTGCTTCGTTGCCCTGCAGTTCCTCTGCGCCATTGTCCTGCGGGAAAGCTCTGGTGAGATTATCGGAAGTTCCGCTTTCGGTTTCGGTGGAGGTGATGTCTTCTAATCCAGATGCGTCGTTGTTACAGCCTGTCAACAAGCTTGTCGCTATGACCAACGATACGATGTAGTAAGCTTTTTTCATAAATTATACCGTGTTTTGATGTTTTGGAGGTGCCAAGATAGCTATATTTGTTGATATGGCCAAGGCACAAGGTTATTAAATGTGAGAAATTGTCCTCTAATCGTATGGAGAGATTATAATCATGTTCCATATATCGAAGCCAACCAATGCAGGCACAATATATCCACATCGAAATCACTACCGGTAGCTGAGACAGAATGGAGCTACATTCGGTTACTGAATCGACTGTTGTGAAGTCATACAATGCATCCATTTTGGTATAGCGTGGTGGTTACTCACAGACAATGCGTTTTATTTGTGTTCCAGCAACACAACATTCTCCACGTGCTGTGTGTGAGGGAACATATCCACTGGCTGTATGTGAGCAACTCTATACTGAGCATCCAACAATTGCAGGTCACGTGCCTGGGTGGCAGGATTGCAACTGACATATACAATGCGTTTCGGATTGGCGAAGAGGATAGTGTTGATTACATCCTCGTGCATGCCGGCACGCGGTGGGTCGGTGATGATGACATCGGGACGTCCATGCTTCTCTATGAAGTCTCGGTTCAGAATATCCTTCATGTCGCCGGCAAAGAAATCGGTATTGGTAATGCTGTTGAGTTCAGAATTGACTTTGGCGTCCTCGATGGCCTCTGGCACGTATTCTATGCCTATAACCTTGCGTGCCTGCTTGGCCACAAAGTTGGCAATTGTGCCGGTACCGGTGTAGAGGTCATAGACAAGTTCGTTTCCTGTAAGGCCTGCCAACTGCCGTGCTACCTTATATAATATATAGGCCTGGCGGGTGTTGGTCTGGTAGAAACTCTTGGGACCGACCTTGAAGCGAAGGTTTTCCATCTCCAGAAATATGTGGTCGGTACCTGCATAGGTGTGGACGGGCAGGTCTCCAAACGTGTCGTTGAACTTTTCATTGTTAACCCACAGGAGCGATGTCACCTCGGGATAGTTTGCGCGAATCCACTCCATCAGGGCCATGGCCTGCGTCTGCTCTGCTTCAGTCTTAATGCAAAACTGTACCAGGAGCATCAGTTCCCCGCTGTTGCTCAGGCGAATGACAATACTGCGCATGAGACCAATATGTTCGCGTGCATCATGGAATGACAGCCCCTCGCGATAACAATAGTCGCGGATGCCGTTGCGGATGCGGTCGTTCACCGGGGCCATCAAGTGGCACTCCTGTATGGGCAGTATCTTGTCAAAGGCACCTCCGGCATGGAATCCCACCGCTCCCGGAGCATCCTCAGGCACCTCTGCTACCGTAGGCGTGAGGCCCTCGGGATGTTGGTCCGGGAACACCTTCCATACCTTATTGGCAAAGCTGAACTCCAACTTGTTGCGGTATGCCTCCGTTTGCTCGGAACCAAGGATGGGACTGCATTCGGGCAGTTCTATTTTACCTATGTGTTCCAAGTTGTCCATCACCTGACGTTGCTTCCACCGTATCTGCTCCTCGTATGGAAGGCATTGCCATTTGCAGCCTCCACATACGCCATAGTGCGGACACACGGGCTTTGTCCGTAACGGACTTTGCTGATGGAAACGCACTACAGTTCCCTCCATAAATCTATGTTTTTTGCGCGTTACCCTCACATCGACTATATCGCCCGGAACCGCATACGGCACGAACAACACAACGTTGTCTACTTTGGCCAAGGCCTTGCCCTCGGCGGCCACTCCGGTTATCTCTACATACTCCAATACGGGAAGCTCCTTTCTTTTTCTACTCATGTCGCATTATTATTTATGACAAAATTACGTCTTTTTATTGAATAAATCAATGGATGGGCACACCCTTTTCAATTAAATTTCTTATATTTGCATATCAAGAAAACCGATTAACCCTTAAACAATAACCAAAACAATGGAACAGAAGAGAGTTTACACCTTTGGCAACGGAAAGGCCGAAGGCAAGGCAGATATGAGAAATCTGCTGGGCGGTAAGGGCGCGAACCTTGCCGAGATGAATTTGATTGGCGTTCCCGTACCTCCGGGCTTCACCATTACCACTGATGTTTGTAACGAGTACTTTGCCGAGGGCAAGGATAAGGTTGTGGAACTTCTCAAGGATGACGTGTTGAAGGCCGTTGCCAATATCGAGGAGTTGATGCACTCCAAGTTCGGCGACGTAGAGAACCCTCTGCTCGTTTCCGTACGTTCCGGTGCCCGTGCATCTATGCCCGGCATGATGGATACCATTCTGAACCTGGGTCTGAACGACGAGGTTGTAGAGGGAATGATACGCAAGACCGGCAACGCCCGCTTTGCATGGGACTCATATCGCCGCTTTGTGCAGATGTACGGTGATGTGGTTCTCGGCATGAAGCCTGTGAACAAGGACGACATCGACCCCTTCGAGGCTATCATTGAAGAAGTGAAGAAGGCCAAGGGCGTCAAGCTGGACAATGAACTGGAAGTGGAAGATCTCAAGGAACTCGTCAAGAAGTTCAAGGCTGCCGTCAAGGCTCAGACCGGACAGGACTTCCCCAACGACTCCTACGAGCAGTTGTGGGGTGCCATCTGCGCCGTGTTCGACAGTTGGATGAACGACCGCGCCATTCTGTATCGTAAGATGGAAGGCATTCCTGCCGAATGGGGTACCGCCGTCAACGTTCAGGCCATGGTATTTGGCAACATGGGCGACACCTCTGCTACCGGTGTATGCTTCAGCCGCGATGCCGGTAACGGTGAAAACCTCTTCAACGGTGAGTATCTTATCAATGCTCAGGGCGAGGACGTTGTAGCCGGTATCCGCACTCCCCAGCAGATCACCAAGATCGGTTCACAGCGTTGGGCCGAGCGTGCAGGTATCTCAGAGGAAGAGCGCGTTGCCAAGTATCCTTCTATGGAAGAGGCCATGCCCGAAATATATAAGGAACTGGACATGCTGCAGAATAAGCTGGAGAACCATTACCGCGACATGCAGGATATGGAGTTCACCGTACAGGAAGGCAAACTCTGGTTCTTGCAGACACGTAACGGCAAGCGCACCGGCTCAGCCATGGTGAAGATTGCCATGGATCTCGTCCGCGAAGGCCTTATAGATGAAAAGACAGCCCTGTTGCGTTGCGAGCCCAACAAGCTGGACGAGTTGCTGCATCCCGTCTTTGACAAGGATGCCCTGAAGTCCGCTAAGGTTCTCACCCGCGGTCTGCCCGCATCTCCCGGTGCTGCTACCGGCCGTATCGTATTCTTTGCCGATGACGCCGCCAAGTGGGCTGCCGACGGCCAGAAGGTAGTCATGGTGCGTATAGAGACCTCTCCCGAGGACCTCGCCGGTATGGCCGTGGCAGAAGGTATCCTCACCGCACGTGGTGGTATGACCTCACACGCTGCCGTTGTGGCACGCGGTATGGGCAAGTGCTGCGTATCAGGTGCAGGCGCCTTGAATATCGACTACAAGGCTCGTACTGTAGAGGTTGACGGTGTCAAACTTAAGGAGGGTGACTACATCTCCCTGAACGGTACCACCGGTGAGATCTACAGTGGTAAGGTCCAGACCAAGGCTGCCGAGCTGAGCGGTGACTTCGCTGCCCTGATGGATCTCTGCGCCAAGTATACCAAGTTGGTTGTCCGCACCAATGCCGACACTCCGCACGATGCACAGGTTGCCCGCAACTTCGGTGCCGTTGGTATCGGTTTGTGCCGTACCGAACACATGTTCTTCGAGGCAGAGAAGATCGTTGCCATGCGCGAAATGATTCTGGCTAAGGATGCAGAAGGCCGCAAGGAAGCTTTGGCCAAGCTCCTGCCCTACCAGAAGGCCGACTTCTACGGCATCTTCAAGGCCATGGACGGCTGTCCCGTCAACGTACGTCTGCTGGATCCTCCTCTGCACGAGTTCGTTCCCCACGATGCCAAGGGTCAGGAAGAGATGGCCAAGGCTATGGGTGTCACCGTAGAGTACATCAAGCAACGTGTTGACAGCCTATGCGAGGCCAATCCCATGCTCGGACACCGTGGTTGCCGTTTGGGCAACACCTATCCCGAGATTACACAGATGCAGACCCGTGCCATTCTCGGTGCTGCCGTCCAGTTGAAGAAGGAAGGTGGCGATCCCCATCCCGAAATCATGGTTCCACTGACAGGTATCCTCTATGAGTTCGAGGCACAGGAGAAGGTCATCCGCCAAACCGCTGCCGAGCTCTTTGCCGAGGAAGGCGTTGAGATTCCATTCAAGGTCGGCACCATGATAGAGATACCTCGTGCTGCCCTCACAGCCAACCGCATCGCTTCACGTGCCGAGTACTTCTCATTCGGTACCAACGACCTCACCCAAATGACCTTCGGCTACTCTCGTGACGATATCGCCAGCTTCTTGCCCGTATATCTCGAGAAGAAGATTCTGAAGGTAGACCCATTCCAGGTTCTGGACCAGAACGGTGTAGGTCAGCTTGTGGAGATGGCCGTAGAGCGTGGCCGCTCTGTTCGTCCCGACCTGAAGTGCGGTATCTGCGGTGAGCACGGTGGTGAGCCCTCATCTGTGAAGTTCTGCCACAAGGTAGGCTTGAACTACGTAAGTTGCTCTCCCTTCCGTGTACCCATTGCACGCCTTGCTGCGGCGCAGGCTGCTGTTGAAGAATAAAGCTAAAATAATGGCTTGGTAGACTTGGGCGGTAATGCTTCTGTCAAAGGGGCTTACCGCCCGAGTTGTGTTTGTGCAGTACTGAGGCATCGCGGAGTGAGGTGGATTGCTTCATTTGTAATAGCACAATTATGCGTGGGGCTACCACCCAAGTGTCATGGAGAGGTCTTTACAAGAACCGGAATATACTACCGCATAAACCGGTTCTTTCTGTAGTATATTCCGGTTGTTGCATCTGTATATACCGGTTTATTTGGGCATCACCATTCGGGACGCAACGGTTCACTACACATGCCACAAGGCTGCAATATGCCTGTTTTAGCACGGCATTACGTATAAATAAGGACTGTTTCCCGTGAAAATTGGACGATTTGTTGTACTTTTGTCCCTGTTAAGTCCCGTGGCATGACTGTCGGCGCCAAATGTGGCATCGCATGCTTGCGCATGTGTCGCACACACGTAAGGCACGGAATACATGCCCATGTCTTATGGACATTACGGCATGGCGTCACACGATGGTCATACGTACCGGATAGTCTTGAACCATCTTGAAGAAGAACTTATGACAAGAATACTTAAATACATAATCTATCTGCCTTTACTCCTATCCGTGCTGGTGTCGTGCGACAATGGGGAGAAAGCACACATGGAGGATTTCGACATTACCCTATACACCCCCGTGTATGCTTCCGGCTTTGACATCAAGGGAGCTGAGGGAAAGAGCAGTTCATTGATAACCGTGTACAATCCCTGGCAGGGTGCCGACAGCGTCACCATACAATTGTTCATTGCGCGTGGTGACGAGGCGGTTCCCAAGGGTTTTCGAGGTCATGTGCTTCATGGTGATGCACAGCGCATCGTTGTCATGTCGTCCACACACATTGCCATGCTGGATGCCGTGGGCTCAACAGACCGCGTGGTGGGTGTATCGTGTATAGACTTCATATCCAACCCCTCCATACAGGCACGCCGTGACAGTGTTGGAGATGTGGGCTTCGAAGGCAACATCAACTATGAGACTCTGTTGGCCCTGGACCCGGACATCGTGTTGCTGTACGGAGTGAACGGTGCCAATCCGATGGAGGAAAAACTGACAGAGTTAGACATACCTTATATATATATAGGGGACTATTTGGAGGAATCCCCGCTGGGGAAAGCGGAGTGGATGGTTGTAGTTTCCGAGGTGCTGGGCAAGCGCGAGGCAGGCGAACGTTATTTTGCCGAGATTCCCGTGCGATACAATGCACTCAAACAGAAGGTGGCCGACAATGCCCAGGATGCTCCGTCTGTAATGCTCAATATCCCATACGGTGACTCTTGGTTTATGCCCTCTGTGGAGAACTATACGGTGCGTCTTATCACCGATGCCGGAGGTAGCTATATTTATCAGCGGAATACTGGCAATGCCTCCGTTCTGATTGATACGGAAGAGGCTTATCTGCTGACGTCGCGTGCCGATATGTGGCTCAATGTTGGCAGGGTCAATTCATTGGACGAACTACGTGTAGCATGCCCCAAGTTTACCGACACACGCTGTTTCCGCAACGGATATGTCTACAACAACACTCTGCGCACCACTGCGGCCGGAGGCAACGACTACTACGAGTCGGCCGTTGTGCACCCCGACCTCGTGCTGCGCGATCTTGTGAAGATATTCCATCCAGAGCTGGTGAAAGAGGATTTTGTCTACTATAAGCGATTGAAATAAGCCATGCACTCACGTACGTCCATATTGTTTGCCGTACTTACGGTGCTCACGGCCTTTCTGTTCGTACTGGACCTGTCCGTGGGGGCCGTGCCCGTGCCGCTGCATGATGTGTGGAACGCCCTGACGGGTGGCAACTGTCCTGCCGGTACGGCCAAGATTATCATCAACATACGTCTGGTCAAGGCTCTGGTGGCTCTGCTTTCTGGTGCTGCCCTTTCGGTGAGCGGCCTGCAGATGCAGACGCTGTTCCGCAATCCTCTTGCCGGTCCCTATGTTCTTGGCATCAGTTCCGGCGCAAGCCTCGGCGTGGCCCTGTTTATACTGGGAGCGCCACTCTTCGGTCTGTCGGACACATTTGCTTCTCTCGGCATCGCTGGGGCTGCATGGCTTGGGGCTGCATCCGTATTTGTTGGCATTGCCGCCGTTGGACACCGAATCAAGGACATCATGGTCATTCTCATCCTCGGCATGATGTTTTCGTCCGGTATAGGGGCTGTTGTTCAGATTCTGCAATACATCAGCAGGGAGGAATTGCTTAAGGCTTTTGTTATATGGACCATGGGGTCGCTTGGCGATGTGACATTGTCGCATCTTTGCATCCTTGTGCCTGCCATTGCCGTAGGTCTGCTTCTTGCCGTGCTGACCATCAAGCCCCTGAACCTGTTGCTCTTTGGCGAGGAGTATGCCATAACCATGGGACTGGACATACGTCGCTCCCGGGCACTGCTTTTCCTTTCCACTACGCTGCTGGCCGGAACGGTCACTGCGTTCTGTGGGCCGATCGGGTTCATAGGGCTTGCCATGCCGCATGTCACACGCATGTTATTCGACAACAGCGACCACCGCATACTGCTCCCGGGCACGATGTTGACCGGTGCAGCCATATTGCTGCTGTGCGATCTGGTATCCAAACTGTTCGTTCTGCCAATAAACGCCATTACAGCTCTCGTAGGCATTCCCGTGGTGGTGTGGGTGGTGCTCCGCAATAAATCTGTTACGGCATGATACAACTCAGGAATTTCTCCATAGGCTACGGTTTACGTATTCTGTTGGACCGGGTGAATACTTCCTTCTGCCGGGGAGAACTCACCGCACTTATCGGGCGCAATGGGACCGGCAAGTCCACCCTGCTGCGTGCCATGGCTGGGCTGAACGGCAAATATGAAGGAGAGATTTTGCTCGATGGCAAAGTTTTGGCCGACATGCTGCCTTCGGAGTCGTCCAGGATGCTTGCCTTTGTCACAACTGAGCGTGTGCGTATCCCCAACTTGCGGTGTGAGGATGTGGTGGCGATAGGACGTGCACCGTATACCAACTGGATAGGACGGATGCAGCCAGAGGACCGTGAGATGGTGAAGAATGCCCTTCGTTCGGCAGGTATGGAGGGCTATGCACGACGGACTATGGACACTATGAGTGACGGAGAGTGTCAGCGTGTAATGATTGCACGTGCACTGGCACAGGATACACCGCTGATCCTGCTTGATGAACCAACATCGTTTCTGGATCTGCCCAACCGCTATGAGCTGGTGTCGCTCCTCAGGTCGCTTGCTCATGAGCAGGGGAAATGTATCTTGTTCTCCACACACGAATTGGATGTGGCCCTCAGGATGTGCGACTCCATTGCCCTGGTGGACAACGGTGTGTTGCACCATCTGCCTGTGTCGGAAATGTTGGCAAGTGGCCATATACAACGCTTGTTCCGTACTCCCGACATGTCCATTGACAAGTTGTGTGCTTCGTTCCGCGCCGACATCAGTGGCAGGGACTTGGCCTGAAACGGGCAATATATACTTGTAGTTATACGTTATGTATAATACAGAATTACACACTGTGAAGACAGGGTGGACATAACCTTAATACAATAAACATGAGATACATCTGTCTTGCATTGTGCCTGCTATTCTTGGGCAACACGAGGATGCATGCACAGCAATTGCTGGCATATAGGAACCAGGTGGACGGAGGATATAGCTTCTGGTTTTATTCTCCCGATAAGCCATCCGAGGTGTCGGTCCCCATGCGTTCGGAAGAGAAGGAACTGCAGTTGCGTATGTACCTTGAACAGTTCTATCATTCCTCTGAACCTTACAATTGGCAACATTGGCGGGAGAAGCAAAAGGAAGAGGCTGAGCATAGGGGAACAAAGCCGCTGATAGTGTTTCTGCACGGGGCCAGTCTATGTGGCAGGGACATGAAGAAGGTGCTGCGATACGGCACGCTGAATGCAATTGACCGCGGATTGCAATTGGACGCCTATGTGTTGGCTCCGCAAAATCCGGGTGGAGCGTGGCAACCAGATAAGTTGATGGACTTAGTGGAATGGGCTTGCCGCACGCATCCCGATGCAGATACCACACGGGTGTATGTGCTGGGCATGAGCCTTGGCGGATATGGCACCATGGACTTCTCGGCGGCCTATCCGCATCGCATAGCTGCAGCCATGGCCATCTGTGGTGGCGCCACCAGCAAGAACATTGCCAATCTGCGTGAATTGCCGCTATGGATACTGCATGGCACGGCCGACGAGGCTGTTCCTATCAGCAGCAGCGACCGGGTGGTGGCTGCAATGAGGCGCGGAGCTACTCCCCAACGTCTCATATATACACGCCTGAAGGGCTATAATCACGGACAGCCGGCTCGTATATTTTATATGGAAGAGACCTACGAGTGGCTCTTTGCACACAGTTTGACCGACGAGGGAAGACCCATAAGCAAGGCCATTTCCATAGGTACACATAACATTCCTCAAGCCTATAGAAGTCTGAGTGGTCCCGGGCATTTGCAAGTGTCCGATACGCGGGAAGTATTTGCACATGGAAATGTGGCGGCCATGGAGTTTGCACTGAAGCAGGACAGTATCATGCGTGCCGACAGCATCCGCGCCATCCATGTACGGTGACGGAGAAATGCAGTTCCACTGCCTATGGGCCGCGCCTATCGGAGACGGAGAGCAAAACGTTAAGCGTCTTGTATTTAGAACTTATAGTAAAGGAATGGTTGTACCTCGCTGTTGCTGAATTCTATGGCCAGTTGCACCACCATGAGGAAGAGCAGGCTTTTGCACCACCAGGGCAGTATGATGAAGTATTCCTGCAGGCGATAGAACCAACGCTCGCGTATGCCATGTAACAACATGGCACCAAAGACCATCGCTATCCACAATGGGCGTTGCGCCATGAAAGCCGGTATGCACTCCATATCAAACTGAGTGAAGATGCGGCGGAGAAACAGCATGGCCGTGGAAACATCTGCGGAGCGGAAGAAGACCCATGTAAGCATCAGGAAGCTCTGGAACAGCAGCCAAGAGAGGACGGTAACGCACAGGTTATGTGACGGCAAGCGGTCGAGGAACAGGCGACGGCACATCTTGTGCACAACCAGAGCCGCCCCGTGCAATGCTCCCCACAAGGCGAACATTATGGTGCTACCATGCCACAGGCCGGCAATGAACATGGTGATGAAGTTGTTGAAGTACATGTGCATACGCCCCACTCTGTTGCCACCCAGCGGAATGTAGACATAGTCACGGAACCATGTGGAAAGAGATATGTGCCACCTGCGCCAAAACTCGGATATGTTCAGGGACTGGTATGGCAGGTTGAAGTTCTCACGAAGACGGAACCCCATCATTGCTGCTATGCCTATGCTCATGTCGCTATACCCGGAGAAGTCGCAGTAGATCTGCACGCTGAAGCCCAACGTGGCCATCAGCAGCTCCACGCCATTATACAGGGTCGGCTCATCAAACGCCCAGTTATTGAACTGCGCCACATAGTCTGCCACAACGCATTTCTTCAAGATGCCCATCATCACCAGCCACAGTCCGGTGTACAACAGGCGGGCATCCACTGGAGCATGCTCACGCATCTGTTTTAGCATGTTGCCAGCACGGGTTATGGGGCCGGCAAGAAGCAGAGGGAAGAAGCTTAGGTAGAAGAGGTACTCCAGGAAGTCCATCTTCAGACGCAACCGGCGTCTATATACATCCACGGCGTGGCTGATGGCCTGGAACGTGTAGAACGATATGCCGACGGGTAGGATCACATCGGACAAGGGGAAGTTCTCGTGCAACAGCCTGCCCAGCATATCCATACCGAAATGTGCATACTTGAAGTAAAGAAGCGGTGTCAGATCCACTGCCACTATGAACCAAATCCACCTCAGTCTCAAGCTGCCCTTGCATTCGTTCATTCTGCGTACCATGCTCCAACTGAGTAGAGCTGTCAAGGGCAGCAATGCGGCCACCTGGGGGTTCATGCGAGCAAAGAAGTACAGCGAGAACAGAGTGACGTATAGCATCATCAGTGTCCTACTGGCTCTGTATAGCACGGCATATATCGTCAGGAAGATGATGAAGATGGCATAAAAAGACATTGAGTTGAACAACATGGCTGTGACAGAGGATTTAATGTGGAAAAATAAAGCGCTTGTGCCATCGGCGCGGATACTTTTGCGTGGGGGGGGCCATGACGATGGGATGCGCCGTCATGGGCGAAGACATCCACACGGCAATGCTGTCCATCCAGCGTGACGAAGAGCCGAACGTCGGATGCATGTTGTCCGATCCTCGTGTATATGTCAATCGGGTACTGTCAAAGTATCGCCTGCTTCCAACCGATTTCTCTATGACTCCAGTGATGGTGGGGTTGCGCACCCAACTGGGAGGCGCTATCCATACAGTGGGCAAGGTTCCAAGTCGTTCTTGTATCTTCTGTATGTCTTCCATACGGCGATCGAGGTCTTTGGCTCTAAGCTCGTTGCCTCCAAGCGATACAACGATGTAATCAGGTTGCGCCCAAGTGAGCATCCCGTCTATGCTGTCTGGAGCCGATGCCCATGCACCGATGGAGGAACCGTACCAACAGACGCTGTACAACTGGTGCCCGTTCTCCATGGCATAGTCCGAGAAACGCATGGAGAGCCCCTCCACCATGGAATCTCCGAAAAACAATATACGCTTGGATGTGGTGTCCAAAGGCACAGTATCCATCGCTTCGCAAACGGAGTCGCTGACTATGGTATCATTTCCCATGGCCTCCATGTCGTGAAATGCCTTCTTGTCATTGTCACAACTATCTGCCGTCATGGCAAACCAGCTATCGTTCCACTGCATCAAAGCCAAGAATTCAGAAGGACCTTTTACCTTGCTTATGCTACATCCGTTGAAAACCAACCGATACCCACTCCATGAATAAGCGAGCACCAGCACCAGTGGTATCAACAAGACAAGTATCAGACGCAGGTATTCCTTCATACAAGGGATATTGATGCCATATCTGTCCTTACACAGGCATTTAACGTGTGCAAATATAGGCATAAATCTCCGAAACAACATGTCTTGCAACCTTTTGTCGTGCTTATTGCAAGAAAAGATGGCAAGTATGGCCAATATGTTGCCTAATATTATTACATTTGTGTACATAAACGGCGGGATTGCGCGCTCCTCTCTTCTGCTAGAGAAACTATACTAAACTAATATAGACTTTGTGTCATCTCGCATGGAGCATGATACACAAGTTTCCTGACGATGCCATGGATTGATGGCCGTATGACGATATAACCTAACCTATAATATCACATTATGATGAACTGTAGTTTATTAAAGGCAAGCCTCCTGTCATTGGCTTTAGGCGTGCCGCTGTTGTCGGTCAATGCCGACGACTATGTCATCTACCCTATCCCACAATCTATAACGATGGGTAACGGAACGTTGGCGCTGACATCGCAAGTAAAGGTGGTTTATGAAAGCGGAATAGACCAAGCCACCCGTAACCGTTTGGAAGCCTTGCTGGCTCAGCATGGAATCACTGTTGCAGCAAATGCAGATGCTGCATCATGCAGCACTATACGCTTGGGTATAGTAGCCAGTGGTGAGAATGTTGAGCAGCATGCCTTCGATGTCCTGGGGTTACGGAAAACACGCATTATGGTCTCCGGCAAGTTCGACCGTCATGCCGTAAGTGTGACCGAACAGGGTATCACCATTCTTGGTGAGCATACCAACGCCGTGTTCTGTGGTCTGGCTTCTCTGGAGCAGATGCTGGAGCAAATGCATGACGGTGCATTGGAATATACCACCATCTATGATCATGCCGACCAGCAGAACCGTGGCCTGGTGGAGGGCTACTATGGATACCCCTATAGTGTGGAGGTAAAGAAGGATCTGATGCACTTCATGATGCGTTACAAGATGAATACATACATGTATGGTGCCAAGAGCGACCCCTATCATTCTCAGATGTGGAAGGACGCCTACCCCACTATCATATCGGCCGAACAGGAGAAGAATGGATGGCTGACACAGAAGATGGTGAAGGACATCTCTCAGGTGAGTGAGGAAACCAAGGTGAACTTCATTTGGGCTATACACCCGGGTAATGACTTCGTTGGTAGCAACACCGTGATCAACGACATCATGAGCAAGTTCCAAAAGATGCATGCTCTTGGCGTAAGGCACTTTGGTGTCTTTGTGGATGATGTAGGCATTCCGTCAACAGATGCAGATATGAAGAAAAACGCCGACCGCCTGTCAGAACTACAGACTGCCATAGAGAATAAGTGGAATGGAGCCGGAGCAGTAGCAACAGACACGGTACGCCCCTTGCATTTTGTGCCGCAGATATATTGCAACAGCTTTGCCAGCAGCACAGACCAACGCCAAAGGTTCATGTCAGCCCTCAGCAAGGTACAGCCCTACATTACGGTCTACTCTACAGGTCAGGGCGTGTGGTCTGTCCCCAACAACGACCACACCGCTACCATCATGAATGAGTTCGGACGTCCCATGGGATGGTGGTGGAACTACCCCTGCAACGACAACGCAGATAGCCGTATCTACCCCATGGACATGTATTCCAACTTTGTGGACATGCCTGCCATTGGCAACAACTCGCGCCTGCCGTCATCCCTGAATCAATGCCAAGGCATCGTTGCCAACCCCATGCAGCAGGGCGAGGTGGCCAAGACCTCACTTTTCTCTATAGCAGACTACGCCTGGAACAACACTGCGTATAACAACGAACAGAGTTGGGAAGCCAGCTTCTGTGGTCTGATACAGGATGAGAAGATACGCCAGGCTTACCATGATATTACATACTACCTACGCTGGAACGACCCGCAGACCCTACAGACTCTCATCAACGCCTATAAAATTTCGCTGGAGGGAGGCAAGCCGGCTTCTGCCGAGTTGAAGGCAACTGTACAAAAGGTTAAGGCCAATTGCGAGCTTGTAATGCAACTTAAGGACTCACAGATCGAGAGCGACAATCTTCTGTATCTCGACATTGCCCCATGGTTGCAGACTTTGCACACTTACACCATAGTAACCGAGAAGATGCTGGACATACTGGATGCTTCCGCCAATGCCAAGAAGGCACAATGGCTGAACGTAAAGGAAGTTTGCGACAGCCTGGAGGCGTTGGAGCACAGCACCTTGTACACAGCCTATGCATTGGAGGGCATGGGCAACTCCATCAGCGTGAGTCAGCGCCAGGCGCAACTGTCACAGAACTACTGGTACCCATTCCTCTCCTATCTCAAGGCCAAGGCCATAGATCCTTATTTCTACGACCCAAATGCCATACTCCAGCCCATGGCCATCAGCAACTCGCCTCTGCTCAAGGCCGATGTAGCAATAGATGGCAGTTCATTAAAACTGACATTGAACGCCAGTGACTTTGATGTAAACAAGTATGTGGGCATTGCCATGCCCAATCCCATCCTGTTGGAAAACGTCACCATGGCTGACCGGCTTCTGCCTTTGACACGTTATAGTGTCGACGGTAAGGAATGGAAAAAGATTACCTCCGCCGATGATCTTAAGGCACAGCATGTGGCATACCTTATCTTTATTAACGAGAATGGCCAGGGCATCAAGAACTTCGCGTTGAACGATGGCGATATCATCATTTCTCTGCCCACACAGGCACAGGTGTCCAAGGTAACCATCCCATCGGGTGAGATATATGAAAATCACACCGGTGACATGTTGGTAGATGGGGACTATAACACTTACACGAGTCTTAGGCGCAATCAGGCGCAAGGTGACATCTATACATTGGACCTTGGCAAGTCGGTGACCCTACACGATGTGCGCTTGTGCATGGGATTGACAAACGGTGACTATCCCAACGGTTGCATGGTACAGGTATCTGGAACAGGCTCTTTCTGGACGTCTCTCAAAGTGAAGGACACCGACATCACGAGCTGGAGCATAGACCTGGAGCAGAACGTGCATTACAGCAATGATGTAGCCTATTGCGACTTTGATGGTACAGGACGCAATGTGCGTTATGTGCGTCTGAATGTGAACAACCCCAATACAAACAAATGGTTGCGTCTATATGAAATAGAAATCAATCGTCAGTATGCCGAGAACAGTGCTTTGGCAGCTTGCACGGACGGTAATGGCAAGGAGGTGAAGGAACTGACTGACGGCAAGGCTCTCACCGGTATGCCCGCCAATACAGTTTCTCCGCTCACCTACTCCTTCAACCGCATCAACAATGCACGTGCACTGACTTTCTACGGCATGCCTACCGGCTCCCAACCCACTATCTCCATCACCATCGATGGTGACGAGTGGCAAAATATCGGTACATTGACCGAAGCCTGCCAGACCGTGGACTTGCAGAGCTATCCCAATGTTCACGCCCTCCGTCTTGAGTGGCAAGGTGACGAGGCTCCTGCCATCTATGAGGTAATGCCTGATTATGACCTTTCCTCTTCATCTCTTCCCTCCGGAGAGAGTGAACTTGCAGAAGCTTTTGCACAGTTGAAAGCACAGGCCTTGGCAGCCTTGGATTCCTGCGGACAGCACAATAAGCTGATTACACGCAACAGTCAATTCAGTTCGCCATACACAGAGACCAAGGAGGGTTCACTCAACAATCTGTTGGATGGCAATGCCGGTACATTTTGGCATTCCAAGTGGAGTGACGGCAATGTGGCCGATGGTCTGCACTATCTGGAGATAGCTCTGCCGGAGGGCACTCAGGGTGACGTGGTTATGCACTATGGCAGACGCAGCAATAACCCAACCGACCAGCTCACAAGTGCCCGCATACAGGGTGTGGTATCTGGCAGTGGTACATCTGCCAAGACTGAGGACATCATAGATCTTGATCTACCTTATGATAGCGGTATAATGACACTGATCCGTCAGTTTAACCTGCCCAAAGCCTATCCTGCAATACGTCTGCTCGAGCTGAAGACAACCGGTGGTAATGACGGTAGCCGCGGATACTTCCACGTGGGAGATATGCAGCTATATGACATGGACAAGTACTATGTCATACGCGATGCCCAAGCAGAAGCCGATGCCTTGCTTGCGGCCACCTCTCCCATGCCTTCAGAGGCCACTGAAAGTGACATGAAGACACTGAAAGATGCCTATGCAGCTTTCATGAATAAAGTATTCGACGTGCCCTTGGGAATCGATGATATATCCGGTAACGATGGCTATGGCAACACCAACCGCATATACGATATCAGCGGCCGCCGAATAGCCAAGCCACTGCATGGAGGGGTATATGTCGTTAACGGCAAGAAAGTCGTCATGTAACGATGCCTACCTTTTAACACTCGATCACCGGCTGACAGGCGATACACGGCCTGTCAGTCGGCATCGTTTAGTACGGGAAACTTCTTGCGAAATGATGTCAGAGCCTCCATATTCAATTCGGCACTTGCCACCCCTTCTTCTCCCATCGCACATTGGGCCACGACGTTGCCATAGGGATCTGTAATCATCGTTCCTCCGGAGTATTTGCATAAGGCATCCGCACCTATGCGGTTCACGGCACATACATAGCATTGGTTCTCTATGGCGCGAGCTGTCTGCAGAGCCAGCCATGCCCCCACACGTGATGTGGGCCAGTTGGCCACATATATTATTGCATCGTATGGAGACTCTACCTTGTTGCGTGCAAAAACAGGGAAACGCAAGTCATAGCACACCTGCAACAGGAAACGCACGCCACGAAACTCAGCCACCACACGTGCTGTGCCTGCCGTATAATGACGATGCTCTCCGCCGTACGTAAACAGGTGATGCTTGTCATATACCGTACAGTTGCCGTCTGGACATACAAAACAGAAACGGTTATAGCATCTGCCATCCTCCTCCCTCACTGCTATGCTTCCCGCCACTGCGGCATCCAACTCTGCAGCCATGTCCTTCATCCATTCCAGCGAGGTACATGTGCCATTGACCATATCCTCAGCAATACCATCCGGAGAAACTGCAAAGCCCGTAGAGAACATTTCCGGTAGGACGTAGACATCTCCACGTTGCGCAGCACGCATAAGCATGGCCGCATGATGACGATTAGCCTCGGGATCCGCCCAGACGACATCGCATTGTATCAGATTTACTTTCAAGCTCATAATTACTATCTGTCAAGGTGAAAACCGTATTGCACGCGGTGCCTGCCTCATTGGGCCATAGCCATAGAAATACGATCTACTGATGCAAAGATACACATTATATATATAACGCGTACACGAGAGAGTACAAAATATGCGTGATGTCCAAGACGATGGTATGAAAGCCCATTGCAATATGGCTTACGGTCCCACGCAGCCCCGGCATAAGGCGTACGGTATACGACATGCCGCGTCCCTTGACACTTTTTTTATTTCCACTTCTTGCCTATATGACCAAAATTATATAACTTTGCCCTAATAGTGAACAAATGCGCACGACCCGCCATAACGGGCACGCCCAAGGCCATGATAAAAGATTTCCACAAGACTGCCATTGTCACCGCCCATGGTGAGATCAGTTACAGGTCCATGCTTCAGCACATTGACCACTTCGCATTGCACACGCCCAAGGGCAAGAACGCCAAGACCATCATCTTCTCGGAGAACCGCGAGGGATGGATATATGCCTTCTTTTCTGTGTGGAAGAATGGAGGCATAGCCATCCCTGTGGATGCCTCGGCTACGGCAAATGATCTGGCATACATTCTTAAGGATAGCGGTTGCCAAAACATCTGGGCATCGGACGAGTGCTTGGCGACCGCCATGGAGGCTATTGCATTGGCCGGCATGCAGGTGCGCCTGTTCAGTATAGACGAGCACGAGGATACCGATGTGCCTGAGTATGGTTCCGAGACTGTGGCTCCATCCGAATGGTCGCGCAATCCCGAGGAGACAGCCATCATAATATACACCTCCGGTACCACTGGGTCGCCCAAGGGTGTGATGTTGAGCTTCGCCAATCTGTTTGCCAATATACGTGGCGTGTCCGAAGAAGTTTGCATTTTCAACAGTGAACGCCGTGCACTCATTCTCTTGCCATTGCACCACGTCTTGCCACTGCAGGGATGTATGATAGCCCCCATCCTGTTGGGTGGAGGTGTAGCTATCAGCCCGGGAATGACAGGACCGGAGATAATGGACACCCTGAGCCGCGGCAAAGTGGCCATCTTCATTGGCGTGCCACGTCTGTGGCAGACATTGTACAGCGGCATCATGAAGCAGATCAATGCACATGCCATCACGCGGGGTCTGTTCCGTCTGTGCGGTTGGGCCAAAAGTCCCACTCTGTCGCGCATCATCTTCCGTAGCCTGCACCAGAAGATGGGAGGCCACATACGTTTCTGCGTCAGTGGCGGAGCCGCCTTGGATGCAGAAATAGGTCGTGGTCTGGAAACCCTCGGTCTTAACCTCCTCGAAGGTTATGGCATGACGGAGACGGCACCTATCATTGCCTTCACCCGCCCCGGAGACTACATTCCCGGGTGCGTAGGCCTACCGTTGCCGTCCGTGGAGTGTAAGATAATTCCCAGTGAGATGGGGGTGACGGAGAACGGGCAGGTCATAGTGGGTGAACTCTGTGCCAAGGGGCCCAACGTCATGCAAGGATATTATAACAAGCCCGAAGAGACCGCGGCCACAATAGACCGGGACGGTTTCATACACACGGGAGATCTGGCACGCTTCGACGAGAAGGGACGCATATACATTACAGGACGTTGTAAGGAAATCATTGTTCTGTCCAATGGCAAGAACGTGCAGCCGTCGGAGATAGAGGCCAAGCTGGACAGGTATGTCGATCTGATACATGAGTCGGCCGTAACCCAGCGCGGCGACATGCTTTGTGCTATAATCGTACCTCACTCTGCATGGGCCAAGGACTTGACCGACCAGCAGGTGGAAGACGTGCTGAAGCGCGAGGTACTGGAGCCATACAACCGTAGTGTGCCGCAGTACAAGAGGGTGATGTCGTTGTGCATATTCCGAGGAGAGCTGCCCAGAACCAAACTGGAGAAGTTGCAACGTTTCAAACTCAAGGACATCCTGGACGGGCAACTGACACCCGAAAAAACATTGGGGGCCGTTCCGGCGGACCCCGACAGCGAGGTCTACCGCATCCTCAAACAATACATTGAGGACGAGAAAAAGGTGACCGTGCGTCCTACCGACCACATAGAGACCGGTTTGGGCATGGACTCGCTGGATCGCATTGGATTGCAGGTGTTCATCGAGAACTCGTTCGGGGTGCAGGTGACTGCAGACAGCATGACCTCGTTCAGCAACCTTTCTGCTTTGGTCAAGCACATCGAGGAACACAAGACACGAATGGAGGTAGAAGAGATAGACTGGAACCGCTTGCTGTCGCAGGCCGACCACCCGTCGGATTACGCAGAAGGCAAGGACGTACACAAGCGCCAGACATCGCCCCTGATGTGCGTATGGGCCAAACTCATGCAGAAGTTCATATCCATATACAACGGTATGGAAGTGGTAGGACGCGAGAATATCCCCGCAGCAGGGCCCTACATATTGGCACCAAACCATCAGAGTTTCATGGACGCTCCTATAGCCTTGGCCGGACTTACCGCCGCACAAATCAAACAATGCTATTTCTATGCCACCGAGGACCATGTGCAAGGAGCCGTGCGCCGCACATTGGCACAGCGCAACAATATCATCATCATGGAACGGGCGCGACTGAAAGACTCCATATTGGAGATGGCTGCCATGCTCAAGAGAGGACACAATCTGGTCATTTTCCCCGAGGGCACAAGAACACGTACCGGACATGTGGGTGACTTCAAGAAAACCTTTGCCATCCTGGCGGCCGAACTGAACGTTCCCATCGTCCCCGTGC
>DBLZ01000047.1 GCA_002297545.1 Prevotellaceae bacterium UBA711 | reverse complement strand
TCGGGATGCAGGGTACGGCCTGTGCCACCACCGGAAGCAACACTGAAGTAAGCCTTGCCGGCGCGGATACGCTCTTTCTTGTAGGTACCTGCTGTGGGGTGCTGGAAGCGGGTGGGGTTGGTAGAGTTGCCGGTGATGGAAACGTCTACGTCCTCGTGCCACATGATGGCAACACCTTCGCGAACGTCATCGGCACCGTAGCAGTTGACTGCAGCGCGGGGACCGTTGCTGTAAGCTGTCTTGTTGACAATCTTCAACTCGCCGGTGAAGTAGTCGAACTTGGTCTGTACATATGTGAAGCCATTTATACGGCTGATGATCATGGCGGCATCCTTGCCCAGACCATTCAGAATGCAACGCAGGGGCTTGTCGGCTGGTCTGGACTTGTTGGCCATCTGAGCGATCTTAATTGCACCTTCTGCGGCAGCGAAAGACTCGTGGCCGGCCAGGAAAGCAAAGCACTTGGTCTCGGGAGAGAGCAGACGTGCTGCCAGCTCGCCGTGACCGATACCAACCTTGCGGTCGTCGGCAACAGAGCCGGGGATGCAGAAGCTCTGCAAGCCCTCACCTATATAATTTGCAGCCTCCACAGCATCCTTGGCCTTCTCCTTGAGTGCGATGGCGGTACCTACGACGTAAGCCCACTTAGCGTTCTCGAAGCAGATCATCTGTGTCTCCTCACAGGTCTTGTAAGGATCGATGCCGGCTGCATCACAAATCTCGTTAGCCTCTTCGATGGAGGCGATACCGTGGCTGTTAAGACAAGCAAGTATCTGCTTGATACGACGGTCCTGTGACTCGAATTTTACTTCTCTAATCATAGTTTGTTCCTCCAATTATTAGTCCTTGCGGGGGTCAATACTCTTGACGGCTCCATCCTCGACCTTGGTGCGGCCATAGGTGCCTGTAACACTCTTCAGAGCCTCGTTGGCGTCCATGCCCTTCTTGATGGCATCCATCAACTTGCCCATGTGCACGAACTCGTAACCACATACTTGGTCGTCCTTATCCAAGAACATCTTTGTGATGTAGCCTTCGGTCAACTGCAGATAGCGTGTGCCCTTGAGCTTGGTACCGTAGAGCGTGCCGGTTTGTGAAATCAGGCCCTTGCCGAGATCCTCCATTCCGGCACCGATAGTCAAACCGCCCTCAGAGAAAGCTGACTGTGTGCGGCCATAGACAATCTGCAGGAACAGTTCGCGCATTGCGGTATTGATAGCGTCGCATACCAGGTCGGTGTTCAAAGCCTCAAGGATAGTCTTGCCGGGCAGGATCTCGCTGGCCATGGCGGCAGAGTGCGTCATGCCGGAGCAACCGATGGTCTCTACGAGGCACTCCTCAATGATGCCTTCCTTGACGTTCAAGGTCAACTTACATGCACCCTGCTGGGGAGCACACCATCCCACACCGTGTGTCAGACCGCTGATGTCCTTGATTTCTTTTGCTTGCACCCACTTGCCCTCTTCGGGAATGGGAGCAGGACCATGGTTGGGGCCTTTTGCCACACAACACATGTTCTGTACTTCGTGTGTGTACTGCATAATAATTTGTTGTATTGGTTGTTTTGTTGTGTTGTAAGTGAGTCCGTCACTTTTTCCGTCTACAAAAATAGTCATTTTTGGGTAGCACCGCAAGGAATTGTCCGATAAATTGTCCTCTTGACCGCAAAAACAAGTCATAATAATTACCGTGTCCTCGTTTTTTCGTACCTTTGATGTCGCATATGAGTAAGAAGGAGAACAAATACAAGGCTGTTAAGATACGCAACAAGCGTGCTTCGTTTGACTTTGCCTTGTTCGATGACTATACAGCCGGCATCGTACTGACCGGCACGGAGATAAAGAGCATCCGCCAGGGCAAGGCTTCGCTGGTGGACACGTTTTGCTATGTACATAATGGCGAGGTATGGGTGAAGAATATGTACGTGGCTCACTATGAGCAGGGATCGTATAACAATCATGTGGAACGCCGCGACCGCAAACTGCTGCTGAACAAGCGTGAGATTTGCAAGATTCAACAGACTGTCAAACAGCCTGGCTTCAGCATTGTTCCTACCTTATTATATATAAATGACCGTGGATTGGCCAAACTGGATATAAGTATTGCCCGTGGCAAGAAGGAGTTTGACAAGCGTGAGACGCTGAAAGAGAAGGAGGACAGACGTCAGATGGACCGTGTGGTGAAGAAATGGTAGCACGTGGATCTGGCAGTATTTTTTATTGGGGATATAATATGATAAGGATCAAGGAAGCAGCGGTCATTGCGGCGGCCAATGAGGGAATGGATGCCTTTGTAGAACTGTTCTACAATGCTACGATGGAGGCAATTGGTGGAAGCCTGACGGCGGAGAGCATGCAGCAATTGAACGCTGACCAAATAACGTTGCTGGCATATTGCACATATCGCGAGGAGGTGATGGACGGAGGTCATGTCCAATTGATACACAATGGCTATGGACCGTTCATATTCCTCAATCCTTTTGCCAAGGCCATGCGCCTGTGGGGAGCTAAGGAATTCTCCAAACTGGTGTACAGCGGACGCAAGTTCTATGAAGAGAATCATGAGGCTCTCATTGCTGATTGCACAGATGATGAGTTTATGGCCATGTTTGAACAATATCCCGAGGCTGACGACCTGGACGATGAGTTCATAGAGATGGAGGAGCAGGTGACGGAGACTGTGGCCAGGTATATTGACGAGCATTTGTCTGCTTTTGCTGAGATGGAACCATGAGTTTGAGGGAAACATTAAGTGGACATCGCACCGCTCCATTGATATTGGACGGTGCATTTGGTACCATGGTGCAGGGCTATGGCCTGACAGAACAGGACTTCCGCGGTTATCGTTATCGACACCTCTCCGGCATGCTGTTAGGAAACAATGAGATGCTGAACCTGACACGTCCCGATGTAGTTGAGGAAATATACGCAGCATATATCAATGCAGGAGCAGACATAATTACGGCCAATACTTTTTCTGCCAATGCAGTGTCGCAGGCCGATTACCATTGTGAACATCTTGTGGGCGAGATGAATAGGGCCGGTGTACGCCTGGCGCGTGAAGCATTTGCCAAGAGCGGACGCCACGGGTTCGTTATAGCCACTATCGGACCAACCAACAAATCGTTGAGTATATCGCCGGACATCAATGCTCCGGCGTGCCGCGCCATTACGTTCGACCAACTGGCCGAAGCATACATCGCTCAAATGTCGGCTCTCGTGGAAGAAGGTGTTGACGCTATCATGCTGGAAACCATTTTTGACACTCTCAATGCAAAGGCAGGAATATATGCGGCGCAGGAGATAATGCAGATTACTGGATGCAGGGTGCCGCTGATGCTCTCTGTTACGGTCAATGATGCGAGTGGACGGTTGCTTTCCGGTCAGACCTTGGATGCTTTCTTGATTTCTGTTGCGCATTCCGGCATGATGTCGGTGGGCTTGAACTGCTCTTTTGGCGCTGATGACATGCTGCCCATACTACGTAACCTTCACAGGTCGATTGAAAGAATGTGCCGGGAGGATGGTGGCCGATGCTTTATTTCATGCCATCCCAACGCTGGATTACCAAACTTCTTGGGTCAGTATGATGTTACTCCAGAGAGGTTTGCCGAGAGTGTACGCCCCATGATTACAGAGGGACTGGTTGATATAATAGGTGGGTGTTGCGGCACTACGCCTGAACACATAAAAGCGATAGCGGAGCTATGCAGATAAACCTATGCGGACTGGAGCCGCTTGACAGGAACGCCACTTTTGTTGGGGTGGGCGAGAGATGTAATGTAGCAGGCAGCCGCAAATTTCTTCGCCTCATCTCCGAGAAGCAATATGAAGCTGCTCTGGAGATAGCCCGCCGGCAGGTACAGGATGGTGCACTTGTACTGGACATAAACATGGACGATGCTCTTTTGGATGCCAAAGCGGAGATGGTGCATTTTCTGAATCTCATAGGTTCGGAACCGGATATTTGTCGTGTGCCTTTGATGATAGACTCCAGCGATTGGAACGTCATCAGGGCTGCCCTGCGCTGTGTGCAGGGCAAGAGCATTGTCAATAGCATTTCGCTGAAGGAGGGAGAAGAGCTCTTTCTGGAGCATGCACGTGAAATAAGGCGTATGGGCGCTGCCACTGTTGTTATGGCCTTCGACGAGGAGGGACAGGCAACCTCCTACGAACGGAGAGTACAAATCTGTGCGCGTTCATACGACTTGTTGGTCAATCATGTGGGAATGCCGCCAGAGGATGTCATCTTTGATCCCAATGTGCTTTCCGTGGCTACAGGTATGCCGGAGCACGATGCCTACGCCTATGACTTCCTGCACACTGTGGAATGGATACATGTCAACCTGCCCAAGGCACACATCTCAGGAGGCATTAGCAATCTGTCCTTCTCGTTCCGGGGCAACAACTATATACGCGAGGCCATGCATGCTGTTTTCCTTTATGAGGCCATACGCAGGGGCATGGATTTTGCAATTATCAACCCCTCTTCGAAGGTCACTTATGCAGATATTCCCGGCGAGCATCTCAAAATTATAGAAGATGTACTTTTACGGCCGTCAACCAAAGCCAGCGAGGCTTTGATAGAGTTGGCAATGCACCTTAGTGACATCAATGCTTCTACCGTGGTCCATGGGGGCGCATCTCAGCAGGTTGCAAATGAAGACATCGATCAGGATGCTCCGATATCCGAGCGTCTGGCCATGAAGCTCCAAAAAGGCATTGTTGATGGTCTGGAGAAAGACATAGACGAGGCTCTTGCGCATTATCCACGTGCCATAGATATTATAGAGGGTCCCTTGATGGATGGGATGAATAGGGTAGGGACGCTCTTTGGTGAAGGCAAGATGTTTCTGCCTCAAGTCGTAAAGACTGCCCGCACCATGAAGCATGCCGTGAGCATATTGCAACCGCATATAGAAGCACAGCGGACGGATATGCAGCGTAGCTCATCCGGCCGGGTGTTGCTTGCAACTGTCAAGGGCGATGTTCATGATATCGGCAAGAACATTGTTTCCGTGGTTATGGCTTGCAACGGCTACGATATCATAGATATGGGTGTGATGGTATCGCCAGAGGATATTGTCAAGGCAGCATTGCTCCACCGTCCTGATATCATAGGCCTCTCCGGTCTCATAACACCCTCTTTGTCAGAGATGGCGGAAACCGTGCGTCAGTTGGCAGATGCTGGCATCTCAGTTCCCGTTATGATAGGAGGAGCTACAACAAGTGCCTTGCACACAGCCCTTAAAATAGCTCCGGCTTACCATGGTCCTGTGGTGTGGGTCAAGGATGCTTCGCAGAACAGCATCATAGCCAATCGCTTGCTCAACCCTGAACTTTCCCCCTCGGCAGTGAATGCCATAAAGGCAGAACAGGAATCTTTGCGCCGGTCTTACGCTCCACAACCATTGGTGGCCTTGGATGAAGCGCGCAAGAACAGGCCTGACTATTTTATATAACCTCATATCGTGCGGTAGTATAAGTAAAAGCCTATCGCTATATCATAAAACGGTAAGCCTACCATGAAAAGAATAATCTACATCTCTGTGGCCATTGTGCTTTTGTGCATCATCTGCATGGTATGGCTTCTGTTGCCATTGCGGGCATCCATGAACGAAATGTCTTCGCCAGTCAGTGTCTATATCGATGCAGATGACACGAACGATTCCGTGGCATATAAAGTGGGCAGGCCAAGGCGATGGGATTTGCTCGACCGTGTCTTAGACACCAAGCCACGTACCGGACACTATACGATACAACCGCAGGAGAGCATGATAGAGGTGTATCGTAAGATGCGGAACGGCTTGCAGACTCCGATCAATGTCACCATCCCTCAGTTCCGCACGATGGATATGTTAGCCGGTTATCTGTCACGTCGCCTAATGTTGGACAGCGTACAGCTTGCCGGTTCTTTCCGCGACACGTCCTTCTGTGCACGTCTTGGCTATACGCCGCAGACGCTTCCGGCTCTGTTCATCCCCAATACCTATCAAATGTGGTGGAACATCTCTCTTGATAAGTTCATGGAGCGGATGCTAAGGGAGAATATGGCTTTTTGGAACTCAGAGCGTTCTGTTAAGGCCAAGGAGTTGGGGCTCTCTCATGAGGAAGTAGTAACCCTGGCCAGTATTGTTGCTGAAGAGACTGCTTATGTGCCCGAGATGCCTAAGGTGGCGGGTATGTATATCAATCGTCTCAGGATAGGCATGCCACTGCAGGCCGACCCTACGATCAAGTTTGCCTTGGGCGACTTCTCGTTGCGCCGTATATATAATGCACATCTGCAGGTGGAAAGCCCATATAACACATACCTCAACAAAGGCTTGCCTCCCGGTCCCATCCGCATTCCATCGGTCAATGCAATAGATGCCGTGTTAAATCGGGAACAGCATGGGTATCTGTACATGTGTGCCAAGGAAGACTTCTCCGGAGCGCACAATTTTGCAATGACATACTCCCAACATCTTGCCAATGCACGTCGTTACTCACGCGCATTAAATGCCAGGGGCATTAAATAATGTTTCGGGGTCAATAAAGCGGAGGGGAACAGGCTAAACAATGTTGCTTCAATAGAATATGACTCACATATTGTGACCTACGTGTGTCAGAAGCGTGTCTTTTCCTTGAACGCATCTATAATCTCTTCGCGTTGTTGAGGGGTGGTGTCCGGGAGGCGTTCATTCAGAATGGTCATTAGGGCCTCTAATGCCTTGGCGCGCATCTGCATCCTACCTGTGGCCAATCCGCTATGGTAAGGTGTATGAGGCAACAGGGCACGATTAAAATTTCCGTCGCTCATTTTGTCTTGAATGCGGACCGGAAGCCGCGTACTACTTTGAGACCGAAACTTACGCCCTGCCAAATCTGGAATATATTGTGTGCGGCATTGAGTGCAATATCCATGGTGTTCGTTGGGCGAGGTGCCGGAGCAACAGCCGCCCTGAACTTCTGCATCAGCCGCTTTTGCAGCCGATCCAACTCTGCTTGGTTCTTGACACGCTTGCTTCTGATGGCCAAAAGTATGTCCTTGTGGTTGAGTATGTCTTGTATCTGTGCGGCTGTCATTTTTCTATTGCTTCATTGTCCTCGGAATTCTGCTGGCTAAAAAAAACGTGAATCATCAAACTGGCTATAGATTGTATCACCCATCGTTTGCGGTTGAACCAGAAGACAAGCACCAGCGCAAGTATCATCCCTGCCACTACGCTGAACCCGAGGGCAGTCGAGTTGGTGCATTCTCCGATGAAGAACGCCAAAGCGATGCAGGCTAATAGCAGTATGATGCAACCGAAGGAGAATAGTATGGCTCCGATAATCAAGGCAGAGAGAACCTTTGTCAGGCTCTCCGCCGCCCCGAGTGTCATATCTTCCTTCTGTTTGTCTATGTATTCCTTCAACAGGAGGAACAGCTCTTTGAATTCTTCCAATGTGTCTATAATATGTCGCAGTCTAAACTGCCGGGTTTTATTCCGCGTTGTCCAAACCTAAGTCCTCGGCAATGTCGCTTGCCAGGTCTTCCATTTCTTTCTTGCTAAGCTTGATGCCACGCTTCTTGAGGTTCTCTACTATCATAGCACGGGTGTCAGCTCCCTTTTCGGGTGCAAAGAGAATACCGGCAGCAGCGCCTACGGCAGCACCGCCAATAAAGGCCAACAGATAATTGATTGCTTTCATAACGTTTGAGTTTTAGTTGTGTGTTAATACTATGTTCTCTCACTCTCGGTACAGCTCCTTGGTGTGTGTCGCGTGGAACTGTTTCCAACGCAAATATAGGCATTTTATTCAAAGTGGCGGCCTAATGCGTCGCCTTTTTTGTCCATTTAACGTATTTTATATGGCAAATGCGTATTATTAGCACTTGGATGTGGCACTTTTCATGTTTTCTTCGTACCTTTGCATTGTGTGAAATACACCCAATAGCAGTAAATCTTATATTAAACTTCTATAACGATTATGAAGAAGACATTTTGGATGGGCGTAGCCCTGATGGGAGCTTTTGCCGTAAGTTCCTGCAAGAGTGGTGAGAGTGCATATAAGAAGGCTTATGAGAAGGCTCAGGCTCAGCAGACCACTACCACCACTACAACGGTTACTCCAGTGAACACAGAGGACGGTAACTCAGAGGCAATTGCCGTGACTCCTGTGCAGACTGTTACACCGGTTCAGACTGTTACACCGGTTCAGGACTATAGCAGCGAGAAAGTTCGTACAGAAGAGGTCACCATGGTAAACGGCGCAGGTCTGAAGGCTTACAGCGTTGTGGTAGGCAGTTTCAGCGTGCAGACCAATGCCACGGCCTTGCAGAACCAGTTGAAGGGTCAGGGCTATCAGGCACAGGTCGTTAAGAGTCCCTCCAACATGTACCGCGTGGTATTGTCTACCCATGATGACAAGGCTTCTGCCGTACAGGGACGCAACAATGTACGTGCTACCTACGCAGACGCTTGGATACTGTATCAGAAGTAATCGATGGCTCGCGTACTGAGTATTGATTACGGCAAACGACGCACCGGCCTTGCGGTTACTGATCCGTGTCAGATTATTGCAGGCGGATTGACTACGGTGGACACTTCCTCTTTGATGAAGTTTCTGCAGGAGTATGTGTTAAAGGAACCAGTGGAACGGTTCGTGGTGGGTTTGCCTAAGCAGACTAATGGCCTGGATAGCGAGAATTTACCTCGCGTCCAGGCTTTTGTGAATAAATTGACAGCGGCCTTCCCCGACATACCGGTGGAGTGGTGGGACGAACGCTATACCAGCGTGTTGGCACACAGGACCATGCTGGATAGCGGCATAGGACGCAAAGCGCGTCAGAACAAGGCGTTGGTAGATGAGATAAGTGCCACCATCATACTTCAGGGATGGATGGAACGGCGGGCTTAGTCACATGCCTTGTATCTTCCTGCGAGGCGGCAGGTCTTGTACCGGTGGCCGATGTGCATGCTACTTGCCGGAGGCGTGCGTCACATCTATTGCCGACAAACATAGAAAGGACATAACATACAGTAAGAATGATATTGCCAATATACACATACGGCCAGCCTGTCTTGCGCAAGGAGACAGAAGAAGTGGAACCGGATTACCCGCAGCTCCATGATATCATACAGGATATGTGGGAGACTCTCGAAAAGAGTCATGGAGTAGGATTAGCAGCTCCACAAGTAGGTCTGTCTATCAGACTTGCCATTATTGACTTGGATTGCATCAGTGACGATGAACCCCAGTATGCGGGATACAAGCGTGTGTTCATCAATCCTTATATAGAAGAGGTAGATGACAGTGAGATGGAGACGCAGGAGGAAGGTTGCCTGTCGTTGCCGGGTCTGTCCGAGAAAGTAACGAGGCCTACCCGCATACATGTCACTTATCAGGACGAGAACTTTCAGGAACACGATGAATGGGTCGATGGTTTCCTGGCCAGGGTTATGCAGCATGAGTTCGACCATCTGGATGGGGTGGTGTACACAGACCATTTGAGAGGTCTGCGCCGCCAGCTGATGGCTCCCAAGTTGAAGCAATTGGTCAAGGGGCTTTTCCGCGCCGATTACAAGGTGAAGCCTTTGCACAAGTAACAGCACGTCTATCTAACAGCATGCATCGTCACATCTTCCTCGTACTATACCTTATTATATATAGTGCGGTAGCCTCAGCGCAGATAAACACCAACCGTGTGATTCTCATGGGCAGGAACGCCCTGTATTACGAGGACTACGTATTGGCCATACAGAGGTTCAACGCCGTCATTGCCGCCAAGCCATATTTGGCCGAGCCATACTTTTATCGTGGTTTGGCCAAGTTCTATTTGGAGGACTACAGTGGTGCTGAGGCCGATTGCTCCAGAGCCTTGGACAGACGTCCCTACACAGCGCAGTACTATTCGCTGCGTGCCCTTTGCCGCATCAATCAGGAACGTTATGCCATGGCTGTGGATGACTATCAGGCATCCATACAGCAGAATCCCATGGAGCGCAACAACTGGCACAATATGGTCTTGTGCCTGATGGAGATCAACCGTTACGACAGTGCCGATGTGGCTTTGGACAGCATGATGGTACTGTGGCCCCGCGAGTCGTCGCAATGTACGATGAAGGCCCAGGTGGCCTTGGCCAAGAAGGATACGCTGGGAGCAGAGGTATGGGTGGACAGTGCTCTGGTGCTTGACAGTTACGATGGCGGGGCATGGAGCATGAAGGCCGGCATGCTGGTAAACCGCGAGGAGTATCCTGAGGCCGAGATTGCCCTGAACCGTGCCATAATGCAGAAGCCACGTGTATCCGGATTGTACGTAAGCCGTGCTCTGACACGTTTCCACCAACAGAACATCAGAGGGGCAATGTCGGACTACGATCAGGCCATCGAGATAGACAAGAACAGCTATGTGGCGCATTACAACCGCGGCCTCCTGCGAGCACAGGTGGGTGACGACAACCGTGCCATCGAAGACTTTGACTATGTTCTGTCCGTTGAGCCGGACAACATGATAGCTCTCTACAACAGAGCCATCCTATTGGATCAGACAGGCGATTACCGTGGTGCCATACGCGACATCAGCACAGTCATCGAATCCTATCCCCAGTTCTGGGCCGGATACCGCCAGCGTGCTGCCATACTGCGTAAGATAGGTGATACGTATGGTGCGGAGCGTGACGAGTTCCGTGTGCTGAAGGCGGAAATGGAGGCTCGTACCGGCACGTATAAGGTGCAGAAGACCACGAGGAAAAAGAGCGACACCAACATAGAGGACTATAATAAGTTGGTGGTGGACGACGCCGAGTCGGCCTGGGATACATACGCCAGCGAGTTCCGCGGACGTGTACAAAACCGTCAGACAGAACTCAAGTGCCTGCCCATGTATGTACTTGGCTTCTATC
This sequence comes from Prevotellaceae bacterium UBA711, assembly GCA_002297545.1. Classification (GTDB taxonomy): domain Bacteria; phylum Bacteroidota; class Bacteroidia; order Bacteroidales; family Bacteroidaceae; genus Physcousia. The sequence continues at coordinate 1,028 of DBLZ01000047.1, read as the reverse complement.
GTGGCGAGCATCCCACGCGGCGCTATGTGCCCTACAGCAAGGACGTGGAAGATTTTTCCGTGAAGTGTGGCCTGGAACAGCCTCTGCTCGTGTGCAGTGAAGAGATCACGTTGGACAGCGTCCGTCTGGCCATGCACCAGGAGAGGATAGTGCGTGACGACATTTTGGATATGAAGTGCCAGTTGGTGATGGACAATTACATCGTGCGTGACTTCGAGTCATCCATGACTTTGCTGGATTCCATGATAGTGTCTGTTCCGCAGGCCCATCCGCTGCTTCATTTCCTGCGTGCCCAGGTGCGTACATCGCAAATAGAGGCCCAGCCGCTCAACGACAGTGAAATGCGCCTTGGATACATGGAAGTCTTGCAGGACTGGAGGTTGTGTGCCAAGTCTATCAAGGCATTTCCTTATGCTTCGTATAACGTGGGCAATACATATGTCAAGCTGAAGGACTATGCCTCGGCCATAACTGCCTATACTGAAGCCATAGCAAGGGATGAGGATATGCCGGAGGCCTATTACAACCGCGGCGTGTCATACATCTTGGCAGGAGATGCACAGAAGGGACTGGCCGATCTGTCCAAGGCGGGCGAGATGGGACTTTATCAGGCCTACAACCTAATAAAGAAGTATTCCAAACAGAAGTAACACACCAGTACCAGACAGAAGCAATGCCATGCTCCGGGCGGCGGCAACACTTGCGCCACAGAGGATGACTTGTGTCTGGCAATAATCACAACATACCAAACATAAGGGGAGCGACATGGCAAGGAAGAGATACCTGTTCTTTGATATTGACGGCACATTGGCAGCGGGTGGATATGGCAACACCTACATACCGGAGTCCACTATCGTTGCCCTGGAGAAACTGCGTCGGGCCGGGCACTTTCTGTGCATAGCCACAGGGCGTTCCCAGGCCATGGCCGTGGACTATATGCACAGCCTCGGCTTTGAGAACATGGTCAGCGACGGCGGATATGGGGTCACCATCAATGACCGTCTCTTAGGCATCACCCCATTGAATCG
>DBLZ01000119.1 GCA_002297545.1 Prevotellaceae bacterium UBA711 | reverse complement strand
GCCACCTTGGTGATGGCGTTGGCCTCGGCATGCAACACATAGGGGTGGGTGACGTTGTTGGTGTCCTCGCAAACGTTGGGAAAGCCGCTTGGCGTGCCATTGTATCCGTCGGAGATAATCATCTTGTCCTTGACGATGAGTGCCCCTACCTGCCGGCGTCGGCAGTAGCTGTTCTCGCTCCAGATGGCAGCCATGCGCAGGTAGCGGCGGTCCAGCAGTGTGTTTTTGGTTTCGCTCATGTTCATGTGGGTGTAAATAGAGTGATGTGTGCTCAGTCTCTGGTGTTAGGCTGTTCTATGCCGTTGCGGCGTAGCAGGGCGTCTATGGTAGGTTCGCCGCCACGGAAGTTCTTGTACAGCGTCATGGGGTGCTCGGAGCAGCCGCGTGACAATACCTCGCGGCGGAAGCGGGCGGCCGTCTCGGTGTTGAATATACCCTCCTGCTGGAATACGCTGAAAGCATCGGCGTCCAGAACCTCTGCCCACTTGTAGCTGTAATAGCCGGCCGAGTAGCCTCCGGACATGATGTGGCCGAAGCGTACGCTCATGCAGCTTTCGTCCAGCGTGTCCAGCACTATGGCCGGTGCCCAGGCCTCACGTTCGAATGTGGGGATGTCCCGGGTGAGGGGAGTGGTGAGCGTGTAGTAGGCCATGTCCAGCAGGCAGAAGCTCACCTGTCGGCAGCAGGCGTAACCGCATTGGAAGTTGCGGCTTTCGCGTATGCGGTGTATCAGTTCCTCTGGCATAGGCTCGCCTGTCTGGTAGTGGCGTGCGAATGTGGCCAGGAACTCCGGTTCCGTGGCATAGTTCTCCATGAACTGCGAGGGCAGTTCCACGAAGTCCCAGTAGACGTTGGTGCAGGATAGCGCCTCGTACCTCACTTGCGAGAAGATGGCATGCAGGGCGTGGCCGAACTCGTGCAGGAAGGTCTCCACCTCGCCCAGGGTGAGCAGGGCGGGTCTCTCCTTGGTTGGCTTGGTCAGATTCATCACTATGGATACTATGGGGCGGACGTTCTCGCCGGTCTTTTCTTCCATCCACTGCTCGCGGTAGGTAGTCATCCATGCACCGGATTGCTTGTTGGCACGCGGATGGAAGTCGGCCAGCAGCACGGCCAGGAATGTGCCGTCGGCGTCCAGAACGCGGTAGGCCACCACGTCGGGATGGTACACGGGAATGTCGTTGGCGCGGTGGAACGTGATGCCGTAGAGACGTGTGGCCAGTCCGAACACGCCCTGTTGCACCTGTTCCAGTGGCAGATAGGGGCGCAGCATCTCACTGTCGATGTTGTAGCGCTCTACTTTCAGCAGGTAACCGTAGTGTGCGAAGTCCCATGGCTGCAGTACGAAGGCGTCTTCCTCCTGCTTGCGTGCGAAGTCCTCTATCTCTTTCACTTCACGGATGGCCACGGGGCGGTAGGCGGTCAGCAGCTTATCCATCAGGTTGGTTACATGCTGTACGTCCTGCGCCATACGTCGCTCCAGTACGAAGTCGGCATAAGTCCTGTAGCCCATCACCTGGGCCAACTGCAGGCGGAGATCCACGATGGAGCGCACGTTGGAAAAATTGTTGTTGTCATTGTCGTGCGTGCAGATGCTGTTCATGGCACGATATGCTTTCTCCCTGAGGTCGCGCCTGCGGCTATACTGCATGAACGGGCCGTAGGAAGGAGCCTGGAGCGTAATCACCCAACCGTCCATACTGCGGTTCTCCGCCTCCTGTTTGGCGGTGGCACGTGCACTCTCGGGCAGACCGTCCAGTTCTTCCTCCGTGGTCAGGTGCATGAACCATTCGTTGGTGTCGTGCAGTTCGTTATGTGAGAACTGTAGCGATAGCTGTGATAGTTTGGTACGTATTTCGGCCAGTGCCTCCTTCTTCTCCTTGGGCAGGTTGGCACCTGTACGCAGGTATCCGTCGTATATCTTGTCCATGAGCACCTGCTGCTCGGTGTCCAGGAGATGGCGGTTCTCCCACACGTGCTTGATGCGTCGGAACAGGCGTTCGTTCATGATGATGCTGTTGGAGTGCTGGCTCAGGAGCGGAGCCATCTTCTGCGACAGCTCCTCCATCTCCGGGCTGTTGCATGCCGACAGCAGGTTGAAGAACACGCTGGTCACGTTCTCCAGCATCTCGCCCGTCTTGGGCAGGATGGTGTTCTCGAATGTGGGCTTCTCGGGGTTGTTGCAGATGGCCTCTATGGCCTCCTGCTCCAGGCGCATGCCCTCTATTATGGCGGGTTCGTAGTGTTCGAAGCGTATTTGCCCGAATGGCGGCACCTCGTATGGGGTGTTGTATTTCTTGCTATAAAACGGATTCTCCATGTGTGATGATGTTAATTGTGTATGATGATGTGGCCTCGTGATAATGTCAGCATACCCTGCTGCTGCAGGTTGCGTAGCGCATGAGATACGTTTAGGCGCGTGTCGTCCACGATGTCTGCCAGGGTGGTCATCTTGATGTGGAGTGACTTGGGAAACGTGGTGGTGTGGGAGATGGTGTGTATGAAGTGCAGTATCTTTTCCTCAGTGCCACGTGGAGGGAAGCGACGGGAAAGGAGTTCCTTGCGTTCCAACCGTGTGGACATGCGGGTGAGAAGGTTGATGCGGAATATTTCGAATTGCATCATGGTGTGCATGACATGGTGGCGGTCCACGATGATCATGCGCCCTTCGGTAATTGGTGTATAGGTGTGCTTATATGCCTGCGACAGGCTCCACAGGGTTTCTTCCTCTATGACCTCCGGAGCGTGAATCTCTTCTGTCAGGGTCCAGTCTTTGCCCTTGGTGGTGCAAGCTATGGTGCCTTCCATAAGCAGAATCAGATTCTTGCAAAATTGCCCCTCCACTACAATGTCGCCTTCCTCCGGTTCCATGCTGATTATGCGCATGGCTCCGCGTTCCTGCATCTGCAGGATGTGTTCGGCAGAGAGGCCTTGCAGCAGAGGAAGGGATGTGGCCCGTATGTAGAGATCACGCAGTTTCATCGTCACCTGTCACGTCAGTTTCGGGATATGAAGTTATTCCATGTGCGGTAGGTACCCGTGCTGTCGGTGTAGATAAAGTAAACGTCCAGTTCGGGGTGCCTGTCCACTATCTTCAATGCACTGTCGATGCCCACGACCATGAAACTTGTGGCAAAGGCGTCGGCCATGGCGCAGGTGGGAGCCAGCACGGTGCTGGACAGTAGGCTGTGCTGTACGGGATAGCCAGTGGTGGGGTCGATTGTGTGGGACAGTGTGCGTCCGTCGTCGGTGACATAGAAGTTGCGATAATTGCCGCTGGTGGCCATGGCACGGTCGTGAACCTCGATGATCTCCTGCACCTCGTTGTTGGTGCACGTGCTGTCCTGTACCGGACGGTTGATGCCTATGTGCCATGCTTCGCCCTTGGGGTTGTTGCCCTGGCAGACTATCTCGCCCCCTATCTCCACCATGTAGTCCTGCACCGAATGCTCGTTGAGCAGTCGTGCCACCATGTCCACACCGTAGCCCTTGGCTATGGCGCTGAGGTCTATGACGGCGTTGGGATTTTCTTTACGGATGCGTCCGTCCTGCCAAGAGATGGACTTGTAGTTGACCATGGCTCGCAGGCTGTCCACCTGTGCGGCGGTGGGCAGTTGCGAGTGCTTGAATCCGAACCCCCATGCATTGACCAATGGGGCGGTGGTTATGTCGAAGGCTCCACCGGTGGCTTCGGACACACTCTGTGCCATGGGTAGGATGGCTTGCAGATGTAGGTCCAGCGTATCTGTCTCGCCACGGTTTATGCGTGAGATGGTGCTGCGGGGGTTGAACATCGACAAGGAAGCGTCCACGCCGTGCAGGCAGGCCATGATGGTGTCTCGCAGATCCCTGTCGGAGGTGTATGTGACATTCATGACAGTGCCAAATATAGGCTCTGTGAATTTCCTTGTCTGTGCATTCTTGACTTGCCCTTGAGGAGAGAAGGCTATATACATGGTTCCGGCGATCAGGAGCAGCAGGAATGCGATTTGGACTTTGCTTGGTTTCATGTGTATATCCGGTGTGTAATGTGTTTTTTACCTTGCTTATTTGCCTTTTTTCATCGTTCGGCCGAAGTCGAAGATAAGGTTGACCGTTCCGCCCCAGCAGTTGGCCCCATTTGGGCCATAGCCCGGGATGTACCACGGTTGTCCGTATTCGTAGCTCTTCTGTGACATGCGGAACTTATAGCGCACGTTCCAGCCCAGGCGGATGAAGCTCCATATCTTGGTCTCGAAGCCTATGGCCGGCTCAATCCATACGGCACTGGCATCAATGTCGCGCATGTCCAGCGGGATGGTCTCGCCCCATACGGGGTCTTTCATGGATGGTCCCGTGTAGTCGTATTTGAACGAGGAATAACCTATGCGGAAGCCTACCATCAGGCGGTTGGACGTACGCTTTTTGTTGGCGTTGACATCCACGCCGACACGGAAGTAGGGCGCCGATGTGTGAAAGATGTTGTCTTTGGAATTTCCTGTGCGGTCTCCTTGGGCAAGACCTATTTCAAATACGGGGAACACCCTTTCCTTCAGGTTGAGGCGTCCGGCAATTTCCAACTGTGAGAACGTGCTGCCGGCTACTTTCATTACCAGTCCCACGAAGTCGGCACTCACGGCAAAACCGGCAAGGAAAGGCGTCTTTTCCACGGCCGGACCTTCCCACTTCCTGGCTCAGATCG
>DBLZ01000092.1:7398-7788 GCA_002297545.1 Prevotellaceae bacterium UBA711 | reverse complement strand
AGTTGCAACCGATGTACTTGTGCTCGGTGCGCTGGCCTACGCGTGCCAGTTCCATCTTTTCTATCTTGTTGTCGCCCCACAGGTCGTTGCATGCGAAAGCGAATGTGCTCTCCAATGCTGCGGAGCTGCTCATGCCTGCACCCAATGGAACGTCACCGGCAAAAGCGGTGTTGAAGCCCTCCACGGGAACACCCAAAGCCATCATCTCACGGCATACGCCATAGATATAGCGTGCCCAAGTAGCTTTGGGACCTTCGGGATCGTCCAAAGAGAAAGTCACTTTATCTTTCAAGTCAATAGAATAAGCATTCACATTACGTGTTCCATTAGGCTTGATTTCCGCAATCATTCCTTGCTGTACTGCTCCGGGGAATACAAAGCCATTGTTAT
>DBLZ01000092.1:0-7071 GCA_002297545.1 Prevotellaceae bacterium UBA711 | reverse complement strand
ATACAAAGCCATTGTTATAGTCGGTGTGCTCGCCGATCAGGTTGATACGACCAGGAGAAGCGTATACGTGGCCAGTCTCACCGTCGAAGTGCTTGATGAAGCGACTTCTTACATCATCAATTGTCAGTTTCATAGTTGTATTAGTGTTTGTTATCTGCTATCCACGGACATGGGCAGCGGAATAGGTTAATGATAATTTACTTTTGTACGGGGCGGCTACCAATCTGTGCATAGAAGAGAAGGTATGCAGCGCAGGCAATTACCACCCAGAAGCTGTTTATGTAGCCAAAGATATCGGCAACGTAAGCCTGTGTGAACTGCAGGACAGCACCACCACAAACGCATGCCATGAAGATACCTGAGGCAATGGCTGTTGTCTTGCCCAGTCCCTCAACGGCCATGTTGAAGATGGCACCCCACATGACAGATGTGCACAGACCTACAAGAAGCATAGCAAAAATACCAACAGGTACAGGCTGCCATATCAGTTCCAGTTTGCCCCAGTCAACACCAGGGAAGCTAACCAGAATGTTCTGTGGGGCAAACATACCAAAGCCAACGAGAAGCAGGGTGGCAATGCTGACAGTGGTGATCATTGCACGGGCGCTGACTTTGGAACCAATGCTTGCACCGACAAATCGTCCAATCATCATGCTTGCCCAATATACGGCAACCAACAGTCCGGATATGGCAGCAGGGATATTCAGGTCGTTGACCATAAACTTGTCGACATAGTTGGGCACACCGACCTCAATACCCATGTACAAGAAGATGGCCAAAGCACCTAATGCAAAGTGGCGATAGCTCAGAGCTTTGGGGATCAAAGTCAAATCCACCGGTGCTTGTTCGGGCTCTTCAATCTTTGTCATACATATGACCACGAATGCCACGACGAAGATTGCAAGGGCAATCATCAGAGCGGGGGTAGCGTCGGCCATCTTTGCTTTTGCTGCATCGCCTATCAAGGCACCCATGAGAATGTAGCATGCAACGGCAGCAGCAGAGTTGAACACACCACCTACCTGAATCAGCTGGTTACCACCATTGCCACCACCGCCGAGGAGGTTAAGCATGGGATTTACAACGCAGTTGAGTATGCACATGCACATGCCGGAGATAAGCGCACCTGACAGATACACGGCAAAAATCAGACCAACGCCATCGGTCTGAGGATCAAAGAAGCTGCTTGCCCACTGAATAAGAATGCCGGCGATACCAACGCAAAGGCCAATCAATGCGGTCTTCTTGTATCCATACTTGGCGATAAGCATACCGGCAGGGATACCCATAAGAAGGTAGGCACCGAAATTGCCATAGTTACCGATTTGTGCGAGCACGTTGGAGATGTCTCCTTGTGCCTTAATGATTGTTGCCATCGGATTACATAGGTTGGTCACGAAGGCAATCATCGCAAACAGCGCAATCATCACGATAATCGCGCCCCATTGTTTTGTTTTTTGAGCCATTTGTTTAAGTTAAGTTTGTTAGTTGTTATTGTGTTAGAATGATTGTTGGCTAATCAATAAAAGCCGCCCTTTCTCCTCTGTGGGAGAAAGAGCAGCTTGTTATTGTCCTTACTTGTGTATGCCGAACTTGTATACAGTCTTCTGGATGTAGACCTCGCCAGGTTTCAATTGTACGCTGGGAAAGTGAGCGCGGTTTGGAGAGTCGGGGAAGTGCTGTGCCTCAAAACATAGACCAGAGTGCTTGCCAAAGGTGGCGCCATGTTGTCCCTTGTAGCCATCGGCCCAGTTGTCGCTATAGAACTGTACTCCGGGCTCTGTAGTCCAGCACTCCATCGTACGACCTGTTGAAGGCTCAACCATGGACGCGGCCAAAGTCAACTCGCCGGGTTCGTGCTTGTTCAGCACGTAGCAGTGGTCATAGCCTGTACCGTTCTTTATTTGTTCGTCATCAGCAGCAATGTCTCGGCCAACGGGCTTGGGGGTGCGGAAGTCAAACGGTGTGCCTTCTACCTTTCGTATCTCACCTGTGGGGATACTATTCTCATCGATTGGGACATAGAAGTCGGCATTGATGGTGAGGATGGTGTCCAACTGGGATGGGGTGGGGGTGCCGATGCCGGTTAAAGAAAAGAAGCCATGGCTGGTCATATTGACTACAGTCTTCTTGTTGGTAGTGCCACGGTAGTCGATGATCAGTTCGTTATTGTCGGTCAATGAGTACTTGACTGTCATCTTCAACTCACCGGGGAAGCCTTCTTCGTAGTAAGCAAAAGTATAGCGCAGTACGAGTTCCTGGCCATTCAACTGTTCTGCATCCCATACTCTGGCGTGACAACCTGTGGGACCGCCATGCAAATGGTTGGGACCATTGTTGATGGAGAGGCTGTATTCCTTGCCGTTCATTGTGAACTTGCCACGGCAAATGCGGTTGCCATATCGGCCAACCAGCGTGGAGAGGAACGGTTCGGGACTATTGAGACAGTCCTGTATGCAGTCGTGACCTTGTATAACGTTTGCCATCTTGCCATCCCTGTCGGGTACCATGATGGATACCAGCGAACCACCGTAGTTGGTGATGCTCACCTCCATGCCATGTGCATTGGTCAAAGTGTACAAGTCAGTTTCCTTGCCTTGTACCATGGCTTGGAAGTCTGCACGCTTCAAGCCGGAAATCAAAGTCTTTTCCATTGGGATTAGTATTTTAAGTATCTACTTGCTGATGCAAATATACAAAATTATCTCCACACCGACAATACTTGCCAACGGAAAAACATGCCCCTGATGAATAAAGTCTGTTATTGTTCCTTATTGAATGCTTTTCAGCATATCAGCAACTACGAACGTACTTCCTCCTATGAAAATCGTGTCGCCTGCCTTGGCATCTTGCTTGGCTGCAAGGTAGGCATCATGAACATTTATATAGGTCTTGCCCGACAGCCCGATGGAACGCGCGGTCTCAGCAAACTGCTCAACTGGCATGGCGCGTTTGACACTCGCCTGTGTGAAATAGTATTTTGCTCGTTTCGGAAGCATCGTTACCACAGTGCTTACGTCCTTGTCTCCTACCATACCTATTACTATATGCAGGGTACCGGGCGTAGACTCCAGTTGTTTGCCCAAGTACTCCCACCCACCGACATTGTGTCCTGTGTCGCATATCGTCAATGGGTCACGGAAGATTATTTGCCATCGTCCCATCAGACCTGTAAGCTCACAAACATTGGCGAAGCCCTTTTCTATGTCCCGTTCTGTGATATGGAGACATTTGTCTTCCGTGGTACTGTCGCATTTTACTGTGGACGTGCTGTAAGTTCCCCTCAAGACATCCAGTGCCGTAAGTATGGTTTGCGTATTTTTCTCCTGACAAGAGCCTTTTAGCTCCGTGTCAACGGTATCGTGATGTGTTTCATCGGCAAAGCAGATGTGAGAGCGCATTTCGTCCGCTTTATCGAGGAATACCTTGCGGACATCGTTGTGGCCACCGGTTTCTCCTATTACAACAGGCACGCCGGCCTTTATAATTCCTGCCTTCTCTTTTGCTATGGCTTCAAGAGTATTGCCAAGGAACTGTACGTGGTCAAAGCTGATATTGGTGATGACTGACAGGATTGGGGTGATGATGTTGGTGCAATCCAAGCGTCCACCTAATCCTGTTTCTATCACCGCAATATCCACGTTTTCTTCTTCAAAGTATTTAAATGCCAAGGCCGTGGCCAGCTCAAAGAACGATGGGTGCAGCGGCTCAAAGAAAGTGCGCTCCTCTTCCACGAAGCGCACGACGCGTTGCTCTGGTATCATGCTTCCGTTTACACGAATGCGCTCCCGGAAGTCCAGCAGATGTGGACTTGTGTATAGTCCTACCTTGTAGCCTGCACATTGCAATATGGCAGCCAATGTATGACAGACGCTACCCTTGCCGTTGGTACCGGCAACATGTATGGTCTTATATTTGAGGTGCGGATGTCCGAAATGTCGATCCAGCGTCTCTGTGTTCTCAAGTCCCTCCTTATATGCTCCAGCCCCGATGTTTTGGAACAACGGGGCTGAGGTGAACAGATACTCTGTTGCTTCGCTGTATGTCATTTGAATCGAGTTTTAATTCAAAATGTTGTGTTGGCTCATGTAAAGAGGTTCTTGAATTTCTGGAAGAAGGAACTCCGTGTTGTCTGTGACGGCTTGAAACTGTCGCTATCCTTCATCTTCTCTATTGCGTCGTGCTCATCCTTTGTGAGTGTTTCCGGAATATAGATAGAGATATTGACTATCAGGTCGCCATAGCCATAGCCATAACCTTGCAGTGCTGGCAGGCCTTTGCCACGCAGGCGTACGGTCTTGCCTGGTTGGGTTCCGGGTTCGATTTTAATCTTCACTCGCCCGTCTATGGTGGGAATCTCTGCCGAGCCGCCAAGGATTGCTGTAGGCAGGTCCAAAAGCAGGTTATATATAAGGTCATTGTCCCGGCGTGTGAGTTCCGTGTGTGGCTCAATCTCGACAAACACCTGTATGTCTCCTGCATAACCGTTGTTACGTCCTGCATTGCCCTTGCCTTGTACGGTAAGAATCATGCCATCCTGAATGCCTGCCGGAATCTGCACCTCCACGACCTCTTCACCGTTGACCACACCTGTACCCGCACAGTGCGTGCATTTGTTCTTTATTACGGTACCATTGCCACCACATGTGGGACATACACTCTGTTGCTGCATACGGCCGAGCATCGTGTTCACCGTGTGGTTGACATAGCCCTTGCCGTGGCATGTGCTGCAATTTTCTGTCTTACCATCCTCTGAGCCTGTACCTTTACAGTATGGACAGGTCACATCCTTTCTTACTTTGAACTTTTTGGTCGTACCTTTGGCCACTTCCTCCAATGTAAGCTTGACCTTGAGCCTGAGGTTACTGCCCTGCTGGCGTTGTGCTCCATGTCTGCCACCTCCGAAACCTCCGAATCCATCAAAACCTCCGAAAGCTCCACCTCCCATGTGTCCGCCGAAAATATCGCCGAACATAGAGAAGATGTCGTTCATGTCAAAGCCCTGGCCGCCGCCAAAGCCACCGGCTCCACCCATTCCGGCATGGCCGAATTGGTCATATCGTGCACGTTTGTCTGGGTCGCGCAACACATCGTATGCTTCCGCAGCCTCTTTGAACTTCTCCTCGGCTTCTTTGTCGCCGGGGTTACGGTCCGGATGATATTTGATGGCCATTTTCTTATAGGCCTTCTTTATCTCGTCTTCAGAAGCGCCCTTTTGTATGCCGAGCACTTCATAGTAGTCTCTTTTTTCTGCCATGTTTTTCCTTGTTTTGCAGATTTATATTCCCATGATCCATGGGGCATAGTGGATGATGTTTGGTCCTGAGGCCTATGAGGCATCAAATCCCTACAACCACCTGAGCGTGACGGATGACCTTTTCGTTCAGTTTATAGCCTTTCAGGGTACAGTCCACTACCTTGTTCTTCATTTCCGGTGTAGTCGCCGGGAATTGGGCTATGGCTTCATGCAGTTCCACATCAAAGGCTGCATCTTTCGTGTCTATAGCTTTTAAGCCCTGCTTCTCCAGGATGCCCATAAATTTTTTCTGTATAAGGACAACTCCCTCCACAACGGCCTGCACGTCTTCGGCCTTTTGCATCTGCTCTATGGCACGTTCCATATCGTCCATGACAGGCAGAATGGCCGTGATAATCTTCTCACCTCCATTCAATATGAGGTCGGCTTTCTCCTTGATGACACGTTTGCGGTAATTGTCGAACTCGGCCACTTTGTATAGCAACTGTTTCTTCAGTTCTGCAATCTCTGCCTGTGCGGCCTCCAAAAGATCCTGCTCAGACTGCTCTTCTGCTGCGGTAGTTTCTGCGTTTTTTCCCTGTTCGGACTGCCCTGCTATGGTTTCGTCTACCGGTGTCTCCTCGGGTGCCAATTCTTCGTTATTGATAGTCTCTTCTGTTGCCATATTTATGTACAATGTTTATTATGTGCTATACTGCACAAAACGTGCCAATGTCATCTTGGCACGTTTTATGTCATTACGGCAGGTAAGCGGCATTCAGCACTTGCCCTGTCCATGTCATTCTCTATATATATTAAGGTATAGAGGCCACGCCTGCTTAGTTGGTGTACATCTTTGCCTTAAGCTCCTTTATCTGGTCGCTCATGATATAGTCATCGTATTCCATGAGTTTGTCTATGGTGCCATTCGGTGTCAGCTCGATTATGCGGTTGGCAACGGTCTGTATGAACTCGTGGTCATGGCTGGCAAAAAGGATATTGCCCTTGTAGAGTTTCAAGTTGTTGTTGAATGCCTGTATGCTCTCGAGGTCGAGATGGTTGGTGGGGGTATCCAGGATAAGGCAGTTGGCGTTCTTCAACTGCATGCGAGCGATCATGCAACGCATCCTTTCGCCACCCGACAGCACGTTAACCTTCTTCAGCACCTCTTCACCAGAGAACAGCATGCGTCCAAGGAAGCTTTTGAAGTACACTTCGTTGCCTTCGCCAAACTGGCTCAGCCAGTCCACCAGGTTCAGGTCGGACTGGAAGAACTCCGTGTTGTCCACCGGCAGATAGGCCGTGGTGATGGTTACGCCCCAATTGTATGTGCCTCCTTGTGCTTCGCGGTTGCCGTTGATGATCTCAAACAGGGCAGTCATGGCACGCGGGTCATGACTGAGGAACACCACTTTCTCGCCTTTCTCGATGTTGAAACTGACATTGTCGAACAGCACCGTGCCGTCCTCCATGGTGGCTTTGAGGTCTTGGACCTCCAGGATCTGGTTGCCAGGCTCACGTTCCATCTGGAATATGATGCCGGGATACTTGCGGGTGGAAGGACGTATCTCGTCCACGTTGAGTTTCTCCAGCATCTTCTTGCGGCTGGTGGTCTGCTTGGACTTGGCCACGTTGGCACTGAAGCGGCGGATAAACTCCTCCAGTTCCTTCTTCTTTTCCTCGGCCTTGGCCTTCTGGTTTTGTGCCTGACGCAGTGCCAGCTGGCTGGATTCGTACCAGAAGCTGTAGTTACCGGCAAACATGGTCACCTTGCCGAAGTCTATATCTACGGTGTGCGTGCACACGCTGTCCAGGAAGTGACGGTCGTGGCTTAC
>DBLZ01000027.1 GCA_002297545.1 Prevotellaceae bacterium UBA711 | reverse complement strand
CGATAACCTCCTCCTACCGCACAACCAAGCAAGGATGAAACACCATACGTATATATATAATAATAAGGTACGCCCGGCCCTCCTGCTGGTGGCCGCCGCACTGACTCTGAGCAGCTGTTATCAGACCAGGAACATACCGGAGGACGAATACCTGTATGCCGGCATCAAGGAAATGGCCTATGGCCACCGCTGGGGCGAGAAACATAAGAAACAGGCCGACAGTACCGGAGTGATCACTGCCATAGGCGGTGCCTACAAGGCCGTGGAGGACGTTCTGAACGGCAATGTAACCATGACAGAGGACTCACCGTTACAGGACGAGCTAACCCGAGAAGAAAAGGACAGCATACGCCGACAGCAGATGATCGACGACGAGGCGGCAGCCACCACCCGCAACGAGGTGACAGGCGCTCTGTCCTTTGCCCCGAACGGTTCACTGATGGGTTCCAGCACATGGACCCACCCGTTCACCCTGGGCCTGTGGGTATGGAACAGATACGGACAAAGCAGGAAGGGCTTCGGACGCTGGATGATGAACACGCTGGGCTCCACACCCAAGTATATCAGCACCGTCAATCCCAAGGTGCGTACCCAGGTGGCACGCAACGTCCTGCGCAACTACGGCTACTTCCGTGGCGACGTGCAGTACCGCATAGACGACATGAAGAACCCGCGCAAGAAGAAGGTTTCCTATCAGGTCCTGCCCGGAACGCTGTTTCATCTCGGCGGCATAGAGTACCGTGGCTTCCCGCTCGGCGTGGATACGCTCATACGTCAGAACATGAGCGGAGCACTGCTCCACAGCCATGCCCCCTTCAGCGTGGCGGATCTGTCGGGCGAGCGCGAGCGCATAGCATCCATACTGCGCAACCACGGCCACTACTACTTCCGCGACGACCATATCACCTATCGTGCCGACACACTGGAGACACCCGACCATGTGCAACTACAGGTAGTTCCCTCTCCCACCATGACCCGCGCCGCCACACAGCCTTTCCACGTGGGCCGGACACGTGTCACCATACTGAAATACAACACACGCGAACTCACAGACTCGTTCACCATCAGGAACTTCTCCCTCCGATGGAGTGGAGGCAAGAAGCGCAAACCCTCCCTGCGCGCCGCCGCCTTCTACCGCTACCTGCACCTGAAGCGAGGAGACCTCTACAACCAGGAGCTGCACAACATCACACAAAGTCAGCTCTCCGCCATGGGCATTTTCTCCTCCGTACAAGTCAACTATGTCCCGCGCGACACAGCCCTGCTCCACGGTCACTACAATGCAACCATCACGTGCGACACACTGGACCTGGACATTCAGTGCATGCTGGACAAGCCATACGACAGCGAATTCGAGGCCAAGATCACCAACAAGACCAACGGTCTCCTGGGCCCCGGCCTGGCCTACTCCATCAACAAGCGCAACGCTTTCCGTGGCGCAGAAACACTGACCCTGGGCGTAAACGGTTCATACGAATGGCAGACAGGAGCCAACATGAAGGGCGACAACACCGGCATCAACTCGTGGGAACTGGGCGGCAACCTCAATCTCACCTACCCGCGCTTCATCTTCTTCGGCAACCTGTGGCGCAAGCTGGACCGGCGGACGCAGGCAACCACCCTGTTCAAGCTGGATGTGAAGTGGACCAACCGTGCCGGCTACTACGGCAGTGCCAGTACGGGCGCACGCATCAAGTGGACATTCCAGAAGGGCAGCAACATACTGCACGAGTTCACACCCGTGCACGTGGAATACAACACTCTGCTCCGTACCACACAGCGCTTCGACAGCCTGATGACAGAAAACCCGGCCCTGTACGAGAGCCTCCGCGACAAGCTGGTTCCCAGCATGGAATACGGCTTCACATGGACCACACCCAAGGTACAGAAACAACAGGGCCGCCTGTCCCTCTTCACCAAGCAGGCCATACAGTTCCAGAAGTACACGGCCGAATACTCTCACATGCTGCGACTGACGCGCCGTAGCCAGATGGTACTGCACGGCTACCTGGGCTACATTCTGAACTATGGAGGCAAGATGGCGCCCTATGCCGACCTGTTTGCCGCCGGTGGCGCCAACAGCATCCGTGCCTTCGGCGTCCGTGGCATAGGTCCCGGCAGCTACCATCCGGCCAACAGCTACTACTCATACCTGGACCAGGTGGGCAACCTACGCTTCGAGTGCAACGCCGAGTACCGTTTCCCCATCGTCAGCCAACTCTACGGCGCCGTCTTCCTGGACGCTGGCAACGTGTGGCTCACCAAGGAAGACCCCGGACGCCCGGGCGGAGTATTCCAATGGAAGAACCTGGGCCGCGAGCTGGCCTTGGGCACCGGCGTGGGACTGCGTTACGACTTGGAGTTCCTCGTCATCCGCTTCGACCTGGGCATAGGCATACATGCCCCCTACGACACCGGCAAGGACGGATACTACAACATGCCCTCCTTCGGCAAGTCCCTGGGCTACCACTTCGGTGTTGGCTACCCGTTCTAAGGACTGACGACCACAACACAGGCACACCGTGTCACGGTGCGCACTGCCAGGCGATCCGTCCTAAGCCACGCCATCCTCCTGGAGCCGTAGCCCCGCCGGAACGTGGCAGAGAAAACCCGAATATGCAGACGAAAGAACCGGAATATGCGCCTGTATATTCGGGTTTTCTCGTGCGTATATTCGGGTTTATATTTCAGACGCGCCACGGTGCATGTGCCCCCGCCCCATGGGCGCAAACACGCCTTCCCGTGGATTGTTTGGGGGCAAGCGATGCTTTTTCTCCCCCTTTACGGAACAACGTATGCATTTTCTTCGTATATTTGTAGCGAAGAGTAAACAACTTAATCTAATTAAACACTATTACACAATGAAACCTACACTATTCCTTTTGGCTGCCGGCATGGGTAGCCGTTACGGTGGCTTGAAGCAGTTGGACACCCTCGGCCCTCAGGGACAGAGCATCATGGACTACAGCATCTACGATGCCATCAAGGCCGGCTTCGGCAAAATCGTCTGGGTAATACGCCGCGACTTCGAGGAGCAGTTCCGCACCCAGATACTGGCCAAATACGAGGGTCACGTGCCCTGCGAACTGTGCTTCCAGGCACTGGACGCACTGCCCGAAGGCTTCACCGTTCCCGAAGGCCGTCAGAAGCCCTGGGGCACCAACCATGCCGTGATGATGGGTAAGGACGTAATCAAGGAGCCTTTCGCCGTGCTCAACTGCGATGACTTCTACGACCGCGATGCTTTCCAGGTAATGGCCAAGTTCCTCACCTCACTGCCCGAGGGCAGCACAGGCAAGTATGCGATGGTAGGCTTCCGCGTGGACAACACCCTGTCCGACAGCGGCACGGTGAGCCGTGGTATATGCCAGATGGACCCCGAGACCCACCTGCTGACCGACGTTGTGGAGCGTACCAAGATAGAGCGTCACAACGGCGTGGTAGAGTATCTCGACGAGGACGGCAAGTGGCATGCCATACCCGACAACGCCCCCACCAGCATGAATTTCTGGGGCTTCACACCGGACTACTTCAAGTACAGCGAGGACTACTTCAAGGTGTTCCTCTCAGACCCCAAGAACCAGGCCAACCTGAAGAGCGAGTTCTTCATCCCGCTGATGGTGGACACCCTCATCAAGCAGGGCAAGGCCACCTGCGAGGTTCTGGACACCACTTCAAAGTGGTTTGGCGTAACCTATCCGGAGGATCGCCCCGAGACAGTGGCCAAACTGGCTGCGCTGCATGAGGCAGGCCAGTACCCCGACAAGATGTTCTGAAACAGACATTCCCGGGCTCATGCGCAATGCCCTGCTCCGGAATGACATAGACCTATTAGAGATGGAATGGTGTGCTCCCCTACATGGCAACATGGCAGACAGAGCATGCCATTTCATTTTTTTGAGCACCCAAACACGCAGACCATGAAACCATTCAGGCGTACTGCACCGATACTTCCTACAGGACTGCTGATGCTTCTGCTGTTTTGTTGCTACCCGTGCCACCGGGTCGGCGCACAAGTCGACACTCTTGGCACGTCAAGCTCCCTTGGTACCACCGTGAGTTCGACACAAGCCACACCAGTCCTCCATCCCTCACCTACCCGTAAACGCCCCAAGTTCCTGTCTCTTCTATGGAAGGCAGACAGCCTGCTGACAATGCGTTACCGTCGCATCAACACGGACACCACGTACGTCGTACGCCCGCAGACCAAGTGGGTGATCAAAACACGCGGCAACATCTCCGGAGCCACCTTCTACATGACAGGCAAGGCACAGGGCAAGGAATACGAGGCCATACTGAATACCGATGTCAAGGGCACGCTAAACCTCTCCGTGGGCTATGCAGGACTGTCCGTGGGAGTTTCCGTCAATCCTGCGTCATGGGCAGGGCAATACAAAGACTACGAGTTCAATCTCAACTCCTACAGCAACCTGTGGGGCATAGACCTCATCTACCACAACCAACAGAGTGCAGGCGGAGAGATACAGCGTGAGGGGCAGGAACAGGTGGACATACCGGCCGGGACAGTCAGAAGCAAGACTGCCAACGTCAATGCCTATCTGGCCTTCAACCACAGACGTTTCTCATTTCCGGCCGCATTCTCACAGTCCTATATCCAACGACGCAGCGCGGGTTCATGGCTAATTGGCTTCTCGCTGATGTGGCAGAGACTGGAGTCGGACGGTGCCCCGGATGACGGTATACCCGTCTCTAAGCTGAACAGCCTCAACATAGCCATCGGTGCAGGCTACGGCTACAACTTTGCAATGAAACGACGTTGGCTACTGCACCTTTCTGCCTTGCCCACCCTGGTAGTGTGGAATCAGAACCGTGTGTGGAACGGTCAACGCTGGCGCACGGAACAGATGCACGTCCCCGATGTCATCGTCACAGGACGCATGGCCTTGGTCAAGAACTACAGACAAAACTTCATGGGAGCCTCGCTCATCTTCAACTTCAGTGCCCTGGGTGAACACGATCGTTTGTGCGTACACACCACCAAATGGCGGGCACGCCTGTTCTATGGCTGGAGGTTTTAATAAAGCCCTTATAAGACCACAGATAGCAGGTACTGTGTTACACCACACGTTTGCATGGCATCACTGGCTTCCGGACACAATACATCACGCCCAACCTCCTGCGCAACACACCGCTTATTATTGCCGTGCACATGGACCGTGCATCTCCTGTTTGGGATGGTGCCATTGTCTTGCTCGATGATTTGGGATTGACCTTTACCATTTTGCATCCCTTTTACGAGCATCGGACCGCCCAGAACCTTACATACGTATACTTATCCAATTGTAGTTGCGCCCGGTGTTGATGGTCTCGCGCCGTGCGGAATAGTATAAAGGCGAGGTCATGGTATCCACGCCCGCCACATGGATGTCGCGGACACCACTCTGTTCCAATATCCACCTGTTGGCGTCCCACAGGTCTATATGCCAACGCGGCTCAGGCTTCTCCGGCGTTGGTTCCCAACGGCGTGCTATGCGTTCCATAGGGAAGCCTGACGCGCGGAAACGTTCATACACCTCATCGCCCACCTCAAAAGAAGCCTGCGAGATGCCCGGTCCTATTATGGCGGAAAGGTCACCGCCGTCCGACCCCATGGCCTCTATGGTCTTCCGCACGATGTACTGCACCGTGCCTTTCCAGCCGGCATGTATGGCAGCCACGCTACGCAGGCGGTTATCGTAGAGCAATACGGGGATGCAGTCGGCCGTCTTCACTGCCAGGCAGAGGCCGGGCATATCGGTGAACACGGCATCGGTATCCTCGGGACGGCCGGGAGATGTAACGTGAAGAACGTGGTCGGAATGTGTCTGTCTGGGCAGGGACAATGGAATGCCGTGGCCGTATGCGCGGGCCTCGTCCAGTTCCTCGCCTTTGCCGGTGGAAGCGGCCAGCAGCCAATCGGGAGTGGAATATGTAAGCATCTTGTGTGAAAGAGTAATATAAAGTCAAAAAGACTTTGAAAAGCCAATGACCGGTTTGAGATAAAAAAGGAGAGGCCCGGGATGCTGTTTCCTCGCCTCTCCTATTCTGGTGTGTGAGCTATTTCTTTATATCGGCTTCGATCTCCTTGATGCCGCCGGTGCTCTGGAAGAAAGAAACGCGTGTCTCCGGCATCTTGTCGAATAGGACATTGGAAAGGATCTCCTCGTAGCCAAACTGTGCAATGGGTACTTCCATCTCTGTATAGACCTTCTCGGCATCGAACACCTTGACGAAAGTGCGTGCAGGAACGTTGTAGAAAACGGCCTTCTGCAACTTGCCTTTCTTGGTATTGACGGCAGGATCAAAGGAAGGAGGTGGCAACTGTCCGTTCTTACTAATGCTGATGTAGAACGGTGCACCGGACATGTCGTCGGCATCCACCAGTCCCGCCCACTTGGAGAAACGGAATAGCAGCAGCTTGTCCGTCTCCTCGGCTGGCACCACATCCATGGCATACGTTATCTCGGTCACTTCCGTAGTGCCCGAGAAC
>DBLZ01000104.1 GCA_002297545.1 Prevotellaceae bacterium UBA711 | reverse complement strand
CCCCCCCCCCCCCATTAACAGACATTAACATCAAACGAATGTATTCCCTGCACCATTGCTGGGAACACATGACCTATAAGGGCGCAATGGGAATACCACGTGTATCTCCATTGCGCCCTTAACTGTATCACACCACACACACAGCGATTGACACCTAACTAACACTTATATAAAATAATGAAGCACAAAATCCATCATGTCTGTTCACTGCTTATTGCCATGTTGACGACTGTCAGCATGCAGGGACAGACCACCCTGCGACTTGGCGACATCACCTACAGCCTGGATGCTAGGTTCAAGACCGCTGCTATTGTCAGGTACAGACCAAACAAGGACACTGGCACCGGCGTACGCGTCGTGAAAATTGATCCCACGCTGACGTACAAGGGAACCAAGTACACAATCACCACCATCAGTTCGAAGGCATTCGAGGGTTATCGCAACCTGAACACCCTGATCTTACCCGGAACTCTGACCCACATCGGCGACAGCGCATTCAAAGATTGTATCTTCCTGATGCATATAGTCTGCCTGCCACAAAAACCCATAAAAATAGGTAAAGGCGTGTGGTCGCCTATGGCAATGTACAACGGCACATTGCACGTAAGTCCCGGTGTGACGGAGGCCTACAACCAAGCCAAGAGATGGCAGGACTTCAAATCTGTGGAAGAAAACATCCCCAGCATGGCCTTCACGCAGGTGAACGATGTGTACTACTACATCGACAGGAAGAAACAGGCGGCATCCCTTGTGAGGTATGACAAATGCAACAGCCGGAACCTCATCATCCCCGGAACGGTGGCATACGAAGGAACCGATTATCCGGTCACCGAGATAGAGGCCGGAGCATTTGAACTGGGCCTATTCGAGGTAGCCAGCATCACACTGCCCGAGAGTCTGAAGACAATCAAATTCGCAGCTTTATACGGTCTGGACACTGCGCCCATCTACTGCATGGCCCTCACGCCGCCCGCCATAGACAAGACCGTTTTTTCTGACAAGACATACAACATAGGTTCCCTGCACATAAGGCCAGAGGCAAAGGAAGCTTATGAGAAAGACGAGCAGTGGGGAAGATTCAAGCAGGTATATGATGACCTGATTTCCGATGACATGATAGTCATTGACGGCCGCGGCTACCAACTCAGCCGAGGAGAAGAGAACACCGCCACACTGTTTTTCGACAACAATGTCAAGAGCACGAGGCAAGCGAGCGTATATACTCCCGATGCTATACTGGCCAGCATGACAAAGGCATTTAACCAGGTGCTTAACGACGAACGGGAGACATACGTTCTACCCTCCACCGTGACATACAATGGAGAAAAGTACACGGTCACGGCCATTGCACCCTTCGCATTCCATGCGAGCCTTACCTTAGTGAGCATCAAGTTACCCACCGAGCTAACACACATTGGCGATGGAGCCTTCTCCTTCTGTCCTATGCTGACCGACATCACTCTACCTGGAACTCTCCGGCACATCGGGCAGTTTGCACTCTCCACTACACCTCTAACGAGTATCACCATCCCCAAGGAAGTCTCCCACATCGGCGGGGGAGCGTTCCTCGGGTGCAGAGGTCTACTCAATATCAAGGTAGCATCGGGCAACACGCACTATGCATCCGTTGGTGGAGTCCTGTACACTGCCGACAAGACGCAGCTCCTGTCATGCCCCGAAGGCTTGACACAATGCAACGTGCCGAAGGGCGTAACGCAGATTGCAGGCGGAGCGTTCATGAACTGTACCAAACTGACGAAGGTCCGACTTCCCAACACACTCTCCACTATCGAGGGCGCCGCATTCAGGGGGTGCGAAGGACTGACCAGCATCTCCTTGCCGCAGGGTATCACACATATCGGAGACAAGGCTTTCGACGGTTGTTTCCGACTGCGCAACATAGAGGTGCATTCCGACAACCCCCAGGCCGTGGAACTTGGCAACGAGCACTTCCTCCAAAGCACCTACACCGAGTGCTGTCTCCACGTAAAGAGAGGTAAGGAAGCAACCTACAGACAGACAGAAGGATGGAACAACTTTGTCCACATACAGGAAGACCTGGAATAGGATTTCGCCAGGCACCGGTCTGGTCTCCTCGAAGATACTCGCAAGCTATTTTCCATGAACGCTAAGACGTACATGTAATGACAATCAGAGGCTGTGTCGTAATAATGTATTTTACGGCTCAGCCTCATGTCAACGATGAGATGCATGGTCTAAGACTTATGGTATCTGCCTCGTCTCATCCGACAGGAACCTCCTGAGCATGAATGCCATGAAATATGGGAACGTATAGAACCTGCCATTGAAGCCAATGTTCTTGTAGCCGAACTTGATGCCGTACTTTATGTCGGGATACTTGTCTGACTTTATCAAGTTATTGAGGGATGGTGTGGCTCCATCACCAGCCTTTACTTCCACGGGGATGAGAGAGTCGGCATCCCTGACAAAAAAGTCCATTTCGATGGAGGGCTTGTCACTGCTGTAATAGAAGAGTTGGTAGCCCTGCTTTACGAGCATGTCGCCAACGATGTTCTCGTATATTGCTCCCTTGTAGGTGCCCAGGTTTCTATTGGCCCTCAAATCCTCCTGTGCCTCTTCATCCAATGATGCAACGAGGAGACCAGTGTCCCTGAAACATATTTTGTATAGCTTAGGGCCGTAATTACCTTTGAGAGGCAGCTCCGGCAAATTCAAGCAATAGCATACATTGATGACACCTGCATCTGCCAGCCATTCCACACAGCCGATGTAGTCACAATTTCGGGCATTCCTTGCTATCTTAGTTATCTGAAACCGCTTGTTTTCCTTGGAAGATGTTCCTGTACTTCGTCTGTTTCACAAAATTGATTTGCACCACACTTCCATAATGCCGAGTTGCAAAGCTCTCTATGGAACGTGTCTTGCCTATCTGGCGTGCCCCCTTGACGATGAGAGGCTTCCTGTCCGGTCTGCCCTTCCAGACAACCAGATAGTCATCTATCTTCCTTTTAAGCAACTTGTCCATAATGCAATACAGCTTAATCCGTATGCGAATATAGTGCTTTTCACATAATCCGCCGCATATTTGTATTCCGATTTCACATAATCCCGATGCTTTTTGCCTACATTTTACACATTATCCCTCAAGATACCCATATAAAAGGAACATGATGACCTTGCATGGCAGGCACAGAGGACGCCCCACGCATATTAAATTTCCATTAAACTTTACCCATGGGCAGCCGACATTCACTCCTTTTGCGTAAATTTGCACCGTTGGAATTACCGGCAATTGACTGTAACGATGATGGACAAGGAAAACAAGATCCTGATAGTGGACGACGAGGAGACGTTGTGCGAGGTGCTACGTTTCAACCTGGAGATGGAGGGCTATGCGGCCGATGTGGCCTACAGTGCCGAGGAGGCGCTTGCACTGGACCTGAGGAAATACTCGCTCATACTCTTGGATATTATGATGGGCGAAATCAGCGGCACACAGATGGCACGCATTTTGAAGAAGAACCCAGAAACAGCGTCCATTCCCATTATTTTCTGTACTGCACGTGATGCCGAAGATGATGTGGTTACAGGGCTGGATCTGGGTGCCGACGACTATGTCACCAAACCTTATTCGATAAAGAACCTCCTGGCCAGGGTGCGCAGTGTCCTGCGCAGAACGTTGCGCACAGACAACGGGCACAACGGTAACGACACGAACAACGCCCTGACATGCGGAACCCTCGTGGTGGACCGCGACAAGAAGGAGTGCCGCATAGACGGGGAAGTCATCAAGATGCCACGCAAGGAACTGGAAATCCTGGCCTTGCTGATGCAGCACCGTGGACAGGTGTTCTCACGGGAGAAGATTATCTCCAGGGTATGGCCCGAGGAAGTGGTGGTGCTCGACCGCGTGGTAGATGTCAACATCACCCGTCTGCGCAACAAACTTGGCAAGTATGGCAAGATGATAGTAACCCGTCCGGGATATGGCTATGGTTTCATGGAGTAGAGGGCTGACATACCACCGCAGGCTGTTCCTGTGGCTTCTTGCCTATTCGTGGCTGATGGTGCTGTGCTTTGTAGCCTTCCAGTATCATCGCGAACGCCATTTCAAGGCGGAACAACTTAACGTCCAACTGCAGCACGTCAATGAGTCCCTGCTTTCCGACATCGACAGCACCGGCAGGATTGGCAACCATGCCGTCCTGCCAACAATCAATGGACTGCGTGTCAGCGTCATAGACATGCAGGGCAGGCTGGTATACGACAACTGGCCTGACTCCCTGCCCGTCACGAGCCATCTCGAACGCGAGGAAATAGCCGAGGCAATGCGGCAAGGGAGCGGCTATACGGTACGCAGGCATAGCCAGAGCACTGGCGAGACGTACTTCTATTCGGCACGTCGCGGCAAAGATTTCATCGTCCGCACTGCCGTGCCATATTCCGTCTCGCTGAATGTATTGCTCAGAGCCGACTACGGTTTCCTGTGGTTCATGATAGGAGTGACCGCGGCCATGAGCCTCTTAGGATACTTTGCCACACGCAGAGTAGGTCTGCACATATCGCGGTTGCGCAGCTTTGCAGAGATGGCGGAACGTGGTGAGCGCATCTATGACACCGAACCGTTTCCACACGATGAGCTGGGTGACATCTCCGGCAACATCGTGCGTCTCTATGCCCACCTGCAAGAGGCCATCAACGAACGCGACCATCAACACCGCCTGGCCATGCACCAGGAACAGGAGAAGATACGCATAAAGAAACAGCTGACCAACAACATAAACCACGAGCTGAAGACTCCCCTGGCCGCCATGCGCATATGCCTGGAGACGCTGCTGGAGCACAAGGACATGCCGCAGGAGAAGCGCGAGGAGTTCCTGACCCGATGCCATGCCCACAGCGAAAGGCTGAAAAACCTGCTGGACGACGTATCACTCATCACGCGCATGGACGACGGAGGCGAGGCCATCACACGCCACAGCATAGATCTGCAAGAGGTCATCACGGAAGCATGCTCCGAGTGCATGCCCATGGCACAGCAGCGTGGAGTTTCCCTGAACAACGGCATCCACACTCCCCTGCCTCTCACGGGCAATGCCACTCTGCTGGCCTCCGTTTTCCACAACCTCCTGAACAATGCCCTGGTCTATTCCGGTTGCACGTGTATCGACATCCGCCTTCTGGCCTCCGACAGCCGCTCCATTTCCATCTCCTTTTCCGACAACGGCTGCGGTGTAGCCCCGGAACATCTTCCTCGCCTCTTCGAGCGCTTCTACCGTGTGGACAAGGGACGCTCACGCCAGGCCGGCGGCACCGGCCTCGGTCTGGCCATCGTCAAGAACGCCGTCCTGTGGCATGGCGGCGACATCTCGGTGGAAAACCGCCCGGGGGGAGGCCTCGACTTCCACATCACGTTCAAAAGGGAGCCTTTGACGTAATCGCCACAAAGGGCAAATTGCATATTCGCGGATGTTTCCGACACATTGTCTTGTTTCACATTATCTTAATCCCTTTGCAACCTTTTTGAAACAAAACCTCACTTCCTTTGCACACGGACAAAAGCCTCCGGTGCGCAAGGCGAATACCCGCGTATCGTACCATGCAAGCCACAGGCCGCCATCCACAGACATACATTATATTTAACACCAACAACTATCTTATGGATGTATTATTCTTGTGCGTAGTAGGCTTCCTTTTCATTCTGGCCATCTTCGACCTTTTTGTAGGTGTCAGCAACGATGCCGTCAACTTTCTCAACTCGGCCATCGGCTCGCGGGCGGCATCCTTCCGCCGCATCCTTATCGTGGCATCCGTGGGCATATTCATAGGCGCGGCCATGAGCAACGGCATGATGGACATTGCCCGGCACGGCATTTTCCACCCTGAGCATTTCTCCTTCTACGACATCATCTGCATCTTCATGGCCGTGATGGTGACCGACGTCATCCTGCTGGACATATTCAACACCCTGGGCATGCCCACCTCCACCACCGTGTCCATGGTGTTCGAACTGCTGGGAGCCACCTTCGTGGTCTCGCTGATAAAGATGGCGTCGGACCCGACCGGGCTGGGCTTTGCCGACCTGCTCAACACGGAAAAGGCCTTGTCGGTCATCCTGGGCATCTTCCTATCCGTGGCCATAGCATTCTTCTTCGGCACAATAGTACAGATGCTCACGCGCATGCTCTTTTCCTTTAACTATCGCAGCAATCTCCGCTACAAGATAGGTCCCTTTGCAGGACTGTGCGCCACGGCAATAGTCTACTTCCTGCTGATAAAGGGTGCCAAGGACCTCACGTTCATGACACCGGAGGTGAAGGCATGGATTGGCAGCAACACCACGGCCATACTCGCCGTATGCATGGCAGGCTTCACCCTGCTGATGCAACTGCTCCACGCTTTTAGGGTCAATGTCCTGAAGGTAGTCGTGCTGATGGGTACCTTTGCCCTAGCCATGGCCTTTGCGGGAAACGATCTGGTCAACTTCATAGGCGTCCCCCTGTCCGGTCTGTCCGCCTACCAGGACTATGCCGCCAACGGAGGGGGAAACGAGCACGGGTTCCTGATGGATTCGCTGAACTCCTCGGCCAATACGCCCATCGCGTTCCTCATCGGCGCTGGCGTGATCATGGTCATCTCGCTGGCAACGTCCAAGAAAGCACGCAACGTCACCGAGACCGAAATCGGTCTCGGCAGCCAGCATGGCGGTGGCGACGAGATGTTCAGCTCATCGCGCTTCGCCCGACGCCTGGTGCGCTGGACCATGTCCATACTTGTGTGGATAAAAGGAGCTACACCGCGCTGTGTGCGCCGGTGGGTGGACCAACGATTCAACGTGAACGACAGTATCATGGAACAGGGTGCGGCCTTCGATCTGGTGCGCGGGTCGGTGAACCTCGTCCTGGCCGGAGCTCTCATTGCCATGGGCACTTCGCTGAAACTTCCCCTTTCCACCACGTTCGTCACTTTCATGGTAGCCATGGGAACGTCGCTGGCCGACCGGGCCTGGAGCCGCGAGAGCGCGGTTTTCCGCATCACGGGTGTCATATCCGTCATCGGCGGATGGTTCCTCACCGCAGGAGCGGCGTTCATAGGAGCAGGCCTCATCGTGGCATGCATGCACACAGGTGGCGTATGGACAATGTATGCCTTTGCCGGACTGACGGCATTCCTGCTGGTACGCAGCCATCGCCGTTTCCGTGCGAAAAAGACGGAAGAGGCGGGCGACGCCCTCTATCAGGCCATACTGCGCTCCACAGACAACACCTGGGAGACATGGAAACTGCTTCTCCTCTACATCACCGGGCAGCAGCATAAGTTCCTGCTTTCCGCCAGGGACACCTACGAGAGCATTACGGACGCCTTCGCCAACGAGGCCCTGCGCCCGTTGGACAAGGCGGAAGACACCATGCAATGGCAAAAACGCATGTTGAAGAATGCCCGCCGCAAGGAGACACTGTGCCTGCGCCGTGTCAGCCGCGAAGTGGCCATAGAGAAGAACGCATGGTTCTATCTGGCCAACAATTGTTGTATGTCCATCCTCTATAACCTCAGGCGCATCAACGAAGTGTGCCGCGAAC
Organism: Prevotellaceae bacterium UBA711; assembly: GCA_002297545.1. GTDB lineage: Bacteria > Bacteroidota > Bacteroidia > Bacteroidales > Bacteroidaceae > Physcousia. The sequence continues at coordinate 9,938 of DBLZ01000104.1, read as the reverse complement.
ACGTTGCCAACAACTTCCTGCCACTGCCTCCGGCATATCTCCCCAACTACACGGACGTGCGCTCACAAGTCACATCACTGCTGGATGCCACTCTGAAGGCAGTGGACAGCGGCAACACTAACGACATCCCGCAACTGCGTCGCCGTTGCAGCGAAACCAAGGTCAGCATCTCGGACATGTACCACCGGCTGTACCAGGACCTTCACCAAGGCGACCCTTCCACTGTGAGCGTGCTCTACGTCTACCTGAACATGTTGCAGGAAACGCGCGAAATGGTGTCCAACCTGCACAAGTACCTGCGTGCCTATGCCAAGCTGTACGACACCGAATTCTCCGGACAGGCACAAGCAGCATGGCAAGAAGCGTGAAACAAGCGTATACGAGAAGCGAAGCGTGGCGGGTTGGTGGCCGATGTGTCAAAGCTACAGCATCACGTACCTATTCCTCCAGAACGACACGCAGGTCGGGCTTTTCCTCACTTGTCCCTTCATTTACTTCCAAGGACAGAAGCACGGACTCATAGGGGCGAAGGCGCTTTACGGTGCCGATGGCCAGCAGGGTGTCGCCGGAATAGAGCCTGGCTTTGGCCTTGCGCGATGGCTTGAGGCCGAAGTTCTCCACCGTGACGCTCACACGGCCTGTGGCCTTGTCGTAAACGGGGCGACGTGCGGAGAGGTAGGCCGGACGATAGTCCACATAGGGCAAGGAGGCATATCCGAAGACCATTTCGCCACGACGGTCGCGCCCGATGAGCTTGGGTGCGAACTCGTCTGGGGTGATGCCGCTCCCCTCGCCGGAGAAGACCACCACGAGGTTGCCCTCCTTGGTGACGTAATGCCTTGCGGGACGGGCACCGCGGCCGAAGTTCACCTCGTTGTACGAGCCGAAGCGCAGCGACTCTATGTCCAGGTCCTCGGCAGGGGAGAAGCCTTTCTCCTTCCTCACCAGCAGGCTGATGGCCTTGGTCCGGGCCGTGATTGGCTTCCGGTTGAGGACGCTGAGCAGGAGGCCCTTGTTCATGGGTATGCAGATGTTCTTGGAGCTGTGGGTGTCGCCGGGCTTGTCCTCCCACTTGATGGTGTCTATCACGGCAAAGTTCATCTGCTCCACCCTGCCCTCGGCATCCTGGAGCACCTTGGCGCGCTCGTACTTGAACCACTCCTCCTTGCGCCCGTCCTTGTGGAAGGAGATGTCGGGGGTGTAGGCCTCGCCCTGTTCCACCACCCAATGTATGCCGTCCAGGGAACGCTCGTAGAAGGCTATGCGCCCCAGCCAGTCGTTGACTATGAGATGGTACTGCAGGGAATCGCGCCACACCACGGGGTCCTCGAACTGTCCGTCCACATCGGGATAGACGCGCTTGTCGGTCAGCTGGCAGTAGGGCGACAGGCCCGTCCGGCTCACCCATACGCCTCCGCCTCGGCACACCATCAGGCGCGACCCGTCGGGACGGCGCGCGAAGGTGAGGTTGGACAGTCCCTCTATGATGTTGCGGTCGCGGGCATCGAAGTCGAACTTGCCGTAGGTCCATGGGCCATTGACCGAGTCGGCCACGTAGCGGCCGCCTATGACATAGAGCACCACACGGCCGTCGTCGAGCACGAAAGCCTCCGGGTTGTGCCCTTGGCCTATGGTGTCCGTTATGGCGTAGGGGCCGTCGGGATTGCTGCTGACGGCGTGGTAGACGGTGGAGTTGGGCCAATACATGTGCCCCTCGGGCGAGTTCTCCGGCCATCCGCATACAAAGAGGTGGAACATGTTGTCGGGCGTGCGTATGATGTTTCCTCCCCAGAACGATGTGCCGTCCGCTTCGATGCCGTTGTCCACATAGCGTGGGCGCACACCTGGAGCACCCCACGTGCCCTGTGCCAGTTTGCCTTCCCTCATGGGCAGGAAACGGTCCATGTGGCGGGCGCCCTTCACCAGTCGGTCCCACTCCTTGGGGCGCACACGCTCGGTAACCTGTGCGCACATGCTGCCCGCGGCAGCAACAGTCAGGCCTAAGGCCAGAATCAGTCCTTTCATATTTTCCTATATATATACTATATTGTCATGCAAGCGAGTCCCCTCCATCCCCGGCATGCCGGACACCGCCGGCATCGTGTGCCGGCCGTCCACCGTGCCGGCAGCTCTCCCTTATCTGCAGGTGTGTGGGGATGACAACCTGCTTCACGGTCCTGTCACCCTTGATTTGCTCTATCAGCAAGCGGCAGGCAGTCTCGCCCATGCGGTAGGTCTGGTGGCAGACGGAGGAGAGCTTGGGTTCCACGTAGTTGGCATGCCGCTCGTCGGTGTACCCTATGATGGACATGTCCTGCGGTATGCGCAGCCCATGCTCCTTTATCACCTCCATGGCCGCAAAGGCCAGTGTGTCGTTCATGGCCAGAATGGCGTCAGGCGGGTTTGGGAGTGCAAGCAGCATTTCCGTGGCAGCCTTCCCCTCCTCGTAGCCTATCCTGCGGCACACTACCAGTTCCCGTTCTATGGGTATGCCGCGCTCGCGCAAGGCTTCCAGGTAGCCGCGTTTCCTGCGCTTGACTATCTCCAGGTGGTTGGCGCCCCCGATGAAGGCTATCCGCCGGCACCCGTTGTCCAGCAGATGCAGGGTGGCCCTCCGTGCCGACATCTCACCGTCGGCCACCACCGTGGAGAAGACCTCGGGCAGGCATATACGGTCGAAGAGCACTATGGGCATGTTTATGTCGGCCAGGGATGTGAGATGCCGGAAGTCGGTAGTCTCCTGCGACAGGCAGGCGATGATGCCCTCCACACGCATGCTGGCCAGGTTCTCCAGGTTGCGCTTCTCGTGTTCGAAGGACTCGTGCGATGTGGTGATGATGACAAAATAGCCGTTTGCCACGGCCATATCCTCTATGCCGCTCAGTATGGAGGCAAAGAAGTGGGTGACGATGTCCGGGACTATCACCCCGATGATGCGTGTGGCATTGTTGCGCAGGCTCATGGCAAAGGGATTGGGACGATAGTTCATCTCCTTGGCCAGCTGCTTGGCCTTGGCACACAGTTCGGGGCTTATCTCCGCGCTGTCCTTCAGGGCTCTGGATACCGTGGGGACGGACACTCCCAGCACAGCGGCGAGGTCCTTCAACGATGTATGCTTCTTTTGTTCCATTGCTGTTGTGGGGCTATCTTGCCGGTTTCGTACTGCAAAGAACGGCATTTTCAGGCAAACATGCACACGTCATTGGGCAAAAAGCCACGTAAACCGTTACGTAGCATACGCCCACAGCCGCAAGGCCATCACTCCTGAGCAACCTTAGGCTCTTGTCGTAGACACACGTGACAATGGCGGTGGCAAATCGGGGTTCCCGAAACACACAGTCAGCTACGGCCTGTATGTAGCACCATACAGGGACTGGAGCATTAAGCGGAGGAGAACAGACGGCGAAGCAGGTCCCGTAAACCGTATTGTTGGTTTACAGGACCTGCAGTAATACCATAGGCCCACGATGTGCTTGCCTACGGGTCAGTAGACCGTGTTCTGGGGATCGAAGTTGGTCCATCCCTCCAGCCAGTTGTCGCTCGCATCGCGGAATGCCCCGATGTATCCGCCATTACCATCCGGAAGCATTTCCGACGGACAGTAATCCTGCCCTGTCCCTGCGGGGTCGGCAAGCTTCAGGTCGGCCTCGTCCATCTCCCTGTTGGATGGCTCGCTGAAGAAGAATGTATGCGAGTAGGACACCTTGCTGCGGTCTTGCGTACCCGTTGCATAGTCGTAGAGATAATCCTCGTACTCCTTGTTCTTGTCGGTACCTATGACGTCCATGCCGGCAAAAATGATGTTCTTCAGGAAGAAGCCGCCATCCCGTGCATATTGCACCGTATTGCCCTTTTCGCCATCCACGATGAGACCTATGGGCCAACCCACTGCCAGGACGTTAGCGGCATTGAGCTTGCTGCTCCTGCGGATGTGCATGGCAGACTGGAACAGACCCAGTTTGGAGCCGTTGCCGGGAAACACGCTGCCTGCGGTTATGTAGGCGGGAGTGTTGACGAAATCAGAGTTTTTGGCTGTGCGCGGTCCTATGAACGTGACGTTCTTGAACGTGGCCGAGGTGAAGGGTGCCGTCTCGGCGCCTCCGGCATTGTTGTCGCTTTCGAAACCGTTGCTCTGCGAAGTGTCCGCAATGCGCGGGTCGCGGATGGAAAGGGCGTACTGTACGGTGCCGCTGAATCCGTTGTCAGTGTCGAACTCGTCGTCCCATCCCTTGTATGCCACCAGGTATTGGCAGTTCACCGCACCTCCGAACCATTCATAGGAGTCATCGTTGGAATAGGACACCTGAAGGTGGTCTACGGTTGTCCCGCTGCCGACGGAACCGAACGTGATGCCGTTGATTTCCTTGTCCGTGTCGAAGGGGTATCCGGCAAACTCCACACGTACGTAGCGGTAGATGCCGGAATTGTCGGTATCGTTGTCGCCACCGTGTATGGTGGTGGGACCGCCCTCTATCTGTTGGGTGCCCTGGTTGTTGCGCGCCTTGCCGCATACAATCAGCCCGCCCCAGTCACCCGGACGGCGTTGCCCGGCAGGCTGGGCCGAGGTCATCACGATGGGGGCGTCCTTTGTCCCGGCCATCTCAACATAACCTCCCGGCTCCACAATCAGCGAGGCCATCGTCTGCTTGTCACCCTTGATGACCGTGCCGGCAGGAATGCGCAGCCTTGCCCCGGCATCCACGTAGACCCATCCTTTCAGCATGTAAGTCCCCTTCTCCAGAGTGACATCGCCGGTGAAATGGAAGTTTTGTGTGCCATTGCCCAAGTCAGTGCCGTTGAACAGGATGCCGCGGCTGTAGGCAACGTTGCCTTGGTAGACTACATCGGGATTGTCCACATCGGGTGCGGCAGGACTGTCGTCCGATGTGCAGGCTCCCATTACAAATGCCACGGTGGCGCATGCCACGAGTGACTGACACAGATTCTTCAGTTCGCTTTTCATAACTTTCTTGCGTTTGATTAGAAGATTGATTATTAAAAGTTATAGCCTATGGCCAAGTTAAACGTGCGTCCGGGACGGTAGCTGCGTGTTACCTCCTCGATGGTGCGCGGACGGCCGTCTATGGTAACATTCTCGAATTGCTTGTAGATGCAACGTTCGGCCAGCACGTCCCTCACGGTGGCTTTCAGTTCCCACTTCCCTATCTTCTTGCCTATGGAGAGGTCGATGCTGTTGCGCGGCATCTCGTAGGAATTGGGTATGTTGCGTGCGGAACCGTCCGCACCGGTGCCATAGCGGTTGCCCACGCCTATGATGCGGCGGCCGATACGGTTATAGAGCACGGCGGCCGTCCAACCGCGTTTCGTGTTGTTATAGAAAACACCCGTATTGACAAGGTAAGGCGACTGGCCCTGCATGGGGCGGTCTATGTTGTTTGTCCCCGGTGCGAATTGCACCTTGCTTTTTATCCATGCGCCGTTGAAGGAGAGCGAGAAGTTCTTCAGGCCCATGAAGTCCAGGTTCTTGCGTATGTCCAACTCCAGCCCGTAGTTGTCCGCGCCACGGGCGTTCATGAACGAGTAGACAAGGTCGGTGCCTCCGGCCACGGTATAGGTCCATTCTATAGGGTTGCGGAAGTGCTTGTAGAAGAAAGCTACGGAGATTTGTTCCCCGGCAGACGGGTACCATTCATATCGCAGATCTACGTTGTCTATGTGTGCAGGCTTCAGGTTGTAGTTGCCCATGACGTTGCTGCCCAATTCGAAGTCGTAGTACACGGAAGTGGACAGTTCCCTGAACTCGGGCCTATTGACCGACCTGCCGTAGGCAACGCGCAACTGGTGCCTGTCGTTGAACCTGTAGGCCATATTGAGCGAGGGAAAGATGTCATTGCCATCGTAAGTGGTGCTCTGAAGGCTCTCCTCATACTGGCGGGTGTTCATCCATAGTACCTGGCGATTGTATTCGTAGCGTGCACCGACATAAATGCTCAAAGCGCCCACAGGCAGATTCATGCCCACGTATCCGGCAAGCTGGGTCTGGGAACCCTCGTAATTGTTGAGGAAGTTGACCTCTTCATAAAGATAGAGCTTGTCGGGACCGTAATTGGAGGCAGTGAGCACGTCTCCGGGTATGTCGTCAGAAAAGAGGAAGCCTTCAGGCAATGTGTTGTCTGGCTGCCAACCATACTGGAACTGCCTTGCATGATAGGAGCGCGTGCGGTGCTCGGCGTATGCACCGGCCTTCAGGACCGGCTCGAGTGTGCCGAAGTGAAAATCTTTCCGATAGTTGGCGGAGGCAGAGGCGATGTGCTCGTCAAGCTCGGTAAATTCACGGCTTATCCTGTATATGCCCATCCTCTGTCCCGTACGGTCGGTGCGTTCTATGAGTCGGCGGTCGGGCAGGTTGCGGTTGGCGTAAGCATAGCCCACACTCCAGTCCACACGGTCATCGGCAAACGTATGTCGCCCCGTAATTTGGGTGTTGTAGGTAGTGCGCGAAGAGTAGTAGTACTCCATGTTGTTGATGCTGTCCGGCTGCGCATTGAACCCCGTGCGTTCGGAATAACGGTCCTTGGCTATCTGGTTGAAGATGTTTTTCCATTCGAAATAGTGACGGTCGTCTTGCGGACGGAATGAAAAGTTAAGCATGGCCCCGAGGCGCACATCGTTGGCATATTGATTGTCCGTTGCCTTGCGCAGGGCCACCGGTTTGTCATTCGATGTGTCATAAGGGCCATACAGCGAGTTTTCCATGTCAAGCATGGTCTTATAGGAGTTGGAGTAGTTCAGGGCTGACAGCAGGCCGTATGCCTGCCCTCCATCCGTTCTCCACGTGTGGTTGTAGCTCACGTTCAGTTTAATGTCGCCCACAGGATGGGTGGAACGCAATGTCCAGTCGTTGTTCAGCCCGTTGCCCAGCACATCAAGGCGCGGGGTGCCTCCGCCCTCATATCCGGGATACACATGCAACGGACCTTTCATCCCTGCAGCAAGGGAGCGCCAACCGCTGCCAAAGCCCAGCCAGTCGACACCGCAACCCTGCGAGGCGATGAAGGGACGGAAGTGCGTGCGGTCGTTGATTCCCATACCCACGGAAATGTCCAATCCGTTGCTGTCGGGAAGTTCCTTGGTGTTGACAAGGATAAAGCCTCCGGTAAAGTCGGCCGGATATTCCGGTGCAGGACTTTTGACTATGACCATATTGTCCAGTTGGGAACTGGGCAGCATGTCGAACGAGAACGCCCGCGAATCGGCTTCGGAACTGGGTACGGCACCTCCGTTGAGCCATACATTGTTGTATCTCTGCGACAGTCCGCGCACCATGACAAACTTTCCGTCTATAATGGACACACCCGGCACGCGGCGTATCACCTCAGATGCATCCTTGTCCTGCGTGCGGGCTATCTGCTGGGCCGATACTCCGGTCTGCACCACAAGGCTACGCTTCTGTTCCTGCACCTGGGCGACATCCGTGTTCCTCAATGCAGCTGCGGTAACCGCCACTTCACCCAACGTCTGCGGATTGCTCTCCATCAGGAAATCCAGCGTAAGTTCCTCCTTCCCGTTGACCTCCACGGAGTCCTTGACCATGGTCCGGTATCCCATGTAACGGACAACCAGAGTATACATGCCATCAGGAAGTTCAAGCCGGTACTTTCCGTCCAAGTCCGCCGTAGTCCCATTGCTGCTCCCCGACACCATTACCGTGGCACCGGTCAGCGGTTCTTCGCTTTTACCGTCCTTGACAATACCTTTTACTATTCCGGCATTTGCTGTCCATACACATCCACACATCATGACAGCAAGCAATACCTTACCAGGGCTGACAACACATAGCACTTTCGTCTTCATCGTTTACTCACTTTTGTTTCGTCGCTGCAAAAGTACCCAACCGGTATTTCACGGCAGTGACATACGTATGAAGAAAATGCTACATGCAATTATACTATCAGATGTACATGCACAAAAAGAAGCCTGCCACCGCATCAGTTTACACATAATGGGTAAAACCGAGCCGTGAGCAGGCGTTTATATATAAAAGGAGAAAGAGACAAACAAGTACCGCACTGCATACCATTCCAACATGGAACGTACCCAGCAAGCGCTCATGCATCGTGGAACATCAAGCCGGAAGCATCCTCGGGACGCTCTATGCCAGGATACTCGCAGTGGAAGTCATCGGTGAGGCGGCGGATGTAACGGGCGGCCTCCCATTTAGCCATGGGCAGGTCGTGGAGCAGGTAATTGCCACAGGTAGCGGGGGTGGTGCCGGGTACTTCACCGGTATAATCAACCACGTATTGAAAAGCACGCAACATCAGGTCGCGCACCGTCCGGCACGGCCACTCGCCCTTCATGATAAGGTAATTGCCGGTGAGACATCCCATGGGTCCCCAATACACTATACGTTCCTTCCACTCCGGGTCGTTGCGAAGGAACGTGGCCACGATATGCTCTATCGTGTGGATGGCGGCGGCATGCAGGGAGGGCTCGCGGTTGGGAGCCGTCATGCGTATGTCATAGGTGGTAATGGTGTCTGCACCGACTGTGTCGCGACGCGAAATGTAGATGCCGGGCATGAGGTTGCGGTGGTCAACCTGGAATGATGGTATCAAATCCATAGTGCTTCATTTATTATTGTCAATGATGTTCTGCAGGCATTGGCGCAATGAGTCTGTCCAATAGGGGATGTCCATACCGAAGGTTTCCTGTATCTTGCTCTTGTCAAGGACGGAGTAGGATGGACGCTGCACAGGAGAAGGAAACTGGCTGCTGCGGCAAGGTTGCACATGGCAATGGCGCAGGCCTGTGTCAGACGTGCAAAGCTGATTGGCTATGCTTTGAATCATCTGCGCGAAGTCGTACCATGAACATACGCCAAGGTTAGAGTAATGGTAGATGCCGCTCTTTTCGTACACGGCAGAGGAGCCATGTCCATGGCAGGCATAGTCACGCAACACAATACAGATGGCACATGCCAAATCCATGGCGTAAGTAGGAGTGCCACACTGGTCACACACAACCTGCAACGTCGGGCGATCAGAAGTAAGGCGCAACATGGTGAGGCAGAAATTCTTGCCATACTCGGAATAAAGCCATGCCGTGCGGATTATCACATGCTTGCATCCTGTCGCCAGAATCCGCTCTTCGCCCTCCTTCTTGGTACGGCCGTAGACTCCCGTGGGCGTGCCTTGCTGATCCTCGCCACACGGTGTATTGTACGGTTCCTTGCCAAAGACATAGTCTGTGGATATATGCACCAACAGGCCATCCACCTCGCGCATAGCCAAGGCAAGGTTCTCTGGAGCTTTCGCATTGAGTTTCTCCGCCAAGGAAGCCAAGGCCGGGTCCGTCTCGCATGCGTCCACATTTGTCCAGGCGGCACAATTGACTATGGCATCAATCCCTTCGTCAAGTACAATCTTCCTCACCGCATCGCAATCGGTAATATCCAGGAACACAGTCTCGTACCCATCTATGGTATTGACGTCTGTAAAGATATACTTATCCTCGGAGCCTGCTGCCAACAACCGCATCTCCGACCCTAATTGCCCATTGGCTCCAGTCACCAAAATGTTCATACTCTTTAATACAGGTATTAGGCGTATTTCTTCTTCCTTGCCACAAAGTTACAGCAATTTAGCCGAATAACAAAGAGAAAGGTCGCCCCATTCACACAAAACCCACATAACCCTGCAATTGATATTGGATGAACATATTCAAAATCGGTCACTCCATTCTGCATCTTTAGTCTCATCGTCCAACGTGTTATGTTGACATTTCTGCAACAACAGTAGACGCACTACCTTACACACGAGCATGAGACCAGCCATAAACATGCTTACCTATATACCATACTTGCCAATATACAAGTACATTCCAACTGTCAGTAGGCACATGAAAAACAGCGGCCCCATATAGCCACAGGCACTGACCACGAGAGCAATATAAACACACAAAAAGAGTCCTCAAGG
>DBLZ01000059.1 GCA_002297545.1 Prevotellaceae bacterium UBA711 | reverse complement strand
CAACTGGGTGGACGGCGGTGTGTGCAGCCCCACTCCGTACTATTGGAGCACGGGTGGTTACGGTGTAATGTGGCATACGTTCCGGCCCGGCGGCTATGACTTTGGCGCAGCCGAGAAGGACAATACCGTGCTGTATCACGATACCGACTATCTGGACCTGTTCGTGATGGTGAACGAGGGGGCTGTGCCTCTGCTCAATGACTTCTATCAGTTGACCGGCAACCCGGTGCTTCTGCCGAAGTTCGGTTTCTATCAGGGACACCTGAATGCCTATAACCGCGACTTCTGGACCGAGGAGGCCAAGCGCGACAACGTGGTGCAGATGCCTTATGAGGACGGCAAATTCTATAAAGAGAGCCAGAATGACAACGGTGGCGTGCAGGAGACGCTGAACGGTGAGAAGAACAACTATCAGTTCTCTGCCCGTGCCGCCATCGACCGTTATCTGGACAACGACTTCCCTTTGGGCTGGTTCCTCCCCAACGACGGCTATGGTGCCGGCTATGGCCAGACGGGTTCTCTGGATGGTAACATACAGAACCTGAAGGAATTTGGCGACTATGCGCGCAGCCGTGGCGTGGAGATAGGCCTGTGGACGCAAAGCGACCTTCATCCCAAGGAGGGTGTGGAACCTCTGCTTCAGCGCGATATTGTCAAGGAGGTGGGTGTGGCCGGTGTGCGCGTCCTGAAGACCGATGTGGCATGGGTAGGCGCAGGATACTCCTTCGGCCTGAACGGTGTTGCCGATGTGGGCGAGATAATGCCTTATTACGGCAATGACGCGCGTCCTTTCATCATCTCTCTGGACGGATGGGCAGGCACACAGCGCTATGCCGGTATATGGTCCGGTGACCAGACCGGCGGTGAATGGGAATACATACGCTTCCATATCCCGACATATATAGGTGCCGGTTTGGCCGGTCAGCCTAATATCACCAGCGATACCGATGGTATTTTCGGCGGACAGAACCTGAAGGTGAACGTGCGAGACTTCCAGTGGAAGACCTATACTCCGATGCAGTTGAATATGGACGGCTGGGGTTCCAGTCCCAAGTATCCCCAGGCTCAGGGCGACAAGGCTGCCAAGTTGAACCGATATTACCTGAAGCTTAAGTCCAGAATTCTTCCTTATCAGTACTCCATAGCCCGCGAGGCAGTGGATGGCAAGCCCATGATCCGTGCCATGTTCCTGGAGGAGGAGAATGCCTACACCCTTGGCAAGCGCACCGAGTACCAGTACATGTTCGGTCCCAGTATTCTGGTGGCACCTATATATAAGGAGACGCGCGCGGACAAAGACGGCAATGACGTCCGCGACGGCATCTATCTGCCCAAGGGCGAGTGGGTGGACTACTTCACCGGCGATGTGTATGCCGGCGGACGCATTATCAATAACTATGCCGCTCCTCTGTGGAAATTGCCAGTGCTCATCAAGCGTGGCGCCATTATTCCCGTGCACAAGGCCACGCACAACCCCTCCGAGATGGATCCCAAGATGCGTGCTTATGAGATTTATCCCATGGGAGCAACGTCGTTCACGGAATATGATGATGATGCCAAGACGCAGGCTTACCTGCGTGGCGAAAGCACTGCGACCAAGGTGCTGAGCAATCTGGACGAGAAGGGGACCCTGACCGTGACCGTAGAGCCTACGAAGGGTAATTTCGAGGGTTTCGAGCCTCAGAAGTTTACTATTCTGACAGTGTTCTGCAGTCAGGAGCCCGCCAAGGTTTCTGCTAAGGTAGGCGGCAAGAAGGTTGCTCTTGCCGAGGTAAACACTTATGCTGCATGGAAGTCTACTCCCAACAGCTATTACTATGGTCAGAATGACGAGGACGAGTACATGAAGGCTCCTGCCTTGATGGTGAACATATCCGAGACCGATGTTGTGGCCAACGCAGTGCAGGTGACTGCCTCAAAGGTTGTGGTAAACAATGCCAGCAAGCTTCTGGCTAATACCGGCGTCCTCGCTGCTCCCAAGGCACAGATGGATGGCAGCGAGGCCTATACACTTACTCCCGTATGGTCAGCCCAGGACAATGCCGACTATTACGAGTTGGAGTTCGAGGGCCAGCTGTATAGCAATATAGATGCCACCGAGTATACCATTGATGGCCTGAATACCGAGACTGAATACGAAATCAAGGTGCGTGCAGTGAACAAGGATGGTGTCAGCGAATGGACTGCACTGAAAGCCACCACGGCTGCAGATCCCCTGCGTTTTGCCATACGTGGCATAGAGGCCGAAACATCTTGTCAAAACCAAGGCGGTCAGGGCATACGCAAGATGTTTGACTTTGACGAGACCAGCGGATGGCATACCGCATGGAGCGGGAAGGCCGTACCGTTCGATATGATCATAGACCTCCGCACTGTCAATTACTTGGACAAGATGCAGTATTTCCCCCGTCCCGATTCCGGCAACGGTACCATCCTGAAGGCCACATACGAGGTGAGCATGGATCGCATGCATTGGAGCGAGCCTGTGGCTATCAGTTGGGAGCGCAACGGCAACATGAAGGAAGTGGCTTTCGAGGGCAACCCCCAGGCACGCTATATCCGCATCAAGGTAAGCGAGGCCGTGGGCAACTTCGGCTCCGGCCAGGAGTTGTATATCTTCCGCCAGCCCGGTTCCGAGTTCTATATCCCCGGTGACATCAACCTGGATGGCAAGTTGGACGAGAACGATCTCACCTCCTACATGAACTATACGGGCCTGCGCAAGGGGGATGGTGACTTTGACTATGTCAGCAAGGGTGACCTGAATGGCAACGGCCTGTTGGATGCATACGACATCATGGCCGTGGCTGTGGCCTTGGAGGACGGTGTTGGCGGCAACAAGGTGACACCTGTCAAGGGTACCGTCACCGTCAAGGCTGACAAGGCCCAGTACAATGCCGGAGACATTGCATTCATTACCGTCAGCGGTAAGGACATGAAGAGTGTCAACGGTATCAGTCTGGCTTTGCCATATAGTGCACAGGATTGGGAATATGTCGGAGTGGAGGCTCCGGCTCTTGCCAAGATGCACAATATGACTAACGACCGTCTACACACCAATGGCGACAAGGTTCTTTATCCCACCTTTGTGAACTTGGGCGAGAAACCCTATATCGAGGGCGATGCCCAGTTGATGGTGGTGAAGATGAAGGCCAAGAAGAAGCAGAAGTTCACCTTGCAGCACACCAATGGCATGCTGGTGGATAAGCATCAGAACGTAGCTGAGTTCTAAACGCCTGATGTATAGCGTATAATATGACAACCGACGAAGCTTTTGGACAACTTTTCCTTTAATGTACAAATAAAACTGTCTGATAGTTAGCTTCTTGCTAAGACAAATGGATAACTTTCCTGTTTTGCTGCAACAAAAAAGTTGCACAAAACGGGAAAGTTTTTCTTATAATCCTTGCGGTTTATTATCTATTGTCGTATCTTTGCCGTGGTTTTTCCGGAGGACGGAATTGTACGTGCCGCACACATGCATCGGCGAGGAAAAGGCGCATAGCCCAAGGGGGCGGAACATAATATATATAATGTATAGGCGCTCCACACTTCGTAAGTTCTGGCCGGTGGCTTCCCCCGGAGTTCAGCTCACACCCATATAGACCAATAAACACACCAAACATATATGATACAGACAGTATTGAAGCGTGATGGCCGTATAGTCGGCTTCAACGAACAAAAGATAGGAGCAGCCATCCGCAAGGCCATGCTTACTACCGAGGCAGGCGAGGATAATGAACTTGTCGCCAAGATTATCGACCGCGTGAGCATGCGCGGCAAGTCGCAGATGACCGTGGAAGAAATCCAGGATATGGTGGAAGACGAACTGATGAAGTCCAGCCGTCTGGATGTGGCCAAAGTTTACATCAAGTACCGCAGTGCCCGTACCATAGCCCGCAAGGCCAAGACGAGGGATATCTTCCTGGAAATTATCAACATCAAGAACAATGACGTTACCCGCGAGAATGCCAATATGAATGCCGACACTCCGGCGGGTATGATGATGAAGTTTGCCAGTGAGACGACCAAGCCTTTCGTGGATGACTATCTGTTGAGCGATGATGTCAAGGATGCCGTACGCAACAATTACCTGCATATCCACGACAAGGATTACTATCCCACCAAGTCCCTCACCTGTGTACAGCATCCGCTGGACAAGATCCTGAAGTACGGTTTCCAGGCAGGACACGGCGAGAGCCGTCCCGCCAAGCGTATAGAGACGGCTTCCATACTGGGTTGTATCAGCATGGAGACTGTACAGAACGAGATGCACGGCGGCCAGGCCATACCTGCCTTTGACTTCTACCTCGCTCCGTATGTCCGCAAGAGCTTCATAGAGGAGGTCAAGGTGCTGGAGGATTTGAATGCCGAGGACTACAGTGAGTTGTACAACTGCCAGATAGATGACTTCATAGGAATGCCCCTCAATGGTCTCGTGGGGCGCGACCGCATACGCCAGCATGCCATCAACAAGACCGTGGAGCGTGTGCACCAGTCCATGGAGGCATTTATTCATAACATGAACACCATTCACTCCCGTGGTGGCAACCAGGTGGTGTTTTCTTCCATAAACTACGGTACTGACACCAGTGCCGAGGGACGTTGCATCATCC
>DBLZ01000013.1 GCA_002297545.1 Prevotellaceae bacterium UBA711 | reverse complement strand
CGCCCGGTACCGGCATAATGCCAAACGCCATTCGGCCTCCTGCCCGCCCGGTACCGGCATAATGCCAAACACCATCTGGCCTCCGGCACGCCCGGTGCCGGCACGCTCCAAACTTAATACCGCCCGGCAAAACATGACAACGACATGGCCGGCAACAACGCGACACAATAACAACAACGCATACAAACAACGCACATGAACATGACTATCCACAACCTGAAGGTTGCCGTGCGCAACCTCTCGAAGTACAAGCTCCAGGTCGCCATCAGCGTGCTGAGCATAGCCGTAGGCATCGTAACGCTGTCACTCGTCCACTCCGTCACCACATGGTTCAGCCTTCCGAGCATCTGCAGCCAGCCCCACTACGAGCGGACCTACAACCTCAGCCTCCAGCAGCCCGAGGCGCAGGCAGGCACGGCAACGGACTCCATCGGCAGGGACCTTCCCACCCGGATTGACTTCACCCCCGACATCATCCGCGCACTCAAGCGCGACGGGGGGCCAAGGACTGCGGAGCGCATAGCCGTGCCCAGCATGATGATGTTCGGGGAAGTGATGGAGTTCCAGTTGTGCGACTCCACAAGACGGAAGTTCGACATCATGTTCCATGCCATAGACCCCGAGTTCCTCACCAACATAGGACTGCGCTCCGCCATCACCGGAGAGCCCATAAGAAGGCTGCGGCCCGGCGAGGCCGTCATCAGCAGGCTGAGGGCATCCTACCTCTTCGGCGAGGCCAACCCCGTGGGGGCCGTATGCTTCGATGTAGGGAAGACACACCCCATGCCGCTCACCATCGCGGACGTGTTCGAGGACGTCTCTCTGATGGAACACTACGTCGACAACAACGTAATGCTCTTCTCGCTCGGCGAGATAGAAGAGGCATGGCACGAACAGGACATAAACACCTACTATGCAAGATACATACACGTGGTGCTGAAGGAGGGGTGCACGGAAAGCCGCCTGCAGGCCGAACTGGCCGAACGCCTGGCACCCTTCGGCCTTGCCCCCAAGCTGAAACCCGTGTCCCAAGGCACAGGCCTCGGCTTCATCCTCAACATGCAGTTCTTCGCCCACCTGGCAGGCTCGCTCATCCTCCTTGCCGCCGTCATCGGCTTCCTCAGGATGCAGGTGCAGCTCTTCTGGATGCGCAGGAGGGAAGTGTCGCTGCGCATGGTCAACGGAGCCAAGCGCCGGCAGCTCTTCCGCCTGCTCTTCGCCGAGGTGTTCCTCGTGGTGGCCATGGCAGTGGCAGTGGCCATGGTGCTGGGCATCTGGACGGAGGACTTCATCTACACGCGCCTGGCCGACCTCATGCGCGAGGCAGAGTTCGGCATCAGAGGCTTCACCCGCTACGGCCTCCACATAGGCGGCCTGCTCCTGCTCGTCTGTGCCCTGGTGATATGGCTGGCGCTCAGGCGCATCTGCAATGCAGGCCAAGGCCTGGCAGCCAACATGCGGGGCAGCCGCACGCACCTCTTCCGCAACGTCATGCTGGGCATGCAGGTGACCATCTGCATAGTCTTCCTCTGCTCCACCCTCACCATATCCCACTGGGGCGACAAGCTGATGCAGGAGCGCCACCTGCCCCACGACCTCACACCCTACAAGGAGAGCATACTGCTAAACCTGGCCAAGGCCTCCACAGGACGCGAGGCGCTGAAGAGGGAGATAGAGCGCCTGCCCGCACTCGGCAGGATGGTGGAGCACGACAGCTGGTACGTAGGCATCTGCGACATAGAGGACAACCCCGAGGTGAAAGAGGCCTTCCAAGGCCAGACACACGTCCCCCTCTTCCATGCCTCGGACACATCGCTCGTGGACTTCCTGCAGTGCAAGGTGAACTGGTTCCGCAAACCGGCCGACACCGACACCTATCTCCTCCTCAACGAAGAGCTCTACAGGAAGCTGCGCGAACAGCACCTGGCCGGCAACGACATGCTCTCCCTGAAGCACTACGGCCAAAACCAGCTCCCCATAGCCGGCACCATCCCCCCGCTTCCATACGCACACGACATGAACAGCATACTGGTACGCCCCGGCATGGCAGGCGGCTGCAGCGAGTTCGTGCTCATACCACGGCAAGGCAAGTACCGTTCGCTCGCGCACGAAGTGGACTCCCTCATCCGATGCATGGAGCCCTCCGTGGTTGAGAACATGGCCGGGAACTTCCACGAGTCGCACGCCGACATCACTATGATAGAAACCATGCGCAACGTGGGCTGGATACTGGCCACCGTCAGCATGCTCGTCTGCGCCATGAGCATCTACAGCGCCATAGCCCTCGACACACGCTCGCGCAAGAAGGAGATAGCCATACGCAAGGTGAACGGTGCCAAGAGCCGCGACATCTACCGCCTCTTCGGCCGCCTCTACCTCATACTCCTGTCCATCTCGCTCCTCATAGCCCTGCCCGTGCTCACGTGGCTCCACGACTTCTTCTACCGCGAGTTCTTCCCCAAGGACACAGAGGGAGACGGCCTCGCACCCATACTGCTGTTTGCCGCCGGCTCGCTCACCGTCATCACCATGATAGCAGCCATCGTGGCATGGAACATACACAACATCATGCGCACCAACCCCTCCGAGATAATAGCCAAGGAATGACACATCAACACACACATACACACGTCATGCGCACCAACCCCTCCGAGATAACAGCCAAGGAATGACACATCAACACACACATACACATACATAAGACTATGATCCAACTGCAGAACATCAAGAAAGTATTCAGCACCGAAGAAGTGGAGACCTGGGCCCTGCGCGAGGTAGACCTCGAGGTGAAGGAAGGCGAGTTCGTGGCCATCATGGGCCCCTCGGGCTGCGGCAAGTCCACGTTGCTCAACATCATCGGCCTGCTCGACAACCCCACCGAAGGCACCTACCTGCTCAACGGCAGGGACGTGAGCACCCTGAAGGAGAACGACCGCACGGACATACGCAAGGGCGTCATCGGCTTCGTCTTCCAGAGCTTCAACCTCATAGACGAGCTCAACGTCTACGAGAACATCGAACTCCCCCTCCTCTACATGGGCACACCGGCCCGTGAACGCCGCAGCCGCATAGAGGCCGTCATGGACCGCATGGCCATATCGCACCGCCGCAACCACTTCCCCAGCCAGCTCTCCGGAGGACAGCAGCAGCGCGTGGCCATAGCACGTGCCGTGCTCCCCAACCCCAAGATAATACTGGCCGACGAGCCTACGGGCAACCTCGACTCCAAAAACGGCCGCGAAGTGATGGACCTCCTCAGCGAACTGCACCGCGAAGGCACCACCATCATCATGGTCACCCACTCGCAGCACGATGCCTCCTACGCCGACCGCATCGTCAAGCTCCACGACGGAGAAATAGCCGACCAGGTGGAACTGTAACCGCAGCCGGCCTTTGGTTAATAAATAGGTAGCATCGGCAACCGTCGCCCACTTAAAGGGAGTCGGTTGCCGATGCCTTGTGCATATACCTTATATATAATGTATATCGCCAATTATATCTTGACGAAGACGCGCGCCTTGTACATGCAGTGCAGGATGAGGAAGATGATGAAGTAGTTGCCGAAGGCGAGGCAGACGTCGTACCATTCCCCCATGTGCGGCTGCAGGCCATAGGTGAGAGACTGCACCACGCTGCGGAAGTTCACCACCTCGCCCAGCATGTAGGCCACGATGGAGTTGGTGCCGTAGACCTTGAGCCAGGCAAGGCCGCGGTTCCAGCCCCGGACATCCACCACCCAATAGAACAGGGCCATCAGCGCCCAGCACCATCCGCCGGAAATCAATACCATGCTGGTGGTCCACAGGTGCTTGTTCACCGGTATGTGCATGCCGTGGACATAGCCTGCAAGCAGCAGGAAGGCTGCCGTGGCGAAGAGGCGCAGGGCTGTGGCGTTGCCGCGCGCGGAGCCGGTCTTTATCACATGTCCGGCCAGGGCGCCAAGCATGACGGTGGCGCCGAAGGTGAGGCTGCTCCACACCCAGGTGTAGGTGTAGCCCGGGGAGAAGTGCCACTGGCCCTGCTCGTCCCACCATACCCCGTCGCGCCAGCGGCCCAGGACAAGGCGGTCCACCATTTCGGCAAAGTTGCCCTCGGCCGTGTAGTCGCCGCAGAAGTGCATGGGCAGCCAGTAGACGAGCATCAGCAGGCAGGTGGCCGCCACCTGTGCGCGCAGGCCGAGGTGCAGCATCAGCATGGAGGCTATGAGGTAGCCCGAGGCAATGGCCTGGAGCGTGTTGCTGTACAGGCGCAGGTACAGGGGGTCGAGCCCCAGGAGGTTGCCCTGCACCACCATGCCGAGAAGGAAGAGGATGACGAATCGCTTAAGTATCTTCCTGTACACTGGCCGCTTGTCCTCCGAGGTCCTGTACTTGGAGAAGGCGAACGGCATGGATGCCCCGGCCATGAAGAGGAACAGGGGCATGACCATGTCCCACAGGCGCAGGCCTTCCCAGTCGGCATGCGAGAACCATCGGCCCAGGGTTTGCAGCCACGGGGCGGAGCTGTGGCGGCACACCTGCATCAGCACGGGCTGGAAGAAGACGAGGAGGAAGAGGTCGAGGCCACGGAGTATGTCCAAGGACTCAAGACGCTTGAATTGATGTTGCATGACGATATTGAATTGAGTTTGTTTTCCATGTATCCTGACATCAGACGAAGGCCCTACGAACAGAGTGCGAAGGCTCAACGTACAGAGGTGAAAGACCCTACGAACAGAGTGCGAAGGCTCAACGAACAAAGGTGAAAGACCCAACGTACAGAGGTGAAAGACCCTACGAACAGATAGTGAAAACCTAACGAATGGAGGGTGGCATTTCAACGTATATACGTTGAAGCCGCAAGCCGTATACGTTGAAGCCGCAAGCTGTATACGTTGAAGCCACAAGCTGTATACGTTGAGGCCCCAAGCTGTATACGTTGTTTTAACATCTCTTGGTACGTGCGCGGCAGCCTCCTGCAGAGTGTGGAGGAAGACCCATGTCGCTTACAAACAAAGACAGTCCCGAGAGAACGTCCCGGGACTATCTCGTCTGTGCTATGGCTCAGCGCAAGACGCAGGTCTTGGCACCAGGCTTACTCATACTCCTGCCAGGCCTTGATCTGTATGTCCTCCTGCGGGAGGCGGCAGAACGCCTCGATGAAGGCGCTGGCCAGACGGGCGTTGGTAATCAGGGGTATGTTGTGGTCTATGGCGCCACGGCGTATGCGGTAGCCGTTGGTCTTCTCGCGCTTGGTGTGGTCCTTGGGCACGTTGACGATGAGGTCGAACCGGTGCTGGGCTATCATGTCCATGACATTGAGCTTGCCCTCCTCGACCTCGTCGGGACGGCACACGGGAATGGCCGTGGCATGGTTCTCATTGAGGAAGCGTGCCGTGCCCTCGGTGGCGTAGATGGTGTAGCCGGCCTTGCACAGTGCCTGGGCGGCATCCAGGAGGGAAGCCTTCTCGCGCGTGCTGCCGCTGGAGAGCATTACGCCCTTCTCCTTGGACGGAATCTTGTAGCCCGTGGAAATCATGGCGTTGAGCAATGCCTCCTCGTAGCTGTCGCCTATGCAGCCCACCTCGCCCGTGGAACTCATGTCCACACCGAGGATGGGGTCGGCCGGGGAGAGGCGGTTGAAGGAGAACTGGCTGGCCTTCACGCCTATGCGGTCTATGTCGAAGACGCTGCTGTCGGGCTTGCGGTAGGGGGCGTCGAGCATGATGCGCGTGGCCGTCTCGATGAAGTTGCGCTTGAGCACCTTGCTGACGAAGGGGAAGGAGCGGCTGGCGCGCAGGTTGCACTCGATTACCTTCACGTCGCGGCCCTTGGCCAGGTATTGTATGTTGAAGGGGCCGGAGATGTTCAGCTCCTTGGCTATGGCGCGTGAGATGCGCTTGATCTGGCGCGTGGTGGCAAAGGAAATCTGCTGTGCAGGGAAGCACATGGTGGCATCGCCGCTGTGCACGCCTGCGTACTCTATGTGCTCGGAGATGGCGTATTCCACTATGTCGCCGTTCTGTGCCACACCGTCGAACTCTATCTCGTTGGTCTCTGTCATGAACTGCGAGATGACTACGGGATAGTCCTTGCTGACCTCGCTGGCCTCGGCCAGGAAGCGCTGCAGCTCGTCGTCGTCGTGGCACACGTTCATGGCCGCGCCGGAGAGTACGTAGGAGGGACGCACGAGGACGGGATAGCCCACCTCGTCCACGAACTTCTTCACGTCGTCCATGCTGGTGAGCGCGCTCCAGCGGGGCTGGTCTATGCCCAGCTGGTCGAGCATGGCGCTGAACTTGCCGCGGTTCTCGGCACGGTCAATGCTCACGGGGTTGGTGCCCAGGACGGGGACAGCCTGGCGGAAGAGCTTCATGGCCAGGTTGTTGGGTATCTGTCCGCCCACGCTCACTATGACGCCGCTGGGGCTCTCCAGGTCTATGACGTCCATGACGCGCTCGAAGCTCAGCTCGTCGAAGTAGAGGCGGTCGCACATGTCGTAGTCGGTAGAGACGGTTTCGGGATTATAGTTGATCATGACGCTGCGATACCCTTCCTTGCGGATGGTGTTCAATGCCTGCACACCGCACCAGTCGAACTCCACCGACGAGCCGATGCGGTAGGCACCCGAACCCAGCACGACGATAGATTTGCGGTCGCCCAGATAGTGGACGTCATGGGCAGTGCCGCTATACGTCAGATAGAGGTAATTGGTCTGTGCGGGATATTCGGCTGCAAGGGTATCGATCTGCTTCACTACCGGAAGAAGGCCGATACGCTTACGGTAATTGCGCACATAGAGGATGCCGTCTTCCATATCCCCCTCGTAACCGATGGCACGGGCTATCTGGAAGTCGGAAAAGCCCTGTTCCTTTGCCTTACGGAGCAAAGAGGCAGGAACCGAAGAGAGCGGAGAGTGGAGAGTTGCAAAAGCGTGCAACTCCTTCGAGGTATTCATGATGTTCATCAACTTCTCGAGAAACCACTTGTCGATCTTCGTCAGGTCGTGCACCTGATCAACGGTATATCCCGCACGGAAGGCTTTTGAAATGACGAAGATACGCTTGTCTGTCGGTTCGCGCAGTGCCTTGTCGATGTCGGCAATGACGAGTTCCTTGTTCTCCACAAAGCCGTGCATGCCCTGTCCTATCATTCGCAAGCCCTTCTGTATGGCTTCTTCGAAGGTGCGCCCGATCGCCATCACCTCACCCACCGACTTCATTGAGGAACCAAGTTCCTTGTCCACTCCGTGGAACTTGCCTAAGTCCCAACGGGGAATCTTGCAGACTACGTAGTCCAGTGCAGGCTCGAAGAAGGCGCTTGTGGTCTTGGTCACGGAGTTCTTGAGGTCGAACAGTCCGTAGCCCAGTCCGAGCTTGGCGGCGACAAAGGCAAGCGGATAGCCTGTGGCCTTGGATGCCAATGCCGAAGAACGGCTCAAGCGGGCGTTTACTTCAATCACCCGATAGTCCTCGCTCTCAGGGTCGTAGGCATACTGCACGTTACACTCTCCCACAATGCCGATGTGACGGATGATGCGGATGGCAAGTTCGCGCAGCTTATGGTAATCGGTATTCGACAGCGTCTGCGAAGGGGCGATGACGATGGATTCACCGGTATGGATGCCGAGCGGATCGAAGTTCTCCATGTTGCAGACAGTGATGCAGTTGTCGAAACGGTCTCTCACCACTTCATATTCCACTTCCTTCCAGCCGCGCAAGGACTTCTCTACGAGCACCTGCGGAGAGAAGGAGAAGGCTTTCTCGACCAGCACATTCAGTTCCTCTTCGTTGTCGCAGAAGCCTGAGCCCAGTCCACCGAGCGCGTATGCGGCACGCACGATGACCGGATAGCCCAGCATGGCGGCTGCGCGACGGGCGTCATCGGCATTCTCCACCGCTTCGCTCCGGATGGTCTTCACCTGGATCTCATTGAGTTTCTGCACAAAGTACTCGCGGTCTTCCGTATCAATGATTGCCTGCACGGGAGTACCCAGCACCTTCACGCCGTACTTCTCGAAGATGCCGTCCTTATAGAGGGAGACACCGCAGTTCAGTGCCGTCTGCCCGCCGAAGGCAAGCATGATGCCGTCCGGACGCTCCTTGTCTATCACCTTCTCTACGAAATAGGGAGTGACGGGCAGGAAGTAGATCTGGTCGGCAACCCCTTCCGAAGTCTGCACGGTGGCAATGTTAGGGTTGATAAGGATGGTCTCTATCCCCTCCTCTTTCAATGCTTTAAGCGCCTGGCTGCCGGAATAATCGAACTCTCCCGCCTCACCTATCTTCAGTGCTCCGGAACCGAGCAACAGGACTTTCTTTATATTGCTTTCTTTCATTGTCTTTTTCTTACTAATCGTTTCAAAAACTTGTCTTTACAGTTTCACAAACTTGTCCGGACAATCCCACTGGCTTATCCTAACAGTTTCACAAACTCATCGAACAGAAATTCCGTGTCCGTCGGTCCGCTGGCAGCTTCCGGATGGAACTGTGCGGAGAACCAAGGGTTCCGCTTGTGCCTGATGCCCTCGTTGGAGCCATCGTTCATATTGATGAAGAGCGGTTCCCAGTCTGCCGACAACGTGCTGTTGTCCACCGCATAGCCGTGGTTCTGCGAGGTGATGAAGCAGCGCTCCGTACCCACCATCCGTACCGGCTGGTTATGGCTACGGTGACCGTACTTCAACTTATAGATCTTCGCCCCGCCTGCCTTGCTCAGCAGCTGGTTTCCCATGCAGATGCCGAAGATAGGCAGTTTCTCATTCGCCATTGCCTTGCGGATGTTCTGCACGGCGGCATCGCAGATATCGGGGTCGCCCGGGCCGTTGCTGATGAAGAGTCCGTCGAATGCCAAGCCGTTGTAGTCGTAATCCCAAGGCACGCGAACGACCTCCACTCCGCGCTTCAGTAGACAGCGGATGATGTTGCTCTTGACGCCACAATCCACGAGAAGCACAATCTTCTTGAGGGGAGAATGGAGGACTGAGAGCTGAGCGTTGAGTTGGGCGATAGGGGTATCGGTACTGAGGCGGTGGCTTTCGGTACCGTTGTAGAAGATAAGGTCCTTGCAACTGACTTTATCCACATAGTTGATTTCGCCGTAACATTCCGGCTTCACGCTTTCGTCTTCCGCCTCGTCGTCAAAGACAATACGCCCCATCATGACGCCATGTTCGCGCAGCACCTTGGTCAACTCGCGCGTGTCGATGCCCGTGATGCCCGGCACCTGTTCGCGTTTCAGCCAGTCG
>DBLZ01000016.1 GCA_002297545.1 Prevotellaceae bacterium UBA711 | reverse complement strand
GTTCGCTACTTTGTGCATTTCCTGAATCATGATGTTCCTGTCTTGGTGGGTACGGAGAAATTGGTCAAGCGTTACGGCTTCGATGCATGGTTCCTTGATATCAGGCGTATAAGACGCGGATACTATGAGGCTAAGTTCATCAAGATGCACGATGCGCCACAGTCCCTGCCAGACTTCGAATTGACGGCCATATATTATAATATGCTGGAGCAGATGATCCGTAGAGCACCTGAATTGTACCTGTGGTCGCATAACCGTTTCAGACATGCTCGCCATGTGAAAGCGTAAGATTTTACATCCTCTGGCATGTCCCGAGAGGTCACATACAAGATAATGGATATAGATATAGTAGTCACATGGGTGGATATGGATGACCCTAAGTGGCAGCATGAATTTGCCAAATACTCCGGCAATAAGGGAAACACCAAGAACGGTGTCTCCGAGGCCCGCTTCCGCGACTATGGTTTCCTGAAGTACTGGTTCCGTGGCGTGGAAAAGTTCGCTCCCTGGGTACGCAAGATACACTTTGTTACCAGTGGTCAAAAGCCTGCATGGCTGGATGAGGCCAATCCCAAGCTACATCTTGTCAACCATAAGGACTATATACCGCAGCGGTTCCTGCCCACCTACAACTCTGTGGTCATAGAGCGATATATTCACAGAATTCCCGGACTGGCCGAGCACTTCATATACTTCAACGATGATTTTTATATTATCAGCCCCACTGCTCCCGAACGTTTCTTCCGCAATGGCCTGCCGTGTGACATAGCCACTTTCCTGTACAATCCCTCGTGGTCGCAATGGTACAGGAGAATAAAGAACAACATGGCCATCATCAATCGTCACTTTGACAAGCGTGAAGTGCTGAGGCGTGACCACGACAAATGGTTCCACGGGAGCTATGGTAGTCGTTCCATGTGGAATTATATCCTCAAACCATACGATAAGTTCATTACCCTGCGCACGCCTCACAATGCCCAGCCGTATCTGAAGAGCACTTTCGAGGAGGTATGGGCCGTGGCCGAAAAGGAATTGACCGCAACGTCTGCCAACCGTTTCCGTGCCTTGGACGATTATACTCCTGAGCTCTTCCGCACGTGGCAGATATGCCGTGGAAATTTTGAACCATACAACACGTATGCCGACACCAAGATGTTCCCGCTGATGTTCAGGGCAAGGCAGGCCGTCAGGGCTATCTATGACCAGTCCTATTCCCTGATATGCCTGAACGACAATGTACATATACGCCATTACGAACAGGTGATGAAGGACATTGAGGCTGCCTTCGACAGCATATTGCCGGAGAAGTCTTCTTTTGAAATGTAACGTGTAAGCCTAAGACACCCGATACCCCAAACAAATAGACGATGGCAACATACTACGGACGGAAATACATACTCTTGGAATTTCGCCATAGGCTGAAGGAGATTTGGATGGCAGCCAGGATAGCCATGAAATCTAAGTCGCTTGGGAAGCCTGATATGGAGTCCACCATCTGCATTGCCATGATTGACGGTGAGGGGTATCATGGGGGGCTGTGTGATAGGTTCAAAGGCATGGTATCCTTATATGCCTACTGCAAATATCGTCACCTTCCATTTAGGATAAAGCACACCTGTCCATTCAAGTTGGAGGACTACCTGTTGCCGGCTACGTATGATTGGAGGTTGAGGGAAGATGAGTATACCGACAATCCCTTGTACAGTAAGATCCTGTATATGAAAGGCGAGCATCAGGCAAGAAGGCTGCTGAATCTAAGGACACGCAAGCAGATACACTTCTATACCAACAGGGATCTCTTGGAGTGTATAAATGATGCGTATGCCAAAGGCAATAGGTTGGATTGGGGGATGCTCTTTCGTGAGTTGTTTGCCCCGGGGCCTGTATTAAAGGAGAGAATGGCAGTTGTCCGGAAGGAATTGGACCGTGGTAATGGATACGTGGCAGCCGTGTTCCGTTTCCAGAACCTCTTTGGCGATTTCTCGGAATACGGCTACAGGCCCATGGCGGACAAGGAAGAGAGGGTGCATATCATCGATAAGTGCCTGGCTGCCATCAGTAGTTTGCGTTCCGAACATTGTGGCAAGGAGATACTTGTCACATCGGATAGTGTCACATTCCTGGACCTGGTATCCCGTTTGGAAGGATGCCACATCATCCCGGGAACCATGGTTCACATGGGCGGGAACAAGAAGGGCCTGCCCGATGGCTGCACACCCTTTGAGGTATATATGAAGTCTTTCCTGGACTTCTATATGTTGAGCGAGGCACAGAAGATATACAGGATAAGCACCACGCAGATGTACCCAAGCGCTTTCCCCGTATATGCTGCCAAAGTGCGCGGGATACCGTTTGAAAGTATCATCGTATGACAACAGCCCACCACGTCCATACTACCCAATAATGTTTAATAGAGCGACTTCTTACTATATATGAATAAGGTTCTTGCAGAAATCATAGCAGGCATCATTCCACACAAGATGACCCGCAACCGCTGGCGTGGCATTTTGCGCTATGGCCTTTGGAATGCCTGGAAACTAAAAAGAAAACTGAAACACGATTATACACAGCCTAAATTCTATCTCGCAGTTTGTGCCATAGCAAAGAACGAGGGACCGTACTTCCAGGAATGGATAGAATGGCATCTTAAGCAGGGTGTGGAGAAGTTCTATGTCTATGACAATGAAAGTACGGATTGTACTCGGGAGGTACTCGAACCATACATTCGCTCTGGAATAGTAGATTATGTCTTCTTCCCTGGGAGAAAACGTCAGTTAGCTGCGTATGATGACTGTTTTGAAAGGCACAGAACAGAGGCTCGTTGGATTGCTGTTATAGATTTGGATGAGTTTATTGTGCCTATTCTTGATAGAACTATACCGGGGTTCCTACATCGTATGGAGAATTTTTCTGCTGTTGAAATCAATTGGCTGGTATATGGAAGTGGAGGAGCCAAGAAGAAAGTTCCCGGTGGTGTTATGGAGAGATTTCGCAAGCACTCACTTCCTGGGCACAAACTGAATACACATGTCAAGAGCATCGTTGACCCAAGAAGAGTGTGCTCTATGATTGGATGTCACGAGGCAGCACGCATTTCCGGTCATTCGGCAGACTCACATGGTAATCCGCTGAAGAAAGGATTCCGGGACCGTAAGCCTCAGCAGGATGTAATACGTATCAATCATTATGCTGTCAAGTCATATGAAGAGTTCTTGTGTAAGCGTGCTCGTGGCCGTGCGCGTATCAATACCTTACGCGAATACGGCTATTTCAATCAATATGATTTGAATGACATAGAGGAGTGACTTACTGTAGGTTCAGTATTTCCAAATAATAATTTATATACTCCGTTACACATTTATCCCATTGGAAACGTGCAGCATTCTGTCTGAGTCTGTCTGGATACTCACTATCATTGTCATAAACAGATAGCTTGTTTCTTAGTATATTGGCCATTTGAGGGGGAGAAAGCTCTTCCCAATAGAAAGCTGCATCTCCTCCAACTTCCGGTAGGGAAGTGAGAGTAGACAAAAACACAGGCTTACCAAATTTCATCGCTTCAATGGGAGGTAGTCCGAAGCCTTCGCATAGCGAGGGGAACAGGAGAGCGCGACATTTGTCATATAGAGCAATTTTTTCTTCTTCTGTCACATTTGGTAATAAGTAGATGTTTGACCTGTTTTCGTCCTTAACCTTTTGCATGAGTCTGGATGCGTAGTCATTGTCCCAGTTACCGGCTATGACTAAGTTTTGGTCCGGTAGATATTCCATCATGTCTATAAGCAGATGTATATTCTTTTTAGGTAGCAGACTGGATATATGGAATAAAAAGCTCTCTGGCAATCCAGCAGGCAAAGATGCATCCCGCATATTGGCCGACAGATCAGACACACCATTGTATATTATCTTGTATGGTTGACAGACATCAAAATGCCTTTTAGTGTCTTCATATGCAAATTTTGATATGTAGCTGAGGTAATCGGAATGGCACAGTCTTCTCTTTAATCGATTGACTGAGCGTTTTAAATGTCTTCCGCGTCTTTCATAAACAAAATTTATATCATGTATAGTAAGCAGCTGCTTCTTGGCAAAATACATGCACTTTATTTTGCCGCATTGATATGGTATATGGAACAGGTCTGCTCTGAAAGGATAGAAGGGTATTATCCATCTCATGGCAGCCGGTATGCAGATATACTTTACACCATTGCCAAAAAAGCCTTCAAACTTTGGGGGCAAGATGAAGTATAGTTCTATACCGTATTTTGATTGTAGTTCAGGAGCTAATTTACTTAATACTCTCCCTATTTGTATACAAAATTCGCCTAAGCCGCTGTGTGGAACGGAAATCGGATAGGAATCAATTACAATTTTTTTCATGTTCTCTGATACAGAACTTTTGGTTTTCTGAATGCCCGACTCTTCTTTTGCAGGGTAATGATTATCCCACAATCGGCCGTTATCAGACCGGCAATGTGCGTTGGACAGGTTTTATTGTTGTTAAAACTGGTTACACCATGAGAAATCTAATGACCGATTTAGGGTTATTGTTTCAATCTGTTCCTGATTTGCGGAAAATGTTCCATGACGTTGTCAAATGCTTTACGATTGCGGTCATCATTTGGGTTGACGTTTATTGTCTTTAGCGATAGGTCGTCTGGCTTTCCTACTTCCTTGGCCCTCGTTTTGCCGAATGGTACGGGAATGATGTATGTGCCTTTAGATACAGCAGCGGCCCAAAACCATATATCATCCGTCGTAGGAGCCAGTTTTGTAAACAATTCCGGTTTCAGCATTGTCTCATCCAAGGAATGTGGTGGGTACAATACACCGCCTACGCCTGTGAGTAATGCCAAATGGCTGAAAATATATTTCCTGAATATAAAGTCATACCATTTATATTTCCTCCACTTGCTATATGGTTGGCCTGGCTTGATTTTCCTTACACGGTGTGCAATGATGGAGGTAGGCTGTGATTTGTGCACATTTACCAGATTACGGAGCATATCCTTGTGATAGTTGATGTCATCGTCGATGGTTACGATAATGTCGTCAGGGAAATCCCTCAGTGCAGGAATCAATTTTTTATATGAACGTATTTCTGCCGGGTCGAATCTCACTTCAAAAAAAGGGCACTCGGTCTTGATAGCTTCTATTTCGGGCGGAAGTATTCCGTTTGTAAATTTATGTGTGTCAAGATAGAGTATGATTTTATCAGGTAGCAACGACCCTCTGAGGATAGCCCGTATAGCCTGTGCGGCGTATGGCAGTGCTGCAGGGAACGACGTCAGCGAGATTATTATTTGAGGTTCTTTTTTCATTTGGTTAATCTGTTTTTGTCATTGAGCAGTTTGCCGATTTTGGGATAATGTTCAATGATGGCTTTGAGGGCGGCCGCGTTGCGGTCTGTCCCGGCCTTGAAGTTGGTCGTCTTCAGCGATAGCTCCCGTGGCTTGCCCAGTCCTTTTGGCTTGTTGTGGCCGAAAGGCACGGGAATGACCGGCACGCCATTGGCTGTTGCCGCTGCCCAGAACCAAATATCGTCCGTGGTGGGGGCTATCCGTGTGAACAGGCTTTCGTCCATCATGTCTTCCTTCAGGGCATGCGGGGGGTAAAGTACTCCGCCAGCTCCTGTCTGTAGGTTGGTGAAGCCTGCGTGTATCCTATTGAACAGGAAGTGGTACCATCTATACTTTTTCCATTTGCGGTAAGGTTTGCCGGGCGCCATGTGTTTTGCACGATGGGCCAGCACGGCCTGGGGATACTGCTCGTGCAACCGTAGCAGGTCGCGCAGCATGTGTCGGTGATAGGCCACATCATCATCCACGGTGACTATCGCGGCATCAGGGAAGTCCCGCAAGGCGGGTATCAACTTGCGGTACGAGCGGATGTCCCGGTCATAGTTGCGTACCTCGAATAGCGGGTTCTCCCGCTCGAGATCCAGTATTTCCTTGGGAATACCCTTGTCCCCGAACTGGGAGAATGTCAGGTACAGTACTATCTTGTCCGGCAGTACGGAGCCGTCCAGTAATGACTTCACCGCCCCTACCGCATACTGTATGGCGGCAGGGAAGGAGGTGAGAGAGATGATTACTTGTTGCTGGTGTGGACTGGTCGTATTCATGCTGTGGTACATAGTGGTATGCCTGCTTGCTTATATGCTGCAAAAATACAAATAAATGTGCGATAAACAGGGTGAAAGCCTTGCCTCACGGCAGCATATACTTCATTATACCGCCGGAGATTTGGTTCAGCGATATTTCGCAGAGTTTTGTGTTGTACTGGGCCACCAGGATGCGCTCCTCGGCGTCCAGGAGGGATTGCTGTGCCTCGCGCATCTCTATACCGGAGAGGTCGCCCAGCATGTAGCGCTCGTGGGCTATGTAGTGATTTTCCTGTGCGGTGATGAGGTTCTCGCGCTCCAGGGAAAGGAGGCGCAGGTTGTTCTTGTAGGCTTGCCACAGGTCGGCCAGGTCGGAACGCAGGGTCTGCTCTAATTGCTGTCGGGCCAGCTCGGCGTTGTCGATGTTGAGTTGGGCATTTCGGCGTTCGCGCGAACGGTTGCCATCGAACAGCTTGTAGCCCATCTTCACTCCGAAGTCGGCCCCCCATGTGCTTCGTTGTGTGTCCGAACCTGCGCCATAACTGTTGTAATGATAATTGTATCCGGCATTGAGTTTGATGTAGGGAAAGTCCCGGCTCATGGTGGCCTTGTAGTCCAGTTGTGCCAGACGGATGTCGTGTTTGCTGTTGAGCAGGTCGGCGTTCAATTGCATGGTAGCTTCCAGCAGGGTGTCATGTGATAGCGATGTGTCCACTTCGATGGTTGAGTCCCGTATGGATAGGGCGGAGTCCATATCCTTCACTGCCATCAGCTCGTACAGTCGTATGCGCGAGGTGGCCAGCAGTTCGTGTTGCTTCAGGCTCTGTGCGCTGTCGGCGTTGAAGTCCACCTGTGCCTGTTGCAAATCCAGGCGCGAGGCACTGCCTATGCTGTACCGTTCCAGGACGATGCGCAGGCGTTCCTTGGAGAGTTTCACCGCATTGCGCAGGTTGCGCATGCGTATCTGTTGCTGTATCAGGTTGTAGTATTCTCCCGTGAGCGTGGCCACATAGTCCTCTATGTCCAGGCGGGTGCGTGTGGCCCCCTGCCTTTTCAATTCCTGCAGGCGGCTATGGTTGGCCTGTATCTTGAAGCCGTCGAAGACCGTCCATTCGGCATTGATGCCAACCTGCAGTCCATTGTCCAGGCTGCTTGGCTGTCTCGTGGTGGAACCGTCGCTACGGCGTTTGCTTTCGCTTCCTCCGTATGAGCCGTCGTATCCGGCTGTGGCGTTCACAACCGGCAGGTATCCGGCATTGACTGCCGTTGCATTGTTGGAACGGATGGTCTCCTCGTTACGCGAAATCTTCAATTTGTAGTTGTTCTCCAGGCCGGTGGCTATCAAGTCGGGCAGGGTCTGTGCCATGCTCCCCATGCCGGCCAATAGCGCGAGAACCAGTGTCATGTATCTTGAAGTGTTCATTTCCTTGTTGTCTTGTTATTCAGTGATGTGGCCACGAAAGAATACATGGCCGGTACTACGAACATGGTCAGCATGGTGGAGATGACCATACCTCCCACCACGGCGGTACCCATGGCCACACGTCCGGCCGAACCTTCGCCCGAGGCGAACATCAGGGGCAGCAGGCCCAGAACAGTGGACACGGACGTCATGAGTATGGGGCGCAGACGCTGTACCGCGGCTTCTCGTATGGCGGTCATCTTGTCCTCGCCCATGCGCTGGCGTTGATTGGCGAATTCCACTATCAGAATACCGTTCTTAGCCACCAGGCCTATTAGCATTATTATGCCTATCTGGCTGAAGATGTTCATTGTCTGTCCGCCACATAGCATGAACAGCAATGCACCGGCTATGGCCAGCGGTACTGTCAGCATGATGACGAACGGGTCCTTGAAGCTCTCGAACTGGGCCGCCAAAATCAGGTATATGAGCACCAAGGCCAGGGCGAAGGCAAAGAGCAGGCTGGAGGCACTTTCGCGGAACTCCTTGGAGTCGCCTGCCAAGGCCGTGCGGAAGGTGTCGTCCAGGACATCCTTGGCTATCTTGTCCATCTCGTCCAGGCCATCGCCTATGGTATGTCCAGGGGTGAGGCCTGCGGACACGGTTGCCGACACGAAACGGTTGTACCTGTACAATTTGGGCGGTGCTATGCTCTCCACCAGGTCCACGAGGTTTTCCATCTGCACCATCTTGCCGTCCGTGGAGCGGATGTATATAGCTTTCAGGTTGCCCGGGTCGTTGCGTTGCTGGCGATTGATTTCGCCTACTATCTCGTATTGCTTGCCGTTGAGATACAGGTAGCCCATGCGCTGTCCGCTCAGGCCGTATTGCAGGGTCTGGGCAATGTCCCTTGTGGAGACCCCCATCAGGTTGGCTTTCTCGCGATTGACACTCAGACGTACTTCGGGCTTGGAGAACTTCAAGTCCACGTCGGCCATTTGGAAGACGGGATTGTCGTAGACACGGGTCATGAACTCCGGCAATACCTTTTCCAGTTTCTTTATGTCCGTGGCCTGTATGACATATTGTACGGGCATGGCACCGCGGCGCCCTCCGAAAGTACTTCTTTGTTGCACGAAAGCACGGGCGTCTGTCTTTTGGCGCACGGCATTGGAAATCTTCTCCGCCACCTCCATCTGCGAGTAGTCGCGTTCCTTCAGGTCTTTCAGCGTAATCTGTATGTTGCCAGAGCCGTCCGACACACGTGCCGTGATGAATTCGGCATCCGGCATCAGCGAGTCGGCCAGACGGTTGATGTCTTCAGTATAGTCGCGCATGTATTCGTATGTCACACCCTCGGGCCCCATGGTGCGTATGGTTATGCTGGAGCGGTCCTCCAGTGGCGCCATCTCCGAGGGCACGTTCATCCACATGGCTATGCAGGCCCCCACGGCCGCCAGCATTATCACTATTGCCATGCCGCGATGGCGCAGGAAGGCCGACAACCATTGGGCATAGTGCGCGTTGAGGCCTGTGAAGAAGGGCTCCGTCTTGCGGTAGAACCAGTTTTTCTTCTCTCGGTTCACCAGCAGCTTGGTGGCCAGCATGGGAGTGACGGTGAGGGCCGCAAAGGATGATATGACCACGGAACCTGCCACCACGAAACTGAATTCGCGGAACAGCCTGCCCGTCTGCCCCTCCATGAAGACGATGGGCAGGAACACGGCCAGTAGGGTGATGGTGGTGGAAATGACGGCAAAGAATATCTCCTTGGCTCCTTCTATGCCGGCATCGAAGGGTTT
Source organism: Prevotellaceae bacterium UBA711 (assembly GCA_002297545.1). GTDB lineage: Bacteria > Bacteroidota > Bacteroidia > Bacteroidales > Bacteroidaceae > Physcousia. The sequence continues at coordinate 11,481 of DBLZ01000016.1, read as the reverse complement.
CATGCCTCGCTCTATCCTTATATATATGTTCTCGGTCATGACTATGGCATCGTCCACCACCAGACCCACGGACAGCACCACTGCCAGCATGGACAGCACGTTGATGGAGAAGTCCAGCAGGTACATGACAAAGAACGCACCTATGAGCGACACGGGGATGACCAGGCATGGAATCAACGTCACGCGCCAGTCACGCAGGAACAGGAAGATGATGATGATTACCAGTACGAAGGCTTCGTAGACGGTGCTTTCCACCTCGGCTATGGAGGCGCGTATGAACTTGGTGTTGTCGAAACCATAGTCGTATTGCACGTCCTCCGGCAGGTCCTTCTCCATCATCTTCATGCGTTCGTGCACGGCATCCGCTATGTCTATGTGGTTGGCTCCTGGCTGTGGTATGACAACCACGCCTACCATTGGTATGCCGTTCATCTTCATGTAACTCTTGATGTCGCGGGGCGAGAGTTCTGCACGACCTATGTCGCTGAATCGGATGATGCGTCCCTCGGACTCCTTGATGACAAGGTTGTTGAACTCCTCCGTGGTCGACATCTGTCCCATGGTGCGTATGCTCAGTTCACGTGTGTTGCCCTCGATGGAGCCTGAGGGCAGTTCCACGTTCTCCCGGTCCAGGGCATTCTTCACGTCCATGGGTGTGATGGCGTAGCCCGACATCTTCACCGGATCCAGCCACAGGCGCATGCAGTATTTCTTCTCGCCCCATATCATCACGCTGGAGACATCCTGTATGGTCTGCAGTTGCTCCTTGACAGTAAGGTCAGCTATCTCGCTAAGCTCCAACAGGCTGCGCTTGTCGCTCTGCAAGGCTACCATCAATATGGGTGTGGCATCGGCATCGGCTTTGGACACGGTGGGCGGGTCGCAGTCGCGAGGCAGGAAACGCTGTGCACGCGACACTTTGTCGCGCACATCATTGGCCGCTGTCTCCAGGTCCACAGACAGTTCAAACTCTACCGTTATGCGGCTTTGTCCCTGCTGGCTTACGCTGGTGAGCGAACGTATGCCCGGTATGCCGTTGATATTCTGCTCCAAGGGTTCCGTTATCTGGTTCTCTATCACATCGGCGTTGGCACCGGGGTAGGAGCATGATACGGAGATTATGGGATTGTCTACCGAGGGATATTCCCTCACGCCCAGCGACATGTATCCCACGGCACCGAAGATGAGGATAAGCAGGGTCATGACCGTGGCCAGTACCGGGCGGCGTATGGAAAGTTCGGATATGTTCACGCTAAGTCGTTGTTTGTTGCCTTGATATTGTTGTACCTGTATGTCATCATTCTTGTGTGGCCGTTATCTGGACTTCCACCGGTTGTCCGGCACGCAGTTGCATGGTTCCGCTGGTGATGACGGTGTCGCCCACGTTCAGTCCGCGGAGCACTTGTACCATGGCATCGGTACGCAGTCCTTTGCTTATTTCCACCGGTTCGGCCTTGCCGTTGCGGTACAGATATACCTTGTCCAGACCCATTTCGGACACAATGGCCTCGCTGGGCACGGCTAGGGCATTGTCGAACTCGCGTGTGGTGAGGTGTACATTCACGTATCGTCCGGGCACCAACCGGCCGTCGCGGTTGTCATACAGTGCCCTCACAGTGAATGTCCTTGTATTTGCGTCCACACGAGAGTCAGAGGCATATACCTTGGCCTGACGCGGTGTGAGGTCGCCCTCCACGGTAAACTCCAGCGCCGCCCCGTCTGGCAGTGTGCCGGCATAGCGTTCTGGCACACTGAATTCCACTTTCAGCGGGCTACGCTTTGTAAGCATGGCCACGGCTGTCTGTGTTGTGGCAAAGGCACCGACGCTCACCTGACGCAAACCTATGATGCCTGAAAACGGTGCCCTCAGTTCCGTTTGTGCTATCTCGGCCTTCACGCCGTCTATTTCGGCACGAAGGGCGGAAAGGTTTGCCTCGGCCTCCTGGAAGGCTTCCTTGCTTACGGCTTCTTTCTCCAGTAGTGCCTGTGCCCTGTACACACGATCCTGCATCAGTCGCAGTTGTGCTTCCTTGCGGCGCAGGTCGGCTTGCAGCGGGGCGTCGTTTATCTTGGCCAGCAGTTGGCCTTTCTCCACCATGCTGCCTTCCTTGAAGAATATGTCGGTAATTTTGCCGGATGTCTCGAATGACAGGTTCACCTCCTCGTCAGGAATCAGCGAACCGCTCATTGCCAGGCCGTCAGTCAGCATTTGCGGACTGACCACCACCGCTCTGACGGTCAATGCTTTTCCCTGCTTGCCTTGCTGTTTCGGTGCCACTTTCAGGTCTTTGTTCTCATGTGGCATGAACGTGTTGTATGCCAAGGCGGCGCACACTGCCGCCACTGCACCTATGATCGTGTACTTGGTTGCTTTATTCATTTTGCCCTGTAAAACTCGGTGAATACCTTTATGCAGTTCCTGTGGTCATCCATGCTGGCTGTTTCTCGTGCCGAGTGCATGCCCCAGATCGGATTGCCCATGTCTACGCCCTTGACGGGAAACGACTCGGACAGGATGTTGCCCAGGGTGCTGCCGCCTGCCACATCGCTGTGGTTCACGAAGGTCTGGTAGGGTACGCCGGCTTTCTTGCAGGCTTGCATGAATACGGATGCCCCGATGGCATCGCTCAGGTATTTCTGTCCGGCGTTGTACTTGATTACCGGGCCGCCTCCCATCACGGGATGGTTGGTGGGGTCGTACTTCTCATTATAGTTGGGGTGCCATGCATGTGCGTTGTCGGCGCTTATCATGAAGGAATGCTCTATGCACATGGCATAGTCTTCAAAGGCGTTGCCTGCTGTGCCCTGCTTGGCCACAAGCCTTTGCACCAGTGATGCGAAGAACGGTGAACCGGCACCCTGTTTTGTATGGCTGCCTGTCTCCTCGTTGTCGAAGATTGCCAGGCACTTGGTTACCTCCGGACTCTCGTCCTCTGCCAGCAAGGCCTCCAGTCCGGCATGCACCATTGACAGGTCATCCAGGCGTCCGCTCTGCACCAGTTCGGAATGCAGGCCAATGCTCTGTGCAGGGGTAGTATCGTACAGGTATAAGTCGAAGTCCAGGATGTCTTCGGCGTCTATTCCCAGTTCGTCAGAAATGAGGGCTTTCAGCAAGCCGTGTTTTTCTTCCTTGGCCGTAAACTTGCTGCTCAGTGGCGATGCGGTCAGTATTGGTAGCATGTCCTTCTGCTTGGACAGGGCAACGCCCTCGTTCACCTGACGGTTGAAATGTATTGCCAGGTTTGGTATGGTGGCAATGGGACGGTCTATTTTCAGCAGGTGCACTTTTGGTTCGGTTATGTTTCCGCAGTCTGATGCTACTACCACACGTCCGGCCAGGGACAGGGGCCTGTCCATCCATGTGGACATGATTGCTCCGCCGTAAAGTTCGGTATTCAGTTTCACCAGTCCGCCCTCGCAACGCATCTCTGCATTGGGCTTCACACGGAATGTCGGGCTGTCGGCATGGGCGGCCACTATATGCAGGCCGGCATCTGCCATGTTCCTCCGGCCTATATGGAAGGCAAAGACGGCCGAGCCGTTCTTGGTGGTAAATATCTTGTCTCCGGCCTTCACCGCAGGGCACGGCTCGCCGGCCTTCCATTCGTTGTATCCGGCCTCTGCCAGCCTTTTCTTTATTGTTTCCACGGCCCAGAAGTTGACGGGCGATGCATTCATGAATTCTGTCAGTTCCATGCTGAAGCTTGTTTTAGGTTAGTGTATCCGACTGCTAAGTTACAAAAAAAAGCATGGTGGTCAAAGTGAATTTAGAATTATTAAGATAAAGGCTTGTTGCAGGCGTGTCGTCCGCACTCTGTGTGATGGCTGGATATGCACCAGGGTGGAAGGCCTGCCATCGGCTCTCCACCCTGGTATGGTGACCTCGCTGGGACTCTAACCCAGGACCTTCGGAACCGGAATCCGACGCTCTATACAACTAAGCTACGAGGCCTTGTGCCCTGATGTTGTGGGCTATGCTGTTTATTTCATGCTCTCTCTGAAGTGGTTTACCAACTGACGGTACAGATGATGCCGTGTATTGCCGCCGTATATGGAGTGGTTCCTGTTGGTATAGGTCAGTTGACGGAAGTCCTTGTCAGCCTGCACCAAGGCCTCTGTGTATTCGGCCACGTTGCGGAAGTGTACGTTATCATCGGCCAGGCCGTGGATTATCAGCAACTTGCCGCTGAGGTTCTTTGCGCGGCTGATGGGGTTGCAATCATAACCGTCCTTGTTCTCTTTCGGGGTACGCATGAAACGCTCGGTATATATCGTGTCATAGTAGCGCCAAGAAGTGGGAGGTGCCACTGCCACGCCGGCATAGAATACGGGGCGACCCTCTGACATGCTCATCAAGGTGTTGAAGCCGCCAAAACTCCATCCCCAAATGCCTATGTGTTTGGCATCCACCCATGACTGTTTGGACAGGTATATGGCTGTTTCCACTTGGTCGTGGCTCTCCATTTGGCCAAGTTTCAGGTAGGTTTGTTTCTCGAATTCTGCTCCACGGCCGCCGGTGCCTCGACCGTCCACTATCACACTCACAAATCCCTCCTGTGCCAAGTATCTTTCCAGCAGGGCGGCGGAGCAATTGCCTGCGTACCATGAGTCCGTCACTTGCTGTGAGCCGGGACCGCTGTACTGGAACATGATTACCGGGTACTTCTTGCCGGCATCAAAGTCGGCCGGCTTCACCATCATTCCGTTCAGGTCTACACCATCCTGTGTAGTGAATGTGAAGAACTCTATGCGGCCGAGGTTCATGCCGTCTATTGTTTGCTTCAGCCCGGCATTGTCCAAGAGTGTCTTGATTACTTTGCCGTTATCGCTGCGCAGTGTATATGTCGGCGGTGTGGTGGTGGAGTGGTGTGTGAGCAGGAGGTGTTTGTAGTTGCGTGAGAAGATGGCAGAGTTCTGCCCCTCCTCGGTACTGATACGTGTCACCTTGCCTTTGGCATCGCTCTTGCACACCATGGTGCGCAGCGGACCGTTGTCGTGTGCCTGATAATACACGGTGCCCGTCTTTTCGTCGTAGCCGTAGAAATCAGTGATGATGTCTGTACCCTTGCCTATCTCGCGTTTCAGCGTACCCAGCAGGTTATAGAGGTAGAGGTGGGCGTAGCCGGAACGTTCGCTCATCATAACGAAACCGTTGTCTGTGACGCGGAACAGGGTGTAGGCTTGGTCGTTGATATAAGGCTTCACTACGTCGTCCACTATGCAACGGCATTCTGTGGAGCGCGGATTGGCCACCCATACCTTCAAGTTGTCCTGATGACGGTTCTGAGTAAGGATGAGCAGTTTTTCCGGGTCGTTGCTGAATGCTATGCGTGGAATATAGCCCTCGGCCTCCAACGGCACTTTTATTTCGCGTGTTGCCCGGCTCTTGATGTCAAAGGTATGTACTGTCACCTTGCTGTTGGGTTGTCCTGCGATTGGATACTTGTATTCGTATGAGCCGGGATAGTCGGCATACTCCGTCCTTTCGGGCAACATGCCCTTGTACATAGGGAAGGAGAAGAGGGGCACTTGGCTCTCGTCGTAGCGTATCCATGCCAGCATGGTGCAGTCGGCATTGAAGTCGAAACTGCGGTTGGTCACAAATTCCTCCTCATAGACCCAGTCGGCCTTGCCGTTGATGATGCTGTTGAACTTGCCGTCCTTGGTCACTTGCACCTCGGCATTGCCGAACAGGAGCTTCACCAAGAAGAGGTTGCCTTCGCGAACAAAAGCCACCATCGTGCCATCCTTGCTCCAAAGGGGGCATTCCTGCGGACCGCCGTCGGAGAGGGGGGCAATGGTGCGGTTCTGTACATTATATATATAATATACGGCTGTGGTGCTGTGGCGATATATGCCGCGTGTCTGGGTGCGCAGCAGTATGTTCTTCTGGTCGGGTGACAAGGTGTAACCGTCTATACGGGACAACTTTATCTTACCCTTGGTGTTGTCTGCATCGAAGATCACTCCTGTCTCGGCTCCTGTCTTGAACGAACTGATCACAATGCGCTTGCCGTCCACCAACTGGCTGTAGCTTTCTCCGTCTGCCAAAGGGTTCACGCCATAGATGCCGTCGGCATAGAATGTGCCGTCGGTGATGGAGTGGAGTGTGAGCGGACCGTTCTCTGCCAGGACCGTGGTAGGGGCAAAGGCAGAGAGCAGCAATAGCAGTGATAAGATGGTCTTTCTAATCATGATGTCCGTGATGACTGATTTTGTATCACAAAGGTAATGCTTTTATATGCAACAGAGGTAAGCTCCATGTGCTTTTTAATGTTTTTTTGCATTTGCCGGCTGTGCTACCGTTCGTAATTTGGTCTTATTTCCGGTGTCCTGCCACATCTTTTCCTGTGAAAGCTAAAGTGGAATGGCGTTTTTTTTGTACTTTTGCCTTGCAAAATTCTGTACGATACACAATGAAGACACTGCCCATAACCTCACTTCTTTCCGTGCTGCCCTCCGTGGGCACAATCTTACGCACCGGTATATCCCTCGTGCTTGCATTTATGTTGACAGCCTGTGGAGACAAGCGTAAGAGCATAGTTATCCTGTACGAAAACGATGTGCATTGCAATTTGGATGGGTATGCCCGCTTGCGTGGGCTTGCCGATTGCATTGCCGACACTGCCTATGTCGCCATAACCAGCAGTGGAGACTACCTTCATGGAGGCAAGGCCGGGGCCATCTCGGGAGGGTCGTACATTACCGATATAATGAAGAATATGGATTACGCAGCCGTTGGCCTTGGCAATCATGAGTTCGATTTCAATGTCCCGCGTCTGCAGCAATTGATGGCTGATGCCGGTCTGCCCGTGACCAACATCAATCTACGCACCTTGCCGGGAGACTCACTTCTGTTCTCCCCATATATCATACGCGACTATGGCGATACACGCATCGCCTTTGTTGGCGTGGTCACCCCCGAGTCTCTTGTCAGCGAGGCATACTCTTTCTATGATAAAGACGATAATCAGCTCTATGACCTTTGCCAGACACGCCTGATAGACGAGGTCCAGAAGACTGTGGACATGGTGCATGCCCGTGGCGCGGACTATGTAATTCTTCTGTCGCATTTGGGAGAGGCTTCGGCGCGGGACTTTATAACCAGTGGTGAGCTGATATCGGCCACGCACGGTATTGATGTGGTGCTTGACGGACACACTCACAGTGTGGTACCTTGCGATACTGTGCTCAATGCCATGGGCGAGCCGGTACCGGTGACACAGACGGGCACCAAGTTCGTTAATGTCGGCAAGCTGCTCATTACATCTGACGGGCACTTGTCCGTGGAGCTTATCCCTACAGCTTCCATTAAGGAGGAAAGTGCTCGCATCCGCGAGGTTACGGACAGTATCAAGGCAGAGATGACTGCGGCCACCTCTCGCCCGGTATGCCATAGTGACTATGCCCTCACCATACTGGATGCCAACAAGCGACAGCGTGTACGTTATGCCGAGACCAATGCGGGCGATATTGTTGCGGACGCTTTCCGTGCTGTCAGCGGAGCACAGTTGGCTGTGAACAATGGTGGCGGCATACGTTCACAGTTGCCGGCCGGTGATTGGAGTGAGGGCGATATCATAGAAATGTTGCCTTATAACAATTACTTGCAGATGGTACGTATCACAGGCATCACCCTGATGGATCTGCTGCATGCCACCACAGCCAATGCGCCCGGCGAGGATGGCCAGTTCCCGCAAATATCAGGCTTTCGCTTCACGCTGAATACCAATGTCACAGGTGCACGTCGTATTTCCAATGTGGAGGTGTTCAACGATTCCACAGGGCTGTATTCTCCGCTTGATCCGCGTGCAGAGTACACCCTCTGCACTACGGACTACTGCATCAGCGGTGGCGGTATGTATGGTGTGCTTCGCAATGCGGAGGTGCTCACCGATCATATCATGCTCTATAACCAAGCTCTTGTTTCGTATCTGAGAGACAACCTTCAGGGCGTTGTTCCTCGGCAGTATGGTGACACCCAGGGTAGGATAGTGTTGAAATAAGCGGCTTTATAATCGGGTGATGGGGACATAATCCCAAGTTTGTCATAAGACCGACACTGGTGTTAAGGGTTAATGCCTTGTCATTGCCATTTCTGGCGTTCAGCATTTCTATCCGCCATCTCCATCTTGCTCCCCGTATTAGCCTTCCGCTTGCTCTTCTTCCTTGCTGGTCTCTTCTTTCTTGGTCAGCAATTCTTCCGGCATCATCACCACGGCCTCTTTGTTTATGCCGTCTATCTTGATGGTCAACGGTTCCTTGAGCCGCACGTGGCGCACGTGCTCCGTTTCCTGTACAGTTTCCATGGAAGCGAACAGGGACGTGTCGTATTTGCCATCTCCACGGAAGGCATCTATGGTAAGGTAGCCCACGCCAAGGGAAGTAAGGTTTTGGAAGAAGTGTGTGCCCTGCGAAGGATCCACACGGTAGTTCTGCAGCGCCACCTCGGCTATCACCTGTGCACTGCTGATGTGCGGCCACTTCACGGGTATGCCGAGCCATGGGTCGCTGGATCCCCAGCGTCCGGGGCCTAACAGGATGCACTTCCGCTCCTCCTGCAACAGAGTGCGGTTGATCTTTTCCACCTCCTCGGCGATGTGCGGGTTGCATCCCGGGGTGTACTGAGCCTCATCTCCAGTCTTTACATATACTATGTCCGAGATTTCTGTTATGATGCCGTGACCTATGGCATTGTGGCTTCGTAGCAGACAGCGGTCGTCCGGGATGGTGCGCAGATCCTCGTCCAGCTGCATGCGGTTGTCCACCATGGGACGGATTTGCAGCAGATAGAATTCGCCAGTCTTGTCCTGGTTGATGTTGCAGGCAAACTCTATTTCCACCGGGCGTTGCATCTCGTTGCGACCGAGCGTCAGCACCAGGCGCAGCAGCTCCGGCATGGGCCACACCCCGTTCTGCAATATGCCTGCAAAGGAAATCAACTTGCGGTTGCGGCCTTCATAAAATCCGTCATAGATGCACTGGTCCACTGGGTCGAATGTTGAACATATCCACTGCAGCGAGCCGTCCTTCTCGGCATCCCTCACGGGCACTTTCACCAGGTTGAAGCCATCGTCCACCTTGAAGTGCATGTCTCTCCTGTTGCTGTTGTCACTGCCATTGGATGATGATGTCTCCAAGGCTATGAAGCTGGTCTGCGTGTCGCGCAGTGCAATCTCCATCTCCGACATCTGCATCACCTGGTTTGGATGGTATGGGCAAACGCGCAAGGCCGTGCCGCCGTCCACGATGTATTTGCCCAGTCCCATGGCCAGTGACACGGTGCCCTCCTCGGCCTGTTCGTCACCGATGGGGTAGTAGTTTATGGAGCGTGCCACGCCGGAGACGTTGGGATAGAACCGTGTGCCATATTGCTTGCCCACCACTTCTTGCAGTATCACTGCCATCTTTTCCTGATCTATCACGTTGGACGTGGCAGTCATATAGTCCTTGCTGCCACGGAAGTAGACCGAGGCATAGACCGACTTGATGGCGTTGGAAAGCATCTCCAGACGGCAATACTTGTCCTCGTCGTACGGAATCATGTAGGTGGAGTATATGCCGGCAAAGGGCTGGTAGTGGCTGTCTTCCAGCAGAGAGGAACTTCGTATGGCCAATGGAGCCTTCACCACTTCTATGAATGCCTCCAGGTCGGCCAGCAACCTGTGTGGCAGGCGTCCGCGGAGGAAGTGAGCCAGCATCTCCTCGTCCGTTATGTCGCTCATGGCTACGCCGTACAGGTCGTTTGTGTCCATGAATTCATCAAAAATGTCCGTGCACAGCACCAGCGTTTTGGGTATGTACAGCAGGTCGGCATGCTCAATCTCCTGTTCGCGCACCTTCTTTATCATGCGGTCCAGGAATGCTATGCCGCGTCCCTTGCCTCCGAGCGAACCGTCGCCTATGCGGGCGAAGTTGGAGTATTGGTCAAAGCGGTCGCGATGGAACACGGCCACCACGCCCTGGTTCTTCATCTTTCGGTAGGCCACGATGGCCTCCATGATTATGTGTCTGTGCGCATCCACGTCCTGCAGTATGTCCCAGGTGACACCCTTCAGCACCTCGGCTATGGGGAAGAGGGCGCGGCTGGAGAGCCAGCGGCTGACGTTGTTGTGCCTGATGTGGTAGAGAAGCGAGTCCAGGGGCAGCGTCATGATGTTGTCCTGCAACTCCTTCAGATTGTGTATGCGCGCCACCTCTTTCAGTGTCACGGGGTCGCGGAAAACAAAGTCGCCGAAACCGAAATAGCGGCTGAGAATGTCGCGTATCTCCACGTTCAGCAGTTTGGAATTCTTGTCCACGAAGTTGGCTCCGCACTTCCAAGCCAGTTCCTTGCGGGCCGCCTCGCTGGACTCCATGATTAGCGGGATATAGGGATCGCGGGCACGTATGCAGCTGAGCAGTTTGTACCCGGCCATCTCATCGGTCTGTGTGCTGTTGTTGTAGATAGGGAAGCGGCAGTCCGAGATGACGCCCAGGGTGTTGTCGGCAAACTCCTCATACAGGCTCCATGCCTCCTCGTAGGTGCGTGCAAGCACTATCTTTGGCCGGCCTCGCATGCGTAGGGTCTCCAGCGAACTGTTCAGTGCCTCGGTGGCAAAGGCCAGAGACTGGTTGAGCACGTACTTGTACAGGTTGGGCAGGATGCTGGAGTAGAAGCGTATCTGGTCCTCTACCACCAGCAGCATTTGCACCCCGGCCGAGTGTATGTCGTGCTCCAGGTTCATCTTGTCTTCGATGAGTTTGATTATGCTCAGCAGCAATTCCGTATTGCCCAGCCAGCAGAAGACATATTCAAAGGCCGACAGGTCTTCATCCTTTATCCTGCGTGCCACGCCGTGGCTGAATGGTGTCAGCACCACGATTGGCACGTGCGGATATTCCGTCTTCACGCTACGGGCTATGTCGAAGACGTCGTTGTTCTCGGCCGCAGGCATACAGATGACCAGGTCTATGTTGCCCTGTTGCATCTGTTCGCGCACCTGTGTCTCTGAGGACACCTGTATGAAGCGCGGTGGGAAGCGCAGTCCCAGTTTTGCATACTCTGAGAATATCTTCTCGTCTATGCGGCCGTCGTCCTCCAGCATGAAGGCATCGTATGGGTTGGCCAGCAGCAGGACGTTGCAGATACGTTTCTGCATCAGGTCCACGAAGGGTGTATCTTTCAGTTGCATGGTTGGGGAATGGCGGAATGTTTGTGTGTCAATGGAGGGCGCCGGATGTTGGGGTGTTGTCCCTGGTGTCCGATGGTGTATTGCGACGTGTGGGCGTTGTGCCGTGTGCCAGTGGGGCAGTGCGTTTGATGGTGTGTTGTGCGTATTGACGTTGTGCCGTATGCCAGGGCCTTATTTGGGGATGCCTTTAATGGAACGGTGCGCCCTGAAAGGGCAGCAGGCACATAGCCCAGGGCAAGCGTAGCGGCGCCCTGGGTTAGCTGTTCATTACATCCATGCGCCCTGAAAGGGCAAAAGCCTTAGTCAT
>DBLZ01000019.1 GCA_002297545.1 Prevotellaceae bacterium UBA711 | reverse complement strand
CTTAGTCATCAAGTATTTCTCCCCGGTGCCTATGCGCTTTTGCCCTTTCAGGGCGACCGTTGTTGTATGCGTTATACCCAGGGCGTTGCCCAGGGCTGTGGGCTCCTTGGGCCTTCAGCCCGCTGCATAGTGGAGAGCAATCTGTTTGCATATATCTCCATTTTTGACACACCCTCTTTTGGTTATATTAGTCTATGGTAGACCCTATGGATCAAAAGTCGTCGAAATCGAGGCGTGCCTTGCGGTTGGCAAGGGAGATGCCCCACGTCAGTGTTCAGCCATGCATAGAATTACCACCCCTTTTCCCACAGATCAGGTGCAGAGGAGGTTTTGTCCTCGCGGCTATACTGTTCGAAACCGTCCTTGTTGCCGTCGGTAATTTCGATACCTTCTTGGGTAGACAAGGCTACAATTGTCTCACAACCGATATTGTAGCACTCGACCGCGGGCTTGATATATTCCTTCTTCATAATTTTAGCTCTTTTTTCTCGTTACGTTTGTTCGAGTCGCCCCCGCCCCGTTCGCGCCATCCCGGCGGGAAACGGGCAGGAGACTCAGGATCATTGGACCCTCCTTCATATAACTACAATTACATTCACTTATCGTTCCATCGTTCCATCGTCACAGGACGCCCCACCAGCTGAAGCGGCCCATACTCCATGGCGAAAGGACAGATTGTCCGGCGGGCATTGCGCATCAGACCTACTTTAGAATAATCTTACCATTGACAATGTTAAGGCCCTTCTGCATCTTGTTCATACGCTGGCCGGACATGTTGTATATCACACCGTTGCCCTGCTTGGCCTCAGTGTCAGATATACCGTCTATGCCTGTTTCCGTGTTACCCTCAAAGAACAGGGCAGCGTATCTGGCTGCAGCATCAGGCAAGGTCAGGTAACATTTGTTCTTGGCCGCATCATAGCTTGTTCCTTCGGCCACACGATAGAAGCCCATCTTGTCGTTGTACTTGGACAGGATGTAACTGCCCACGGGAACCGTAGCACCGTCTTCCAGCACACCGGTCAGCAAACCTGCGGTCTGGTTTGTCGTGGCAGCACCTTTGCTATAACCTATGAACTGGTAGGTGGTGCCTATCCGTGCCTCGTCGACATGTACTATATATGGTATGTTCTGGACTATGCCGGCAGTAGCCTCATCGAGAGTCAGGACATTGCCCTCGGTAGCCGCGCAGGTGTAAAGTGTCCATCCGACCGGATTGGGACGCCACGAATAGAAATTGACAGGCAGAATGATGGTTCCCCACTCGGCCCTTGCCGTATATGCGGCTGAAAGGAGCGAACCGTAAGAAGTCACAGCACTTACATAGGCGTTTACAGCAGAAGCTTCGGAAATTATGTTCTGGAAGAGCTGATGTACATTCTCCTGTGTTGCATCATCGGTAGACAGGCTTAACTTGTCAATAGCGCTGTTTATGTCCACAGGATTTCCAAACTCGGTCGGAGAAAAGATCTCATCGACGCCTTCTACTAGTTCTATCTTGGCCGGTGCCGTATAGGGGTTAGCCTTATACCAGTCAGAGCACATGGAAGCGAAGTCATCCAGCGGTGCCTCTTCCTCATAGATATAATAATGGGCATAATCACCATACCAGCAATTTACATTGCCTACATTATTTGTATCATCCTCGCAATTCATCTGATCGCCGGCAAAGAATAGGTTCCATTGGGCATCTTCGGCTTCGGTCGGATTGGCATATAGCTTATAGGTAAATGGATAGCCTTTATAAGTTCCCACCTTTGCCGTGTACGCCGGTCCATACGGAATTCTCTGAGGATACAAGCCTGCATAGACATTCTTCATATAGTACATGTCACCATCCTGTTCGTACTTCCATACGAGGGTAGGATCGTTGTCACACGTGGTTTCATCCGTAACAGCCCTGTGCTTCATGTCCAAAGTATAGCCGTCAAGACCCAGATAAAGTCCCTGTGCGGTATTCTTGATGCGGTAATACCTGCCTACGACAAGGCCGTGAAACGTATAAGCAGCCTTGCACCGGTCCCTGGCGGCCAACGCAGTAGCCACATCCGTGGCTGCTGACAATGCGCTTTCTGCTACGGCCAACGCCTCGCTGTCGACCGTATACTGGCCTAATCCGGAACCAATTGATATTGTTTCCTTCCATCTGAGATATTCTTGTTGTATATCCGCAATAATTTTTGCCACAAGAGTTGACCGCAAGGCTTCATCAGCAACACCCACTTCGGTTATCTGTATGCTATTGCCAGCGCCTATAGTGTTCCAACTATTAATCTCTATCATTCGATACATATTGATATTAAAAGTTGTACCGTCCTGAGCTTCAATCATCCATGGCCATGTTATATTGCCGCTTGCATTTATCTTCCAATATACTTCACTGGATTCTGTGAGAGAGGCCGCCGTGCCGCTTTTACTCATAAATTTGCCGGCACCTACATTGTAGAAATAGAAACGGTTATCAGCATCGGCCACCCTAATGGCAACGAACCGGTGATTAGGGTTATCCGCGTCAAGCATGTCCGCCACGCAGTTGGCGGAAGTACCATCCCATGTGACGGCCTTGTAGGCGCATCGGATGGTATAAATGTAACCGTCCTTTAGGGCATGTACTTTCATCGAAATGGCAGTCTGCAACGAATCGTCTGCAACGCCCACTTCTGCTATTTGCAAACTGTTGCCTGCGTCCACAGTGCTCCAACTATCAATGGTAATCTGCCCACTGCCACCAAAGTTGAAATGTTTACCATCTTGGGCATCAATCATAAACGGCCATGCCTCATTGCCGCTTGCCTTTATCTTCCAATATACATCGCAGGAGTCCGTAAGAGAGGCTTGACTGCCGTTTTTGCCCATAAACTTGCCGGCACCTACATTGTAGAAATAGAAACGGTCGATAGAACCAAAGACCTTGACAGCAACGAACTGATGATTAGGGTTGTCCGCGTCAAGTGTGTCACCCGCGCAGTTGGCGGAAGTTCCATCCCACGTGATGGCGTTGCGGGCACTATTTATAGTATAAATGTAGCCGACGCGAATACGGGAATTTATGGCAATAGTCGTAAGCAAAGTATCGTCTGCAAAGCCCACTTCGGTTATCTGCATGCTATTGCCAGCGTCTATAGTGCTCCAACTATCAATGGTAATCTGCCCACTGCCACCAAAGTTGAAATGATCACCATCCTGAGCATCAATCATCAACGGCCATGCATCATTGCCGCTTGCCTTTATCTTCCAATATACATCACAGGAGTCCGTAAGAGAAGCAGCCGTGCCGTTTTTGCCCATAAACTTGCCGGCACCTACATTGTAGAAGTAGAAACAACTGTCAGAACCAACAACCTTGATGGCAACAAACTGATGATTAGGATTATCTGCTTCAAGTGCAGCATCAACTAAGTTGGTGGAAGTACCATCCCACGTGATGGCATTACGGGCACTTCTGATGGTATAAATGTAACCATTCCGGATGCCATCTACCGTCGCGACACCGTCGGCCCATGCTACCATCGTACACACGAGCGCGAACATAAATAAGTAGAATCTTTTCATTGTAATTTGGAATTAGATTGTGTATTTATACATATACATTAAGAGTCAGTTGTCGGTATGAGTGCGAACTTCCCTCACTTGGAGAGCCTAAGGACGAGGCATATGCACGGACATAAAAACACGTCCTTCTCCCGATATGCCATGGGCTGACACCCATGGCATATCGGGAGAAGG
>DBLZ01000023.1 GCA_002297545.1 Prevotellaceae bacterium UBA711 | reverse complement strand
AGTAGCTCAGTTGGTAGAGCATGGGCTTCCCAAGCCCAGGGTCGCGGGTTCGAGCCCCGTCTACCGCTCTTTATTGTAAGGCATTGGACGGTGAGTTTTTTTCACCGCAGGCGAGACAATGTTTCAAATCACGTACCCTTTGCAAACGACTTGTCCGAACTCTGAACTACACAAACAAGGAGGGCAAGGACGAACACAGAAGAATCATGGCAGGACTATTGTGGCTATATGAGATAATGTACATACTGACATAGACTTCCATGTGAAATTCGTATGACACATAGATTAGTTCTATATCCAATTCATGATAAGATAATATGAGTAGGAAGTTATCCGTAATGTGCTGCATCAGCCTTTTGTGCCTGGTGATCCATGCACAGCGAGAAGTGAAGAGATTTGACCGCGAGTGGCGGTTCGCTCGTTATGGGCTACAGGCCGATGGCACACGACGTGTCGAACCATCATCTTTGGACCAACCCTTTGCTGACGATGAACAATGGCGGGTCCTGGATCTACCACATGACTGGGGAATAGAGGGACCGTTCCGCAATGACCTAGAGGGCTGTACTGCCAAACTGCCATGGAAGGGCATAGGATGGTACCGCAAGCATTTCGTGGTTCCTGCCAACGACAAGGGTAAGCAGCTGTATTTGGACTTTGACGGTGCCATGGCCAATGCCGAGGTCTGGATCAATGGGCACAAGGTGGGTAACCGTCCCTATGGGTATATTTCCTTCCGAGTGAACTTGACCCCGCATATACGATGGGGAGAGGATAATGTCGTGGCCGTGCGTCTGGACACAGAGAAGCTGGGATCACGATGGTACCCGGGTGCCGGCATTTATCGCCATGTCCGCCTGGTAAAGACGGCCTCTGTGCATGTGGCACACTGGGGAGTGTATGTCACCACACCCAATGTAAGCCAGAAGGAGGCTACGGCTATGGTGCAGGTCAAGCTTCAAAACAACAGGCCATCTGCTACGAAATGCAGTTATACGGTAGATTTGTATGAATTGCGCCAGGACGACAGGCCCGGCAGGCGTGTAGCCTCGCATCCCGGGGTGAGCATGCAGCTTCCGGCCGGAGAATGTACTACGGACAGTGTACGCTTGACGGTATCGTCGCCCAAACTGTGGGACCTGGAACATACTCATCGTTACTTGGCGCGTGTCTCTGTCTATGATGGCAAGAAATGCATAGACGTTCTGGACACCCCTTTCGGTATACGTACCATAGAATTCACTCATGACAATGGCTTCATGCTCAACGGTAAGCGTGTGCAGATACAAGGTACCTGTAACCATCACGATCTGGGCGCACTGGGCGCAGCCTTTAACCTTGTGGCTCTGAAGCGTCAATTGCAGATACTGAAAAGCTTTGGCTGCAATGCCTTGCGTACTTCGCACAATCCTCCTGCTCCCGAACTCCTTGACTTGGCAGATAAGATGGGCTTCCTGGTCATGGACGAGGCGTTTGACTGCTGGGGCTATGGCAAGAGGGACGGTGACTATGGTTCCCTGTTTCTCAAATGGCATCAGGAGGACATCGAGTCCTTGATATGTCGCGACCGCAACCATCCCTCCGTCATTATGTGGAGCACAGGCAATGAGGTACAGGAGCAGTATTTCCCGGAGACAGGTATGGCACGTCATCTGACAGAGGTGGTGCATCGCTTCGATCGCACACGGCCTGCCACCTTTGGTGCATCGTATCCCAGACGCTCTGCCATGAATGGCACAGAGTTGCAGGTGGATGTCCATGGCATGAACTATGCCGCAGGTGTATATGGCGGGCCGTATTTCTATGGTGAGTTCCTTAGCAAGGATGGGCACGAACATATCTCGGGATATGCCAGCGAGAGCAGTTCCACGATGAGTTCACGAGGAGAGTATTATCCACGACGCTTCCATGTTACATCATACGATACGCAGGAACCGGGCTGGGGTGGGCTTGTCGATCAGGAGTTTGCCGCCTTGGAGCGTTATCCGGGAATCTGTGGCGAGTTCGTGTGGACAGGCTTCGATTACCTGGGCGAACCCACACCGTTCAATAGCGACAACACAGTGCTCCTGAATCATGCTGCGGCTATGGATAGTGCAGAACTGGCAAAGGTGAAGGCCGAGTTGGAACAGATAGACAAGGATAGGCCAACCTCACGTAGCAGCTACTTTGGCATAGTGGACCTGGCTGGCTTTCCCAAGGATCGTTATTACCTGTATCAGTCGCACTGGATGCCCGACTTTCCCATGGTGTATATTCTTCCTCACTGGAATTTCCCTGACAGGGTGGGGCAGAAGACACCTGTCTATGTCTACACTTCGGGCGATGAGGCCGAACTCTTCCTCAATGGCAAGTCTATGGGACACCGTAAGAAGCATCCATTTGAATACCGCTTGCGCTGGGAGGACGTGGTGTATGAACCGGGCGAGTTGAAGGCTATCGCCTACAAGAATGGCAAGCCATGGGCCGACACTGTTGTCAAAACCACTGGTGAGGCCGTACAGGTAAGGCTCACTCCGGACAAGACAACCATACATGCCGATGGAGAGGATCTTGTTTTTGTCCGTGTCTCCTTCCTCGACAAAGACGGTAACGAGGTGCCTGTGGCAGAACCTCGTGTCACATGTACCGTGGCAGGTGCCGGCCAGGTGCTGGCCACCGACAATGGAGATCCCGCCTGTCTGATACCGTTCCACCAAGCTACACGTCCCGCCTTCAACGGTCTTCTGCTGGCCATAATCAAGGCTGACAATGATGGCCGTGGCATCCTGACTTTCACTGCTGAGGCTGAGGGTGTAGGCAGGGCAGAGTTGAAGATAAGGATAAAATGAGACGTCTCGGCCTGTTGAATGTATCAACATTTGACGGTGAGTTCAAAAACAAGTAGAAAGGAATCGCCCGCTTCGAATATCGTATGTTCGTAAGCGGGCGATGCTTTAGGCTCCTATTTGCTGTGTATCGGCAGATGTCGTGTGTGTGGGCCGTTTCTCCTTTTCATGTAAACCGCAAGGCTATTCCCCGGCTGTGTTCTGTTGCAGCATTGCGTTCACATCGCCTATGTACTGCAAGATTTCTTCGCGTCCCATGCGGGTTTCGCTGCTGGTGACAAAGTAGGGAGGAAGCTCTTCCCATTGCTTGGAAAGTTCGCTCATATAGTGTTGCACGTTTCCGCCAAGGCGACCCTTGCTTATCTTGTCTGCCTTAGTGAATACGATGGCAAACGGAATGCCGTTTTCGCCCAGCCATTCAATGAACTCGAGGTCTATCTTCTGTGGCTCGTGGCGTGCGTCAATCAACAGGAACAGCACGGACATCTGTTCGCGTTCCAGTATGTAGGAACTGATCATCCGTTCGAACTCCTCTTGAGCTTTCTTCCCGCGTTTGGCATATCCATATCCGGGAAGGTCTACCAGGTACCATGGGCGATCCGCAGCAGAAGACGGCCGCTTTCCCTCCGCAGGCTTGTTGATAAGGAAATGGTTTATCAGGATGGTTTTGCCTGGTGTGGCCGACGTTTTGGCCAGTTTGCCGTTTCCGGTCAGCATGTTAATCAGTGAACTTTTGCCAACATTGCTGCGGCCTATGAAAGCATATTCCGGCAGGTTGGAGGACGGACACTGGTCCACTCGTGCGCTGGACACATGGTATTCCGCTGTCTTTATTGTCATCATGTGTGAGATAGATGTGTTAGGGTTGGCCGGTTACCAGCTATGCCTGAGGCCGAGCGAGAACCATTCGCGCATCATCAGATAGCCATGGTCTCCCTTGTAGGATTTGCTGCTGTCGTCGAACTTGGGATGTGCGAAGAGCTGTGCCGACAGGTACTTGTTGATGCTGAAAGAGAAGGTATTCTCCCATTCGATGTTGGTGTAGTCGAAGTTGCTTGTCCAGTAGATCTTGCCGTTCCACGATATGTTCTTGGCTATTTGCCAATAGTATTCCACCCTGATGTATGGGCCGAATTTGTGGTAGGAATGCTTGCCGGCCTCTATTCCGTAACGTCCCACCAGTTCATCGTGCTTGACATATCGCATGTTGTAGGAGCATGGCGCCAGATAGGCGCTACCGCGGAAGCGGTTGTTCTTTGTGGCAAACTTATAATCGAGACCCACGGACACGTTCATGTCCAGGGGGGAGAGGATGGCGGTCCTTAGGTTGTTGGTGTTGTCGTCGTATGCAGACACCATCTGTGTTGACAGCTGAACCTGTGTGGTATAATAGAACGTCTTGAACGCCTTGTAGCCAAGCTTGGTGGTCAGACGCATCAGGTTGTTGGTGGGCTTCATGGAGTGGTACTTGTCCGACTTGCTGGTAGTCTGGAAGCCGAGTTGCAGTTCCAGCCTGTTTTCCCACTGCACTTTCTGCTTGTTGTCATAATTGGCATTCAGTGTCAGCTGGCCTTGCATGGCATAGTTGTTGTCGCCGCCCTTGTGCCAGTTCTCAGAGAAGTAGTTCTGTGTGAACTGAAGCGAGCCGTCGCCCGGGAACTTCCAGAAATTGGGCCTGCGTGTGACAAGTTCCACATTCTCGTCCAGTTCAGTGTCCAAATTCACGGTCACCACCTTGTCGGTCAGTTTTGTGTCGGTGGTCAGCGGCTGTTGCACGTCATTGCGCAGCGTGCCGGCCTGCTTTATGTCCGAGTCGGTCTGGGTCACCAGTTCGGGACTGTCTACATACATCTTTGCAAAGGCATCGTTTACCATGTACATGCTCACCAGATGCACATCATTGGGGTAAGATGTCCACGTGGTGGAGAACTGCTGCAATATGGATGAGGAGTAGAACGTCGGAGGCAATGTCATGCGCAGGCAGTAAGCATCGGGACGCCTGGGAGACATCGGGGCCAAAAGAATTGCACGGCGTTGGTGTATCAGCTCCGTCATCTTTTGTCCGTATCGGTATGCAGTGGAATCAACGTTGTATCTCCACGAGATATGGGAGAACAGTTCGGTGCTGTCTGTCCTTGATGTTGCTTTGCCAAGATACTGTGTACTATCCTGTTGTATGTCAGCATACGTGGAGCTGGAGGATAAGGCCAAGGCCAAACAGAGGATATGTCCTTTATACATGGTCGATAGTCTACTTGGATATTTCGAATTGATAATGCGTGCTACATGCAAGCAATCGCGTGCAAAGTTATAACATTATTTTTACTTTGTGTGCCCCGCGCCCGTTGAATTTTAACGAAAGCGGCCTATTTGTTTCGTCTCGCACCCTTGGCACGCCATATAGGTTGTTCCACGAGGCGTTTGGCCTTTTCCCGCGTGGTGTGATAGTGCTCCCTGTGGCATGTACGATTTATAAATCGGTTTATTCGTTTCGGTAAACAGGTTTATGGCGCCGCATATTCCGGTTCTTTGGGGTAGATAAACCCGAATATACGGTCTTATTGCCGTGTGTCGTCGCCTCTGTTGTCATGGTGTGCCGTTCCTGTTTCCGCAGGACAAAACAAGTATATGTGTGGATGTTAAAGTTTGTCACAATGGGCCATAGCCTAAATTAAAGTATGTTTTGTTTGCACATTAGCCCGCTTCTTCGTACCTTTGTACACGTATTATGTACAGACACCAAACAATAACTTATGGATAAAAACACTATTACGGGCTTTGCGCTCATTGCTCTTGTGCTCATAGGCTTCGGTTGGTACAGCCAGCCCTCTGCCGAGGAAGTGGCACAGGAGCGGGAACAGATGCGCCAGGACA
The DNA here is from genome assembly GCA_002297545.1 of Prevotellaceae bacterium UBA711. Lineage (GTDB taxonomy): Bacteria > Bacteroidota > Bacteroidia > Bacteroidales > Bacteroidaceae > Physcousia. Next base: position 14,770 of record DBLZ01000023.1, on the reverse strand, counting down.
GCATCATGCGTGCACAGAAGCAGCAACTGGAACAAAGGGAGGAAGAAAGGAAAACACTGGAACTGTTGGCCAAGTCGCAGGACAGCACGTCGCTCTTCTTCGAGGCACGCAACAGGGCAGGCGAGGAGGTGGTTCTCAGCAACGGCCTGGTAGACCTCACGCTGAACACAAAAGGCGGCAGCATACAGAGTGCCGACCTCCCTCAGTACAGGAATCAGCAAAAGGAGAATGTGCACCTGCTACGCAAAGGGCTCAGCGCGCTCAGCTATACGCTGACAGGCAAGGGGGACAATATCGACACCCGCGACTATACGTTCCAAGCCATCAATCGCACGGACAGTACCGTGACCATGCGCCTGGGCAACGAGGCATCCCATCTGGATATCTGCTACAGTCTGTTGCCCAACAGCTATGTTGTGAAGATAGGCATACAGGCCCATGGCATGGGTGCCGTGTTGCATCCATCCGCACGTTCGTTGAACATCGACTGGCATAGCACGGCGGCACAGCAGGAGAAGGGATTCTCGTTTGAACAACAGTATTCGGCCCTTACCTATAAGGACACAAACGGTGATACCGAGAAGTTGTCCGAAGGCAAAGAAGATAGCGAGGACGTGGATGTGCCGGTTCAGTGGGTGGTATTCAAAAATCAGTTCTTCAGCTGCGCCCTGATTGCGCAGGATTCATTCAGCAAGGCTACATTCAAGAGCACACCATGCCAGAAGGGTACGGGTGACTTGAAACAGTATGTTGCAACCATGGACTGTGCCTTTGATCCCAGTGGCGCAAAGGCAACGGAGCTTAGTCTCTATCTCGGTCCCAACGATTTCCACATTCTGAAGGAACACGACGATATCATTGCTGCTGACAAGGACCTGGAGCTGGAAGACCTCGTGTATCTCGGCTGGCCCATTGTGCGCATCATCAACCGCTGGTTCATCATGCCCCTGTTCGACTTCCTGACCGGTTTCGGCATGAACATGGGCATAGTGCTTCTGCTTCTCACGGTCATTGTCAAGGCGGCCGTATATCCCACCACCCGCAAGAGCTATCTCAGCGGTGCCCGCATGCGTGTGCTCAAGCCCAAGGTGGACGCCCTCAGCGCCAAGTACCCCAGACAGGAGGACGCCATGAAGAAGCAGGCCGAGATGATGCAGTTGTATCGTGAATACGGCGTCAGCCCGATGGGTGGCTGCCTGCCCATGCTCATGCAGATGCCCATCTGGATAGCTCTGTTCAATTTTGTACCCAATGCCATTGAGCTTCGTGGCGAAAGTTTCCTGTGGGCCGACGATCTTTCGGCATACGACTCACTGCTGAGCTGGAACACGGATCTATGGCTCATTGGCGACCACCTGAGCATCTTCTGCCTGTTGTTCTGTGCCACCAATATCATCAACACCTGGATATCCATGCGCCAGCAGCAGAATCAGATGTCGGGCGAACAGGCACAGCAGATGAAGATGATGCAGTACATGATGTACATTATGCCGCTGATGTTCTTCTTCATGTTCAACAACTATTCCAGCGGCCTGTGCTACTATTACTTCCTGTCCGGCTTCACAAGCATACTCATCATGTGGTTCCTGCGTAAGACCACCGACGACAAGAAGCTACTTGCCCGCTTGGAGGAATATCGTGCCAAGCACAGGAACGACCCCAAGAAACCGGGCGGCATGGCTGCACGCCTCGAGGCTCTGCAGAAGCAGATGGAGGAACAACAGAAGAGAAACAACCGTTAAGGCGTGATTTGCGCCGTCTCCCTATGGCAAGCCATTGGACGGGGACGGCGCAAATGCGTTGTAATGCCCGTCGGGCACCGTCATTCATGTACCTTATATTATATTAAAGACATATCATTCCATGAACAAGATACTAACAGCAACTCTCATGTCATGCACCCTTGCAGCCTGTGCCCCTCAGGGCACCAACGACGGTGCGAAGGACCAACCGATAGGCAAGACCATTGAGTTTGCCGACTCGGCCCGTTGCTTCACACCCGAGGTCATGTGGAAGATGGGCCGCATAGGCGCCTATCATCTGTCGGCAGATGCCACACAGGCCATCTATGGAGTCACATACTATAGTGTGGAACAGAACCGCAGTCACTCGGTGATATATGTCTCTGCCGCTGATGGGCAAGGCGAACCACGTTTGCTGACCACCTCGACCGGATCCGAGATGTCGCCGTCTTTCATTCCCGGCACCGACCGTGTGGCATACCTTGCTCCTGGCGAGGATGAATCAGGTGCTATGCAACTGTGGATGATGAGTAGCGACGGCACGGATCGCCGTCAGATATCATTCGAGACCACGGGAGACGTGCAGGATTACCTATTTTCGCCATGTGGCAAGAAGGTGATCCTCATCAAGGAGGTTGAACATGATGCATCGGTAAGTCCTGTGGAACCGGACCTTATGCAATCCACGGGCATCGTGGTTAATGACCTGATGTATAAGCATTGGGACCACTACAACCGTACCGCACCTCATCCGTTCGTTGCAGACTTCGACGGTAACAGGGTAGGAGGGGCCAAGGACTTGTTGGAGGGCGAACCATACGAGTGCCCCATGCTGCCATTCGGTGGCGTGGAGCAGTTGGCATGGAGCCCGGACAGCCGCAGTATAGCCTACACGTGTCGCAAGTTGACGGGTGTGGACTATGCCATCAGCACGGACAGCGACATCTTCCTGTACGATCTGGAAAGCGGTTCCGTCACCAATCTGTGTAAGCCCGAGGGCTATGTCCGTCCTGTCTGCGACCCCACACGCTCATTGCAACACCAGGCTGTCAATCAGTTCCGGGAAGATGTCAATGCCGGCTATGACCAGAACCCGGCCTTCTCGCCCGACGGAAAGTACATTGCCTGGAGCAGCATGGAACGTGACGGTTACGAGAGCGATCGCACCCGTCTGTGTGTCTACGAGTTGGCCACAGGCCGTAAGTCATACGTCACAGAGTCTCTTGAGACAGGCGTCAACGAGTTTGCCTGGGCTTCCGACAACAGCACCCTCTACTTCTCCGCCGTATGGCACGGACGCACCAATCTGTATTCCACCAATCTGCAGGGCGAGGTAAAGGCCATCACCAATGATGTGGCCGATTATACCCTGCTCGGAGTGCATCCCAACGGTCGGCAGCTCCTGACCAAGCGTCATTCCATGAGCCGCGCCGACGAGGTGTTTCTTGTGAACATAGCAGATGGACAGGCACAGCAGCTGACCCACGAGAACGAGGCTTTCTATACTCACTTCCGTTTCGGCACGGTGCAGGAGAGGTGGATCAAGACCACCGACAACAAGGACATGCTGGCGTGGGTCATCCTGCCTCCAGACTTTGATTCTGCCAAGAAGTATCCTACATTGCTCTTCTGCGAGGGTGGCCCACAGTCGCCGGTCAGCCAGTTCTGGAGCTATCGCTGGAACTTCCAGGTGATGGCCTCACAAGGCTACGTCATTATCGCCCCCAACCGTCGTGGTCTGCCCGGCTTCGGCATGGAGTGGCTCGAACAAATCTCAGGCGATTACTCCGGCCAGTGCATGCAGGACTACCTGTCGGCCATAGACGACATCGCCCGCGAACCGTGGGTAGATGCCGACCATCTGGGCGCCGTGGGTGCCAGTTTCGGTGGTTACAGTGTTTACTGGCTTGCCGGAAATCACAACAAGAGGTTCAAAGTCTTCATCGCCCACGATGGTATTTTCAACACACAGCAGCAGTACGTGGAGACCGAGGAGATGTGGTTTCCCAACTGGGACATGGGGCAGGCACCGTGGCACAAGGATGCCAACGGTCGACGTGCCAAAGTATTCGAGACTTCACCGCACCTATATGTCGATCGTTGGGATACGCCCATTCTGTGTATCCATGGCCAAAAGGATTTCCGCATAGAATACACCCAGGCAGAGAGCGCATTCACCGCGGCACGCCTGCGCGGTGTGCCTGCACAGTTGTTGCTGTTCCCCGACGAGAACCACTGGGTGCTGCGTCCGCAGAACGCCATGCTGTGGCAGCGTACTTTCTTTAGCTGGCTGGACAAGTGGCTGAAGCCTGACGACGGAGTTGCAAAGAAGACGGAATAACACACTAACAAACATAACCTGATGAAACAACAAAAGCTAAGCGATTCTCCGGCAATGCGCTGGACAGCCCTCATCATCGTGTCCGTGACGATGATGTTCGGCTATTTCTTTACTGACGTCATGTCACCTCTGGAACCTCTGCTCACGGCGGCCAAAGGCACGGAAGACGGTATGGGGCTCGGATGGAGTTCTTCGGAATATGGATGGTTCTCAGGCGCCTACGGCCTGATGAACGTCTTCCTTTTGCTTCTTTTCTTCGGAGGCATTATCCTTGACAAGTACGGTATTCGTTTCACCGGCCTGCTCTCCACGTCGTTGATGTTCTGCGGTGCACTCATCAAGTATTGGGCAGTGTCACGTGACTTCGGCGATGCTACAATATGGGTTCCTTTCGGTGGTGATATACAAGCTCAGGTGGCATACTCCGGACTTGGTTTTGCCATATACGGTGTAGGATGTGAGATGGCCGGCATTACGGTGAGTAAGGTCATCGTCAAGTGGTTTACTGGTTACGAGTTGGCTATGGCCATGGGATTGCAGGTTTCTTTGGCTCGTATAGGTTCAGCCGCAACACTGGCCTTCTCACTGCCACTGGCTAAAGCTTTCGGGGGGGTCAGTGCATCAGTAGGACTGGGTGCGGCCTGTCTTTGTATTGGCATGATATCTTTCCTGGTCTATAATGTAATGGACAAGAAATATGATAAGTCATCCTCTGCATCGCCGGAGGCAAAGAGCCAAGACGATGGCTTCAAGTTCTCAGAGCTTGGCTTGTTGTTCACCAACCGTGGTTTCTGGTACATCACGCTTCTCTGCCTCATGTTCTATGCTGGAGTATTTCCGTTCCTCAAGTTCGCGACCAAGTTGATGATCTTCAAGTATGGCGTTGATCCTGGACTTGCTGGAAGTATTCCCGCCATGTTGCCCTTCGGTACCATCTTCCTGACGCCCTTCTTCGGTGGTGTGTACGACAGGAAAGGGCATGGTGCCACACTTATGATCATTGGTTCAGTCCTTATGACACTGGTACATGTTACCTTTGCCCTGCCTGTCAGCAACGTGGGTTTGGCCATTGGTGTCATGATTGTGCTTGGTGTAGCTTTTGGCCTTGTGCCTGCGGCTATGTGGCCATCAGTTCCCAAAATTATCCCAATGAGGTTGCTTGGAACGGCCTATGCCGTCATCTTCTATATCCAGAACATCGGTCTGGCCATGGTGCCCATGTGGATAGGTTCAGTCAACAATAAGAATACCGATGCCGCTACAGGCTTCATAGACTATACCGAGTCCATGGCCATCTTTGCCGGTTTTGGCGTAGTGGCCATCATCATATCCGTGTTGCTGCTCATTGAGGATAAGAAGAAAGGCTATGGCCTTGAGAAGGCAAACATGGCCCAATGATGTTGTCATACCGTTCTACCTACTGACCTAATCTATGATACACACTATGAATAAGCGATTCTTATCAGCACTAATGCTCCTGCTGGTGGTGATGACCACCATGGGAGCCAAAAAGCCAAAGTACATCTTCTACTTCATAGGCGATGGCATGGGCATGTCGCCCGTATTGTGTGCCGAAACGTATAACCGTACAGTACTCCACAACACTCAGCCTCTGCTGATGCTGCAGTTTCCGGTGGTGTCCATGGCTACCACATATTCGGCCAGCAATACCATCACGGACTCGGCGGCAGCAGGTACAGCTTTGGCCACCGGACACAAAACCAACAATGGTATGCTGGGACAAACTCCTGACAATCAGTCTGTGCAGAGCATTGCCACAGAGCTGAAGGAGAAGGGGTATGGTGTGGCCATTGCCACTTCCGTGGCTCCGGATGATGCCACTCCGGGAGCTTTCTATGCACATGTGGCAAGTCGTGGCATGTTCTACGACATCACCGAGGACATGGCCCGCAGCAACTTCGACATGTTTGCAGGAGGAAAACTGCGTGGAAAGGCACCGGAAGGCAAGCCCGATGTGCGTAGCGTACTGACCGATGCCGGGTACAGTCTGGTGGACGGATCCAAGCAGTGGAAAGAGAAGAAGCATGGTGATAAGGTGGTGTTGCTTAATGCTCCTTATCATCTTGATCACATCGGATATACAATAGACAGCCTGAGCGAGAACCTCTCCCTGCCGTTCATTACTCAGGCATGTATAGACCATCTGGAGAAGGTGTCACCAAAGCAGTTCTTCGTGATGGTGGAGGGTGGCCTCATAGACCATGCCTTGCATCCCAACGATGGGGGTGCCGCAGTGAAGGAGGTGCTGAACTTTGATGAGTCCATACGCTTGGCCTATAACTTCTATCTCAAGCACAAGGATGAGACACTTATAGTGGTGACTGCCGACCACAATACCGGTGGTATGGTGGCCGGAGTAACTGGCGGTTCGTACAACTTGAAGTTCCGTAACTACGACGCACAGCGCATCTCCATGCAGGCCATGCAGCACGAGTGCAACAAGATGAATAAGGGCGGACAGATCATCACTTGGGAGCAGATGAAGCAATACCTGCAGGACAAACTTGGATTCTACTCTGCCATCAAGCTGAGTGAAAGGCACGACCAAGCGCTGCAAGAAGCATTCAGCAATACCTTTGTACAGAAGCAGGACAAGAAGAAGCAGACGCTTTATCTCTCTGTTAACCAATTCGTGGAACGAGCCTTCCAGATTATGGATCAGATTACAGGCATAGGTTGGACTACAGGCGGCCACACCGGTGATGTGGTTCCGGTATGTGCCATAGGCGTTGGTAGCGAACTGTTCCAAGGCTTCCAGGACAACACTGACATCCCCAATAAAATACGCCGTCTCTGTGGAATAGAGGAGCATGGCGGCAAGTAAGTCATTGCTCTATACCATAACACAAGTACCCGGACATGTTCACATGGTCGGGTACTTGTGTATTATAGCCATGCAACCATCATGTGCGGTAATGGCATTTGTCCTTTCATCTTAAAAAAGTCACCCCGGCATTGTCACTTCCAATGGTCATTCCTATCTGTTGAAGAGCATTTCTTGGCTCTTTTATGTGACGGTCTCATGGCTTTTATCTAAATTTGCCATGGACAGGTCATGTTAAGGTCAGAAATATAAACAGACTTTGTGATATAGTACGGTGTGGCAATGGATAAGTCGTTTATCAATAGTAAATATCAACTAATACTAAACTCTGTTACTATGAAGATTAAGGAAGTACATGCAAGAGAGATTCTCGACTCAAGAGGTAATCCCACTGTGGAGGTGGAAGTAACGCTGGAAAGCGGAGTGATGGGACGTGCATCGGTACCGAGTGGTGCAAGCACCGGTGAAAACGAGGCCTTGGAATTACGCGATGGTGATAAGAACCGCTATTTGGGCAAGGGTGTCCGCATGGCGGTAGATAATGTAAACACAAAGATTGCCCCTGTCGTCATTGGCATGAGCGCATTGGAGCAGCGTAGAATTGACACAAGAATGATAAGGCTTGATGGAACGGATACCAAGCAGAACATTGGTGCCAATGCCATACTTGGCGTTTCATTGGCTGTTGCCAAGGCTGCTGCCAATTATCTGAAACTTCCGTTGTACCGTTATCTTGGTGGCACAAATACCTACACGTTGCCAGTTCCAATGATGAACATAGTCAATGGTGGTGCCCACTCCGATGCTCCCATAGCGTTCCAAGAGTTCATGATACGCCCTGTTGGTGCCACATCTGAAAGGGAAGGCATCCGTATGGGGGCCGAAGTGTTCCACAATTTGGCCAAGCTCTTGAAAGCGCGCGGTCTCTCTACGGCAGTTGGCGACGAAGGAGGTTTTGCCCCGGCATTCAATGGTATAGAGGATGCTCTTGACACCATCATAGAGGCCATTAAAGCGGCTGGATACGAACCGGGAACAGATGTGAAAATTGCCATGGATTGTGCTGCTTCCGAATTTGCCATACAGAAGAATGGTAAATGGTTCTACGACTATCGCCAATTGAAGAACGGCAAGAAAAAGGATCCCAATGGCAGGCTTCTCTCTGCTGCGGAACAGATTGACTATCTGGAACAGCTAATCACCAAATACCCCATTGACTCCATAGAGGATGGCCTGGACGAAAACGATTGGGACAATTGGGTGGAGTTGACCAGACGCATAGGTGACAGATGCCAGCTGGTAGGTGATGATTTGTTCGTTACCAACGTGAAGTTCCTGGAGAAGGGCATAAAGATGGGAGCGGCCAATTCCATACTTATCAAAGTTAACCAAATAGGAACATTGTCTGAAACTCTTGACACAATAGAAATAGCACACCGCCATGGTTATACGACTGTAACCAGCCATCGTTCTGGTGAAACGGAAGATACTACGATCGCTGACATTGCCGTGGCAACCAACTCGGGGCAAATCAAGACAGGGTCCCTCAGCCGTACCGATCGAATGGCAAAGTATAATCAGCTGATACGCATAGAGGAGCAACTTGGTGAAGAGGTACGTTACGGATATAGACTCCTTTGATTTTGGCCATGCTTGCTATGGTCTCTGATGATTTTCACTGACCTCAAGTGTTAGAGTGCTGACCATAGCGCACATTTGTCCCTACCAGTCTTTCTGCGAAAGTCTATTGGATTTTCTGCCAAAGACTGGCAGGTTTTCATTCTTGTTGCTACATTATACTTGTTTTCTAAATAATCAAGATATACCTCAAGACCATAAGGCCGTTTCATTTATACCCTAATTGCTCTATAAATATGTTATGCAGCAATGTCGGGATTGATATTAGGTAATTTACTTGGTTATGTGCCTATATATTTATACCTTTGACAGAAAACCTTATTGGTTTGATGCATTCAATGCATGGGAGTACAGATGTACTAAGGCCGATGTCATACAAAAACTCCCTCCGAAGAGGGAGTATAGGAAAAATCCTTCGGCATATAGCCTTATTGTGATAAGATGATGAATAATGAATCTTATACGCTGCAAAAATAAGGATAAATACTTGAATAGACAAATAAATAATTGGGAAATATCATGAAACAACGTATTTTAGGCCTGGATACCGGCACTAACAGTTTGGGATGGGCCATTGTGGACCGCTATGATGACAATCATTATGAATTGGTAAAGCAAGGTGTGCTCATCTTTCAGGAGGGAGTAAAAATAGAGAAGGGTATAGAGTCCAGCAAGGCAGCGGAAAGAACATCACATCGTGCTTTGCGTCGGCAGTATTTCAGACGCAGATTGCGCAAGATAGAGGTGCTCAGGGTATTGTATCGGCACGATTTGTGCCCGGCTATCGGCGAGGAAGACCTCAGATTGTGGCGGTCCCGTAAGATATATCCTACCAAGCCCGAGTTTATGGAATGGCAACGTACCAGCGATGATGAAGACCGTAATCCGTATCGTTGCCGATATATATGTCTTACCGAGAGGCTGGACTTGGATAAACGTGCTGACCGCTATGTGCTTGGCAGAGCCATGTACCATCTGGCACAGCGCAGAGGTTTCCTAAGCAATAGGTTGGATACAAGCGAGGACAATGCAGAGAATAGCCCGGTCAAGCGGGGCATAGCAGAGCTGGACAACAAAATGTCTCAGGCCGGTTGCCGGTATTTGGGCGAATACTTCTACCATATATATAAGGAAAAGGGGAATACCGAGAGGATACGTGTGCACCATACCGACCGGGAGAAACATTATCGTGCTGAATTCGATGCTATATGCAGGCAGCAGAACTTGTCTGAGGAGTTGCGGAACGAGTTGGAGCGTGCCCTCTATTTCCAACGTCCTCTCAAGTCCCAACGGAAAAGTGTGGGATGCTGTACCTTCGAGAAGGGCAAGCCGAGAGCCTGTACATCACACTATGCTTTTGAGGAATACAGAATGTTGTCCTTCATAAACACTATCCGCATATTGACGCCATACGACATGGAACCTCGTCCACTTAGCGAGACAGAAAGAAATACGATAGAGCCTTTGTTCTATCGTAAAAGCAAGGAAAACTTTACTTTCGAAGATATCGCCAAAGCCATTGCCGGCAGAGGCAATTATATGACTATGGGGGATAGGGGAGATAGGGCTTACAGATTCAACTACCGTATGACACAGGGTGTCAGCGGCTGCCCTACTATGGCACAATTGCGTTCTGTTTTTGGCGATGACTGGATGCGTGGGATAGCCGAAACCTATGTCTGCAACACACGCAAGGACGGTACACAAAAGACTGTGGAGGAGATGGCCGATGATGTGTGGAACGTACTTATGTTTTTTGACAGCAAGGAGAAACTGAAGGAATTTGCCATAAACAAACTTCAATTGGACGAAGAGAAGGCCGATAAGTTTGCCAACATACGCTTGAAGCATGATTATGCATCCCTTTCTATCAAGGCAATACGCAACATATTACCGTTCTTGCGCCGTGGCATGCTGTACAGTCATGCTGCATTCTTGGCCAAAGTACCCGAAATACTTGGCCAAGACCGATGGCAAGATACAATTGTGCAGCAACGTATTTTGGATGAGATGGATAGGCTCATAGATGCTGCCGCCAACGAAGGCAAAGAGAGAGGGACTGTAATAGAAACAGCTCTCAAGGATTTTCTGAATAAAGAGTTCAGTATATCCGTGCAGGCTTTGGAGACTATGTACCACCCGTCAATGATAGAGACCTATCCTGACCCGCGCCCAAATGAGGATGGGGTCATTCTGTTGGGCAGCCCGAGAACCAATGCGCTGCGCAATCCCATGGCTATGCGTTCTATGCATCAGTTGCGTAGGCTCATAAACAGTTTGATTTTGGAAGGTCTTATAGATCACAGTACCATAGTGCATATCGAGTATGCTCGTGAACTGAACAATGCCAATCAGCGTGCTGCCATATATGATTGGCAACGCCAAATGGACAAGAAGCACAAAGAATATGCCGGCACTATCCGAAAGGAATGTAATATAGAGCCTACAGAGATGGACATACTGAAGTACCAATTGTGGAAGGAGCAGGAACGCATTTGCCTGTATACAGGAAAGCAGATAGGTGTCAATGACTTTTTGGGACCCAATCCTACCTACGACATAGAACATACCATTCCTCGTAGTGTAGGTGGGGATAGTACACAAGAGAATATGACGTTGTGCAGTTTGGACTACAACCGTAATGTAAAGAAGGCACGTATACCATCGGAATTACCACCGCAAGAATATGAGGCCATCATCGAACGCATCCAGGGATGGAAAGAGAAAATCGAAGAACTCTCCAAGAAGGTGGACCGCCTTTCGCATGGAAGCGAAACGACCAAAGAAGCCAAGGACAAGCGTATTCAAAAAAGAAATCTGGTAAAGATAGAACTGGCTTATTGGCGGGGTAAGTATGAGCGTTTTACCATGAGGGAGGTTCCAGAGGGCTTTGCACGCCGCCAAGGAGCAGGTGCAGGCCTGATATCAAAGTATGCGGGTTTGTATCTGCAAAGTTATTTCAAGTCCGTGGAGCATCCTGAGCGTAGGCAGATTTATATTATAAAGGGAACCGCAACAGCCGAATTCCGTAAGATGTGGGGAATACAGGAGGCTTATGAAAAGAAATCGCGTGATAATCATACTCACCATTGCATAGATGCCATAGTAATCGCATGTATAGGTAAAAGAGAGTATGATGCAACTGCCAAGTACTATCATCAGCAGGAAGAATATAGATTTGGCCAGGATACAAAACCGAATTTCCCTAAGCCTTGGCCTACTTTCACAGAGGATGTAAAACGCATATCCGATGAAATAGCAGTTGTGCATAATACACCGGATAATATGCCAAAGAAGGCTTCACGCTGCATTGATGTCACAGGCAAGGGTAAGGTGGTGGCAAAGGGTGATTGTGCGCGTGGCAGTTTGCACAAAGATACCTATTATGGCGCCATTAAACGTAATGAAGAAATACGGTATGTGGTAAGGCGCGAGTTATCTTCATTTGAGAAGCTTTCTGACATAGACAATATTGTGGATTACGCAGTGCGTGAGAAAGTACGTAGTGCTGTGGAGGGTAGGGATTTTAAGAAGGCCATAGCCCAACCTATATATATGAACAAGGAGAAAGGTATACTCATAAAAAAGGTAAGATGCTACGCAGGAAAGCCAACGCTTGATATTAGGCATCACCGTGACCAAAGTACTAAACCATATAAGCAGCGGTACCATGTTGTTAATGACGAGAATTATTGTATGGCAATATATGAGGGCGTAGTAAAGGGCAAAGCGAAACGTAGCTTCCTATTGGTAAATATGCTGGATGCTGCATCTCATTTCAAACAAAGCAATGACGATAGGACGGAGGAGATTGTCCCCTTGTCTAATGCGTCGGATTGGCCATTGAAGTATGTACTCAAGATAGGTACTAATGTACTGTTTTATGAAACCTATCCACAGGAGGTGCATGAGGCTGATAATAAGGAATTGGTACGAAGGCTGTATAAGGTTGTTGGGATGAGTAGGAAGAATGTAAGCGGTTATAAATACGGAGAGATAGTATTGAGACATGTGGCGGAGGCAAAACCCTCTAAAGAGATAAAATATCAGAATGGGGTATATCGCCAAGGGGAAGAACCTCGTGCGGGAATAACAATGCTCCATACTCAAATCAACGCTCTTGTTGAGGGATATGACTTTGACATAACTCCTATTGGTGAAATCAAATTCAGATGATATACTATGCTTAAGCGAACCCTTGTATTTTCGTCACCGATGCAGTTGTCTTTGCGTAATGCTCAGTTGGTGGCTTCCATTAAGGAAGCTCCCAACGAGCAACGCACTGTTCCCATCGAAGATATCGGAATGGTGATGATAGAGAATCAGATGGTGTCTATTACTATGCCTTTGCTCAATGCATTGGTAGATGGGGGAGTGGCTGTCATATTGTGTGATGCAAAGGGCATGCCGCATGCCATGATGCAAAATATGGATGGAAATAATCTGCAGGGGGCTTGTCTTCGTAACCAGATTGCTGTCGGTGAGGTGATGCGCAAACAACTGTGGAAACAAATCATTGAATCCAAAATAAGGAATCAAGCTGCCTTGCTGGATAAAGTCCATGGTACTGGTGATGTACTGAAACCGTATTACACCAATGTCAAAAGTGGTGATGTGGATAATAGAGAGGGCATTGCGGCACGGATGTATTTTGCTCAATTGTTTGGCGATGAGTTCGTCAGGGATAGGAACCTTCCTGGTATTAATTCATTACTCAATTATGGCTATAGCGTATTGCGCGCAGCCACGGCACGTGCCTTGGTATCGTCCGGACTTACTCCGTCTTTGGGTATATTTCATCATAATCGTAGCAATGCGTTCCCGTTGGCAGATGATTTGATGGAACCATTTCGCCCGTTTGTAGATGAGGCTGCATACGGATTGTGTGAACGCGGAATCATGGATGTCACCAAGGAGGCGAAGTTCGACTTGATAAGCGTTCTCTCCTCTGATACATACTATGTTAAGGTGACGCGTCCATTGCAGATCGGATTATCAATCACAATGTCATCTCTGGCAAAATGTTTTGCGGGTGAGCAAAAACAACTGTCATTGCCTATGTTGAAATAGACTTGTCGCCCATCCCACACGGATATCGTATAGTAATGATGTGCTAAACAAAGCGCAGTTAAATCCGCCCCAAGAGTGAGTACTATCAGATTAAACGCATATAAAATAATGTGGCTCATAGTAATGTTTGACCTGCCTACGCAGACCAAGAAAAACAAGAAGGACTCTGCTCTCTTTCGTAAGAACTTGGAAAAATCAGGCTTTGTCATGCACCAGTATAGCGTGTATATGCGTTTTTGCGCATCTTTGGAGTCGGCGGAAGTGTATATAAAACGGGTTCGTTCTTTTATGCCATCTGCAGGGAGGGTCAGTATCATTACTGTTACTGACAAACAATACTCCAATATAGTAAATATATGGGGTGCGACTGAGCAAAAAATACAGAAAAAGCCTGTACAATTAGAGTTTTTTTGATATCTTTGCATACAGAATATCGGTCCTCATTCCACTTCATATAAGTAAATGCCATTGCTAATGTGATGATATATGCGTAAATACAGGCTATATGTTGTGGTTTGATGATGAATTAGGATATACAGCAACAGCAAAGCCGGCAACGTATGCACACATTTGTTGTGGTTTGATGATGAATTAGGATATACAGCAACGTATTTGTCTCCATTGTGATACCCTTTGGGGTTGTGGTTTGATGATGAATTAGGATATACAGCAACTGGTATGGGGTACAAGGTGATTTCACAAGTGTTGTGGTTTGATGATGAATTAGGATATACAGCAACTTATATGGCCGGCGGCCACATCATCGGCCAGTTGTGGTTTGATGATGAATTAGGATATACAGCAACCGCCCAAAGTCAGGACACAAACCTTCGCCAGTTGTGGTTTGATGATGAATTAGGATATACAGCAACTAAGTACGGCAAAGGCGTGAAGGTATCCGCGTTGTGGTTTGATGATGAATTAGGATATACAGCAACTTACTTAAAAGATAGGCTATGGATGAATTGTTGTGGTTTGATGATGAATTAGGATATACAGCAACCGAAGAATTATCCTCTAGTCGTTCTTTATCGTTGTGGTTTGATGATGAATTAGGATATACAGCAACTTAGTCCAGCAACAAAGGAATTAGGATTAGTTGTGGTTTGATGATGAATTAGGATATACAGCAAC
>DBLZ01000015.1 GCA_002297545.1 Prevotellaceae bacterium UBA711 | reverse complement strand
ACTCCAGTAGAGTCAAAAATGCAGCATTTAAGACGACGTACATGACGCAGGGAAAAGCCTCAACCTCTCCCCGCTTATTCACCGACCTCTTTATTTCTTTTCTATATAGTCCACTATCCAGGCACCAACCTCCCGCGTACCGTAGCGTGGTGCGTCGGCCACCTGGATCTCGGGGGTGCGGACATTGGCTGCAAGACTGGCGTTAACAGCCTCGCGAATGAGGGCCCCCTCGGCCTTCAGCTCGAAGTACTCGTAAAGCATGGCCACGGAGAGAATCTGTGCCAGGGGGTTGGCTATATTCAGGCCCTTGCCCTGAGGCCAGGAACCATGGATGGGCTCGAATACAGGCGTGCTGGTGCCTGTGCTGGCACTGGGCAGGAGCCCCATGGAGCCAGTGATTACGGACCCCTCATCGGTGAGTATGTCGCCAAAGGTGTTCTCGGTGACCATCACGTCAAAGAACTTGGGATCCTGTATCATACGCATGGCGGCATTGTCCACGTACATGAAGTCGGTCTCCACATCGGGATACTCGGGAGCCAACTCCTGGGCCACCTTGCGCCACAGACGGCTGGAGGCAAGAACGTTGGCCTTGTCCACGACGGTCAGATGATGGCGACGCTGACGTGCGTACTGGTAGCCCACGCGGAGTATGCGCTCCACCTCCGGACGTGTGTAGTAGTTGGTATCCAAGGCTTCCTCCACACCCTCGGCATTGATCGTAGGTTCCTGCTTGCGGCCGAAGTACATGCCTCCGGTCAACTCACGTATGCAAATGAAGTCGGCTCCACGGACTATCTCGTCCTTCAACGGTGACTTGTGTATAAGGCACTCGAAGGTCTCCACGGGACGGATGTTGGCATAGAGGCCCAGCTTCTTGCGCATGGCCAGAAGTCCCTGTTCGGGGCGCACCTTGGCGGTGGGGTCATTGTCGAAGCGCGGATCGCCCACGCAGGCAAACAGCACTGCATCGGCATCGCGGCACACACGGAAGGTCTCCTCGGGGAAGGGGTCGCCAACTTCGTCTATGGCATGGGCGCCACAAAGGGCCGTCTCATAACTGACTTCATGCCCGAACTTGCGAGCCACGGCGCTGCACACAGCCACGCCTTGCTCCATTATCTCCGGTCCGATACCATCGCCCGGAAGAACTGCTACTCTCAGCTTCATGTATGTATATTATAATTAGATGTATGGATATTCCACTGTATGGCCCGAAACAGGAGGTCACGCGTCTGGAGCGTAGTCCTTCTCTATCAAGTTGAGCATCTTGATGACAGCCTTGATGGCGGCACCCATCTGGTCGGCATCAAGACCTCGGGTGCGTAGCTCCTTACCCTGCCATTCCCATGTGATGACGGTCTGCACCAGGGCATCGGTGCGGCCTCCGGGAGGAATGCCCACGGTATAGTTGCGAAGCCAGGGAAAATGACGGCCGAGACTGTCCCTGTAGATATGGCGGATGGCACGCACGAAAGCATCGAACTGACCGTCGCCGTGTGCCTGCTCTTCGTAGGTCTTGCCGTGTATCTCCAGGCGCAGGCTGGCCATGGGCTTCAGTCCATAGGCCGTGGTGACAACATACGACAACAGGCGTACATCCTCGTTGGCGGCACTGTGCCTGACCACGTCCGACACGATGAACGGCAGGTCGTCGCGCGTGACTATCTCCTTCTTGTCGCCGAGTTCTATGATGCGTTCCGTGACACGGCGGGTCTCCTCGTTGCTGAGTTCCAGGCCAAGTTCCTCCAGGTTCTTGAGGATATTGGCCTTGCCCGAGGTCTTGCCCAAAGCATACTCGCGCCTGCGACCGAAACGTTCGGGCTGCAGGTCGTTCATGTACAGACCGGCCTTGCTGTCGCCATCGGCATGCACGCCAGCCACCTGAGTGAAGACATTCTCGCCGACGATGGGCTTGTTGGGCGGCACCACTATGCCTGAGCACGTTTCCACCAGACGGGAGATTTCGCCCAGCTGTGCCTCGCAGACATTGGTCTCCAGGGCAGCCTGGTCTACCAGCACGGCCTGCACGCTGGCCAGGGAAGCATTGCCGGCACGTTCGCCCAAACCGTTGACGGCAGTATGTACGCCACGGCACCCGGCGTTGACGGCAGCGTAGGCATTGGCCACGGCCAGGTCATAATCGTTATGGGCATGGAAGTCGAAATGCTTGTCGGGATAGCGCGCCACCATCTGGCTGATGTACATGCCCACCTGCATTGGATTGAGCACGCCCAACGTATCAGGCAGCATGAACCGTTCGATGGGCGTCTCCTGCAGGCCGTCCATCAGGGCGAAGACATAGTCGGGTGCATCCTTGATGCCGTTGGACCAGTCCTCGAGGTAGACATTGACGCCTACCCCCTTGCGCGTGGCATAGGCCACCACGTCACGGATGTCGGCAATGTGCCGGTCCACAGTCTTGCGCAACTGTCCCTCGCAATGCTTGCGCGAACCCTTGCACAGGAGATTGAGATGACGGCAACCTGTGTCGCAAAGCCAGTCGACGGAGGTGGTGCCGTCGCAGAAGCCCAGCACCTCCACGCGGTCTATCCGGCCGGCGCGCACCGCCCACTTGCAGATGTTGGCCACAGCCTGCTTCTCGCCCTCACTCACCCTGGCAGATGCCACCTCTATGCGGTCCACACCCACCTTTTCCAGCAAGGCACGGGCTATCATCAGCTTCTCGTGAGGCATGAAGGACACACCGCTGGTCTGCTCACCATCGCGCAGCGTGGTGTCCATTATCTCTATATTGCGGGCGGCCGTTTCCATAGTGTCCATTGTCTCCTACTGCGCCTTGGCGGCTTCCCAAGCCTCGGTCTTGGCCCGGTTCTCCAGGAGGAAATCTATATCGTCCAGGGCGTTCATAAGGCAGTACTTCTTGTAACCGTTGATTTCGAAGCGTTCGCTGTGTCCTGTAGTCACGTTGGTCACGGTCTGGGCCGGCACGTCCACACGTACTTCGGCGGCAGGATTGGCCTCCACCGTATCGAACAACTCCTGCTGAAATGCCTTGCTCACCACCACGGGCAACACGAAACAATTGAGCAGGTTATTGCGATGGATGTCGGCAAACGAGCTGCTTATCACCACCCTTACGCCATATCCGGCGATGGCCCAAGCGGCGTGTTCACGGCTGGAGCCGGAGCCCCAGTTGCTGCCGCCTATGATGATTTCGTGGACACCCTCACGGGGCTGTTCGCTGTATTCCGCACGATTCATGACAAAGTCGGCCACGGGTTGCCCCTGAGCATCGTAGCGCAGGTCGTGCATGAAGGCATCGCCAAAGAACTGCGGGTCGCGGGTGGTGCTGGCCAGATAGCGGGCCGGGATGATGAGGTCGGTATTACAGTTGTCAATGCGTATGGGCAGGCAGGTTGACTGTATGATGTTGAATTTCTGTTTTGCCATATATAATAAGGTTTACTGTCCGGTGCTTACGTCGTCACTGCTCACAAACGGCGGGGGTCTGTCACCACGCCGGTCACGGCCGAAGCCGCCACAACCAGCGGACTGGCCAGGATGGTGCGGGCGCCGGGGCCCTGACGGCCAACAAAGTTGCGGTTGCTGGTGGATATGGCCAACTTACCTGCAGGCACCTTGTCGGGGTTCATGGCCAGACAGGCCGAGCATCCGGGCAGGCGAAGTTCAAAGCCGGCATCCTTCAGTATCTTGTCTATGCCCTCGTCGATAATCTGACGGCGCACCAGCCATGAGCCCGGCACCAGCCACGCCACCACACCATCGGCCTTCTTACGCCCTTTCACCACGGAGGCAAAGGCGCGGAAGTCCTCTATGCGGCCATTGGTGCAGGCGCCCAGGAAGCAATAGTCCACGGGGGTGCCCTCCAGCCTCTGTCCGGGAGAAAACTGCATGTAGTCGAGCATGGACAGGAACTGCGTGCGATCGGCCTCGGGTACCTGTTCCAACGTAGGTATGCACTCGTCTATGGCTATGCCTGCACCGGGGTTGGTACCGTAGGTGATACGCGGTACGATGTCCTCGGCCCGGTAGGTCACCTCCTTGTCGAAGACGGCATCGGCATCGGAACAGAGTTTCTTCCACTCCTCTACGGCACGCTCCCAGGCCTCGCCCTTGGGGGCATATTCACGACCTTTGAGGTAGGCGAACGTGGTCTCGTCCGGAGCAATGAGGCCGGCACGGCTACCCATCTCTATGGAGAGGTTGGAAAGGGTGAGACGTCCCTCCATGCTCATGTTGCGGACAGCAGAACCGGCATACTCCACAGCGTAGCCGGTAGCGCCAGAAGTGGTCATCTGTGCCATGATGTAGAGGGCCACGTCCTTGGCCGTGGTACCCTGGGGCAGAGTGCCCTCGATGTTGATGCGCATGGTCTTGGGCTTGCTTTGCAGGATGGTCTGCGATGCCAGTACCTGCGCCACCTCGCTGGTGCCTATGCCCATGGCTATGGCGCCCACGGCACCGTGGGTGGAGGTATGGGAGTCACCGCACACGATGGTCATGCCGGGCAGGGAGAGAGCTTTCTCCGGACCAACGACATGGATGATGCCGTTGTCCTGCGAGCCCATAGGGAAGTGGCGGATGCCGAACTCCCGGCAATTGGCGGCCAGAGTGTCCACCTGCTTGCGGCCGACGGGATCGTCGATGTGGTCCTGCCGGTCGGTGGGAGTATTGTGGTCTGGCATGGCCACGACGTGATCGGGACGGAAGACGGGGATGTGCTTGTCCCGCAGCGTATCAAAGGCCTGGGGGCTGGTGACCTCGTGACAGTAGAGGCGGTCGATGTACAACTGTGTCGGGCCGTCGTCCACCTTTTGGACTACGTGGGCGTCCCATATCTTGTCAAATAGTGTCTTCATTGCTTGGCTTGTTCTTGTTGTGTATGTATGTTGATGCGTGCCGCGATGCGACACGCCACAGTCTCCGAGGGAGAGGGGGGATGGGCGACGGGCGGCGACGGGGGCGGCGAGCCGGGGGATTAGGACTTGAACTTATTGATACAGTCGATGTAGGCTTCCACCGAGGCAGTCACTATGTCGGTGTTGGCACCGAAGCCGTAGTACACGCGGCCGTCGTGCTCCACCTGCATGTGCACCTTGCCCATGTCGTCGGAGCCCTTGCTGATGGCCTGTATGGTAAATTCCTTCAGAGTCATCTCGCGACGGATGATACGCTTCAGTGCACGTATGGCTGCGTCCACGGGGCCATTGCCGCTGGCGGCTGCCTCGAAAGCCTCGTTGGCTATGAGCAGGCCCACGCTGGCCACGCTGCGGACGCCCTTGCCGGTGGTCACCTGCAGGTAGTCCAGCTTGATGTTGTGCGAAGCCGTGCGGTCGGCGCCGGCCAGTACGAGGATGTCGTCGTCGGTCACCTCCTTCTTCTTGTCGGCCAGCTTCAGGAAGGCCTGATATACGGCGTCCAGCTTCTCGCCCTCCAGCTCCACGCCGTTCACGCTCAGGCGGTGGCGCAGGGCGGCACGTCCGCTGCGGGCCGTGAGGACGATGGCGTTGTCGTCTATTCCCACCTCCTTGGGGTCCATGATCTCGTAGGTGCTGGCATTCTTGAGCACGCCGTCCTGGTGTATGCCGCTGCTGTGTGCGAAGGCGTTCTTGCCCACTATGGCCTTGTTGGGCTGCACGGGCATGTTCATCAGGCTGCTGACCATGCGGCTGGTGGGATATATCTTGGTGGTGTTGATGTTGGTCTCGATGCCCAGGTCGGGATGGGTCTTGAATATCATTGCCACCTCCTCCAGGCTGGTGTTGCCGGCACGCTCGCCTATGCCGTTGATGGTCACCTCCACCTGGCGGGCGCCGTTGAGCACACCGGCCACGGTGTTGGCCGTAGCCATGCCAAGGTCGTTGTGGCAGTGGGTGGAAAGGATGCTCCGGCCGGCGGCAAAGGCATCGACGTGTTCATAGAGGTACTTTATCTTCTCGCCGTATTCGTATGGAGTGCGGAAACCGGTGGTGTCGGGGATGTTGCACACCGTGGCGCCGGCCTTGCAGACTGCCTCTATCACGCGGGCCAGGTATTCGTTGTCGGTACGTCCGGCATCCTCGGCATAGAACTCCACGTCTTCCACATACCGTTTGGCATACTTCACGGCGGCCACGGCACACTCGATGATTTCCTCCGGCGTGCTGTTGAACTTGTACTTGATGTGCGAGGGGCTGGTACCTATACCGGTGTGTATGCGGCCGCGCTTGGCGTGCTTCAGGGCCTCGGCAGCCACGTCGATGTCCTTCTCCACGGCACGTGTCAGGGCGCAGATGGTGGGCCACGTCACAGCCTTGCTTATCTCTATCACGGAATTGAAGTCCCCCGGGCTGGAGACGGGGAAGCCTGCCTCTATGACATCCACTCCGAGTGACTCCAGTTGGCGGGCCACCTGTATCTTCTCTACGGTGTTCAACTGGCAGCCCGGGACCTGCTCGCCGTCGCGCAATGTGGTATCAAATATGAACAATTTGTCGCTCATGTGTAGTGCTTTATGGTTATTTGGCGGACAAAGTTATAAAAAACCTGCGACATGTCGGGCATTATGTCACTTCTTTTTATAAAATAGGTATGCCACAGGCGGTCCAACGCGGCACAGGCACAGGCCGACAATCCTGCCGGACGATGTGTCGGGACAGGGAAAGCACCGGACGCCTCCTGCCGGAGGGGAGCATACGGTGCCTTGGCGTGTGTTTCCCGGCTACATGGGGGCGGGCGGCGACGTGTATTGAAATGTTAAATCATCAGCACGCTGATGGAGCTTCACCAGCACGCTGATGGAACTTCATCAGCACGCTGGCAAGGCTTCATCAGCACGGTGGCAAAATTTCATCGCCACGGCGGCGGGTTTCCACCGCCATGGCCGGGTCTGCGCCAGCCGCCCCGGAATGCTCCCGAGGATGTGACGGAGGCGAACGAAGACGGCGGGCGAAGATGGCGGGCACACCGGTGCGGAGGGGGCTTCACTCGGGGACGTAGATGATGTCGCCGCTCTCGAGCTCATAGGCCACGCCCACGCGTTTGCCCTTCGTCGAGGAAGGGTCGGCATCCTCGGACGGCGTGTAGCGGTTGATCTTTTCGCCCTCTTTGGTGATGATCTCCATGTTCTCCTTGCCCGGGTTCTTCACCATCGTGAAGTCTTCCTGCGAGAACATCTCGGTCATGTTGTATCGGCTCACCAGGGCCACCATCAGGGCCACGGCGAAGACCATGGCCACATCGAACAGGTTGCTGACAACGCTCATCGGGTCGTTGTCCTCGCTGCGTTGCAGAAGGGAATGGCGGCGGTGTCTCATAGCTGGGCAGCGTGTGAGGGTCTGACAATATCGGCAAGGTACTCGAGCACGGCAATGTCTCTGGCGGCCCAGCGTTCCTTGACCTGCTGGGTGAGGAACCCTATGGCGCTGACCACGAGGCCCACGACCGTGGTGGCGAAGGCCACCTGCATATTGTAGGCCATGGAGGCTATGTCGCCCGAGGCAAGGCCCACAAGGGCCGGGCCCATGGGTATGAGCGTTCCCATCAGGCCAAGGATGGGTCCCATCTTGGTGAGCACCTTGGAGGTGGCAATGTTCTTGTCCGCCTCAATCTCGTATTCCGACAGGAGCAGGTCCAGGCGGGGCGCGTTGCCGGCCGCGTCCAGAATACGGGCGGCGTAGGCACCCACCACGGATGCGGGATAGCCGTGGAGCCATGCCTTGAAGCCGGAGAGCGTGTCGGGAGTGAGCTCCCCTATCCTCCTGCACAGCGGGGTTACGGTACGTTTCTCGTTGAGATACTGTCCGAAGAATGCCCCGATCATGATGATGGAACGGGCGAATGAGAAGATGAGCATTACAATCACAGGCACGAGCAAGCCTGTGGAAATCCAGTAAAGGATGTTGGATATAGCATTCATTTTATTTGAGAAATATGTTTACGTGTCAGATATTTGTTCAGTACGACGCCTATGGCCGTCCCCACGGCAAGCAGCGACGCCACGGCGGCAAGGGCACACAGGTCGACCTCGTTGGTGCCGGCAGCGGCCGTGCGTCCGTTTACGGTGGCCACCACTCCAAGGGCGACCGTGAGCATGTTCACCATGAAGAGGAGTTCGAGCCTGAGCTCCTTTTCCGGCAGAAGCCTGAGCAGCCCCGCCGCCAAAAGCGGCACGGCCACGAGCAGCCCTGCGGCCAGGCTCCGGGCTATGGTGTCGAAGTCCACGCCGGGCAGGGAGAAGATGAGTTCGGTAAGCACGGCAAACAACACCGGAAAGACAAGCACCCCCGGGAACCAGCGGCACACCTCCAGCACCACGGAGCCGCAACGGGAGAGCGGTCCGGCAAGCAATTTGGCCGCCATCACGCAGAAGACCACATGGAAGGCCACGTCCACGGTGAGCCACACCGACATGTCGAGCATCAGTTCCGGCCGGGCCAGCCAGTCGGCTATCTGCGCCTTGGACTGGCCTGCGGCGACATCGCACGCGAGGATGACGGACAATGAGGCCGCAGCGCACATGGCAAGGCGTCCGGCCAGGCCCAGGAAGGTCATCTTCAGCACAAAGCCGAAGATGACCAGGGCCATGATAATCATTACTACTATTACCATTGGCGCTGATTGTTTTTACGGCGACGGTGGCGTATGAGCACCACCAGTCCCGCCAGGGCCAGCACCACGGCGACGGCCACCGCCAGGCCGTTGATGCTGTTGGTCATGGTATTGGTCGGACTGATGTCCTCGCGCTTCATCACCATGGAGTTGTTGTCGGCCGTCAGGTTCTCGGCCCGCGCCGTGGCCACGGCATCGTTGTAGGCCGAGGCCTTATCCGCAGGAACCTTGGAGGCTATGAACTCGCGCAGCTTGGCGTTGTCGCAGACGAACCCCGTGCAGGCCGCCCCGAATTCCTCCACGCTGGCAGTATGCAGGCGGGCTATGGCGGCCACCTGCTCCGGCGATGCGCTACACATGCCCTTGCGCACCGTTTCGAGCATCACGGCCGTCAGCTCCTGCATGGCTGCCGGATTGGCATCGTGGAAGAACTCCTTCACGCCGAGACCGTTCTTGTCGGCCACGTAGGTGTCGTAGATGCCGTCCCACAGTTCATTGTCGATTACGTCGGGCTTCATCACGTTCCATCCGTAGGTATTGGTCACCACCTGGGCCATGGATGCGGCATCGCCGGCCCCGCCCTTCATCTTTTCCTTTATATAGGCAGGGTTGAGTATGGTGGTGCGGCTCTCCACTCCTATGGCCTCCTTGAGCTCCTGCATGCGCACGTTGTTCCGGTTGCGGTAGTCGCTCAGGTAGGCATCCGGTTCCTTACCGGTGACATTGCTTACGGCCAGGTTCATGCCTCCCATGAACTCATATACATGATCGAGGCTCAGTGCACCCCACGTGTTGCTCTGGCGCGGCTGCACCACGGCATCCGTGCGCGTCAGTGCCGCCTCGAAGGCGTACTCGCGCATCTGCTCCCAGGTCTCCTCGCTGCCATAGCTGGCGCCCATGTTATTGATATAGGCTTCGGCTATCTCGGATGCGTCCTCCCATCGGTCCCCGGCCTCCACCATGCCCTGTATGCCGGTACCGTAGTTACCGCCAACGCCGCCGAACACCCGCGATGCGGCCAACTCGCGCGCCTCCTTCGGTGAGACGCCCTTGTCCACAAGATGGCGTTCCGACTCCACCACGCCCTCGGCCACATAATTGGGATGTTCGCCATCGGCGGCGGCAGCGGCCATCTTCACGGCCCTGCTGATGAGGAACAGGCGCGATGCAGCCAGGTCGCGAAGCTGCCCGGAGGTCTGCACCACCACGTCTATGCGGGGACGTCCCAGTTCCTGCGACGGGATGAGCCTCAGGTCGGTGACACGTCCGAAGGGGTCGCGCACCGGCTCCACGCCGAGCATGTACAGTATCTGCGCTATCGTGGCACCTTCGGTCTCTATGAACTCGCTGCTCCACAGCGTATAGCTGATCTTGCGCGGGATACTGTCGCCGTGCGCCTTGCGATACATGGCTATGGTGTTCTCGGCCAAAGCCTTGCCCTTTTCCCAAGCCACGGCCGAGGGCGTCTCCTCGGCATTGACGGCAAACATGTTGCGGCCCGTGGGAAGGATGTCGGGATTGAGCACGGGATCGCCGCCCGATGTCGGTGCTATGAAGCCGCCATTGAGGGCGTTGAGCACCGAAGAAAGTTCGTTGGCCGGGCTTTGGAGCAAGGCGTCGCGATACTTTCCTATATTGCCCAAGGCCCGTTCCACCTCGCCTACGGCCGAGGCAAAGGCTATCTGCTCTCCAGTCAATGCCGGCTTCTGACTGCCATGATGCCCTGTCACGGCTGTTCCGGGAGCCGCTACGCTCTTACGCTGCATGGCGGCCTTCATTTTCTCTATGGCCTCATCATCGGCTCCCATCTTGCGTGCCATTTCTATGGCTTTCTGTGGCGACATGCCCGGAACCATGCCATGGTGTCTCTTAGGGGCCACCCTGTCGGCAATCTTAGATGTTGCCCGCGGGCCCGACGGCATCATGGCTCCCATCACCATCATCCGTGAAAGCATGTCCTTGGAACCTTCGATGGAGCGGCGTATATTGCGTGCACTGTCGAGATCGGCGGCGGAGAGGCCGGCGAGGCGGCATATCGCAGCGTCATCGGCCGGAGCACCGGACCTTACAAGTTCCACTGCCTTGCGTCGCCACTCCCGCAAGTCACCGCCCCTAAGCTTCCGGAGGCTGTAGGCGAGCGGGTCGACGGTCATGGCCTCGACGGTCGAACGTATGTGTTCCTCGGAATACGGTTGCCCCATCACATACAGCGCACCCGTAATCTTCTCGTTGGCAAGTTCCTCGGCAAAGGTCTCTATGCGCATGACATCATCCGGCGTAAACTGCGACGTGCTGTCGATACGCAACTCGCGATGTATGCCCAGCTCCAAGGTGTATTGTCTGACGAGACGCAAGGCACTAAGCGTGTCGGCCGATGTACGTGCACGGTTATAGTCGTCGATGGCATCGGTAAGGTTCTTGTAAATGCCCCTGACCTCGCTCTCCATGAACGGCGGTGTCAGGTAGTTTACTATCCCGGCATAGCTGCGACGCTTTGCAATCATGGCCTCGCCCACGTTCGAGGTGGAATATACATAGACGTGAGGCAATGTGCCCACAAGCCTGTCCGGCCAGTCCTCGCTGCCGAGGGCCACCTGCTTGCGCGGCGTGAACTCGAGCGAGCCGTGTGCCCCGAAATGCACCAGCGCGTCGGCACGGAATCCGTAACGGGCCCACAGATAGGCACCCACGTAGTTGTGTGGAGGGGCGGCATCCGTGCCATGCACGTTCTTGAAGTCATCTCCGCCAAGCCCTGCGGCCGTCTGCGGAATGAGGACGATGTTGCCGAATTGCAGCCGGGCTATGGCCATGTTGCCGGCTTCGTCCTTAAGGCCGTGACCCGGGAACTCACCGTCAACGGCATCTATGTCGCCTCGCATCCCTTCGGACAATGCCTCACGGCACCAGGAGTCGTAATCCTCGCGGCTTACCGGTTGCGGATGGCAGTCGCGGACAAAGTCGGCCTGCGCGCCCTTGGCGTATTCGTTGAACACACGGCCGTTGGCGGCAATGAGTTTCTCCAAGGCAGCCGCATCCGCAGGCAATCCACTGACGTCGTATCCCTCGTTCCTGAAACGCACGAGCAGGTTGTAGAGCGACGGAGCCACCTCCATCCCCTCGGCCACCAGGGCACTTTGCCCGGGGCCCTTGAAGTAGAATATGGCCACTCTCTTGTCCTTATTGGCCTTACGTCCCAATGCCGTGTAGTTGTTGACCGTAGCCACGAAGTCGTCAAGACGCCCGGGGATGGCCTCCACCATGGGCAGTCCGTCGCTGCCGGTGAAATGCGCAAACAGGGTGAACGGCCTTATGGCACCGTCTATCTCGGGGGTGACGATGCTCTGCGACATGAAGCCTCCGCTCATCCCCATCTTGTCTGCCATCCATTCGTAATAGTCCCTGTTGGCATTGATCGGGGCAAAGAGCGGTATGTTATTGCTTTCGAGCCAACGCACTACGGCATCTCCCATACGCCCGTGGGCCATATTTATCATTGCTACGGCCCGGACAGAGTCGGCATGACCGGAAGCTATGAACGACTGTATGACACTGACAGGATATACGATGTTGCCGGTACTTTCCAGACGGCTTACGAGGCTGTCGGCCACGCCCATCTGTCCCGTCAGGATGATATGCGGAGCCGTGTCGCTCCACTTGCCCTGCTTTCTGAGCCATTGTTCGTAATCCGCGACAGACTCAAAGACCATGTCGTCTACCAACGGGTGATAGAGCAGTGTAGCGGAAGGCACCACCGGGTCACCCGGGTCACTCGCAAAGAACTTCTTGTCGTCGATATACTTCCTTACATACCGCAACATGTTGCGATAGTTGCCGCGCCCGCCGGCAAGGTACTGGCGCAGGAATTCGCTGTCCACAGAGTCGACCGAGTTTATCTGGTTCTGCGGATTGGTGGCCGCAGTGGTGATTACCGGCGTACCGGCCTCGGCCGCATCAACGAGCTGTTGACGCTGGACGGAATCAATACGCAGTCCCATCCCGTTGACAAACACCATGTCGTACTTATTGGCCTTGCCAAGCTCGTCGACAGGGAGTTCATGTATGACTACAAACGTATTGTCGTTTGCCTTGGCTATCTGCCCAAGGGTTATCGCCTGATAATTGACAAAGGCGACATGCGTGCGTGACGCCAGGCTGTTGCCCAGTAAGAAGCCTGCACCTATTACTACCGTGCAGGCTATCGTTGATAGTATCTTCTTTTTCTTGCTCATCTCTCTTATTTGAAGAAATCATCGACATCGACGGACAGACCTACGGACCAGGTGATGCCATCTGTGGGAGCCGAGTTCCAGTAATACGTCTTCGGCTTATAGTTGAAGAGGTTGTCCACTATGACATTCACGTCCAGTCCACGCCAGACGTGCTGACGGATGGTCAGTTTCCAAAGCGAATAGGCTCCGTCCGTCTCATACCGGCTGACAGGTTTGGACAGGTATCGGCCCGAAAGCCCGGCATAGAGCCTGTACGTGCTGCACAACTGTTTCTCATAGTCTATGCGCCATGTGGCGGAATGCGGACGCGGCTGAGTGAACTGCGAGTCAATGGAACGGCCGGCCACATGCAGATAGTTGTAGCTGACCGACGCACCCAGACCGAACGTGGTGCGGTAGCGGCCATTGAAGTCGATGCCCGTCACCTTCACTCCATCCTCGTTGGCATAGATAGCCCCGGCCTCCTGTCCGTCGGCACCGGGATAGTCCATGGTGGTGATGCGGCTGCCATAGTAGTTATAGTAACCGGAAAGCGTCAGGCTGTACTGCCCGGCCAGGACGCCCTTGCTCACCCGGCCGTTGCGTTCCAAGGCCAGATTGAAGTTATGGCTCCTTTCGGGCTTCAGGTCGGGGTTGCCGTATATCATCTGTATGCCGGCCATGTCAAAGCACATGTACATCTCCTTAAGTGTAGGGGCACGGAAGCCGCCGGAGTAGGAGGCACGTATGGAGAACGGTTTGAGCTTGAACATGGTGGCAACGCGCGATGTCACGGCATTGTTGTCGGAGGCCGAGAAATAGTCGTCGCGTACCGATGCGATGACATTCAACCACGACAGGGGATTGTAGTCGAACTGCACGAAGGCATCCACCGAGGTCTGGGAGTGCTCTTCATTGTCAACGAACTGATAGGTCGTCAGATAGTCATGCATGTAGTCGGCTCCAACCGTCAGGACGTTCTTTCCCCAATACTTGTTGTAGAGGCCATGCACTATGTGCTGACGATTGCTGTAGTCGTGGTCATGGGTGAGGCGTCCGCCGACATAGCGTGCCTTGTCGTATTGGTCGTAACCATAGGAAAGCTCCAGGCTCCGGGTCTTGTCTATGTCCCACACTCCGCGCAAGCCACCGCTATAGTCATGATAGTGGTCGTCGTAGTTGCTGCGTTTGCTCACCCTGGAGAAATAACCTCCACGGGCTATCAGGCGCAGACGGTCCGACAGGCGGTAGGTGAGCCTCTCCTTTACGTTGAGAGTATTGCCGCCGTAAATTTCGTGTATCTTAGATTCGGTATCAAACGGGCCGGTCAGGCGTATGGCATCCTTGGTGGAGTACTGCACCGATGTGTTGGAATTCCACTTGCCAGAGTTGAAGCTCAGGTTGCCACCGCTCCGCCACTCCTTGCCGGCACCCCTGTAGCGGGTATTGACATTGAGATGCCACGGTTCGGTGTTTTCCTTTGTAATAAGGTTGACCACGCCGCCCACGGCATTGGCGCCGTACAGGGCCGATGATGCACCCTTGATAATCTCCACCCGGCCAACATCGGTAAGGTTGAGACGGTTGTAGTCCACATTGTCCATCGTCTCGCCCGCCAGTCTCTCGCCATCGACGAGGAAGAGCACGGCACTGCCGCCGAAACCACTCATGTTGAGCGATGTCTCCTGACTCATGGCGTATCCGAATTCCAAACCCGGCAGCTCCTCTGTGAGAAGATCCTGGATGTCGGTGGCATCGGTCTTGGCAATGTCGTCGGCCGAGATTACACGTGTCACCACAGGCACGTCCTTAAGTGCCTTGGGAGTACGCGTGGCCGTGACCACTATCTCGCCGAGCGTGGTCGGATCGGGGGAGACGCGTATGATATTCTCCTTCTTCCCGGACTGCACGGAACGCATGACCGTAGACTTGGGGATGTATCCATTGAAGCAGACAACGACATTGGCGGTCTTCTTCCCGGGTAATTCAAACGAGTACTTGCCGTCGGCACCTGTCAGAACAGGTTGCTTGAGTCCGTCTATTCTCACCACAGCCCCCGGCAGCGGGTTGCCTGTCTCATCAAGGACCTTGCCGGCAAACGTGTCGGCAAGGGCTGTGATAGGAGACAGAAGTCCGATGGCATAGGACAGCATGTACTTCAGACTTCTGTTCATGGCGGTTACTTCTTTTCGGCCACGAACGTGCAAATCATGGCCATGGGCATAGCGCCATAATGCAATTCGAACTGGATGGTGAGCGTATTATTGGCAAACCCGCCACCGAGATGGCCTGAATATGCACGTCCGGTAGATGCGGTGCCATCGAAATTTGTGACGGCCAAGGTATAAGCGCCGTCGGCACCGGCCACGGGCACCTTTGCGACGGTAATGGCAGGCATCTGCATCGGAGCCTCGCCGAAGAAAGGTATCTCCACCGTCACCGTGGCATCATCGACGGATGTCACCTTGAATGTCAGGTTCTCGAAGACCTGGTCCGTGCCCATGACCGAGCATGTCATGTCGCCGGTATAGGTTCCGGCCACGCTCTTTGCGGCAGGGACTGCGGGAGGTTCGTTCTCGGAGCAGGACGTGGTGGTGAAAGCCATTCCGAAGAAGAGCATCACAGTGGTCAGGATTGAGGTAATCTTTTTCATAATGTAGGAATGTTTTGATTATTACATATATATTGCAAGTGCACTGCTCTTTGTTTTCCGGGTGCAAAGGTATGCACATTTGGGAATAATGGCAATACTCAAAAATAGGCATTGTCGTGGTTCCCGCGTTATCAAAGGCAGTCCCCCACTCCATCCGCGCGCCACGCCGCAGAGGGGACAATACCCCGACAGTGATAGTGGCAAGAACAGGCCTGTAGCACTGCCAGTAGCAACCAAACACTTCTATGTGAACCGGCAACAAAACTCCAATGGGCATACCATTGCATATTAACGAATATAGACCTGTGAATGCACAAATATGCAGCCCGGCCTTCGTGGACATGGACGTATAACACGGCAAGACGTGCATCCGGACTATTACCGGATGCACGTCCATCATATCATACACCATGGCTGGAACGGCCGCAGGCCTTGCGATGCCCTGCCATGGAGACTGTTTGTTCCTTGCCCGAACCTGCATCATGGGCGACCTGTCACCCGGGGCTGCCGAAGGCCAAAGATGGCAACCGCGGTGGAGGCGCAGCCGAATTGCATCATGCTCTCCTCGAAGACTCCGGACGCCTCCTGCCGGACGGGAGCAGCCCGTGCCGGAGCATGTTTTTCCCGGCGACACGGGGGCGGGCGGCGACGTGTATAGAAATGTTAAATCATCAGCACGCTGATGGAGCTTCATCACCACGCTCATGAGGCTTCATCACCACGCTGATGAAATATCATCGCCATGGAGGCCTGTTTCCATCGCCTGTGGAGGCTGTTTGTTCCTTACTCGAATACCTGCATCATGGGGCGGCCTATCCATACCTGGGGCTGCCGAAGGCCAAAGATGGCAGCCACGGTGGAGGCGCAGTCGAATTGCATCATGCTCTCCTCGAAGGCACCGCCCTGCCGTATGTTCTTACCGGCAATGATGAACGGCGTTTCCATCTCGGCCATGGACTTGCCGCCATGCCTCGTGCCTGTGCCACCGTGGTCGGCGGTGACGATGATGATGCTGTTGTCGTAGATACCGGCCTCCTTGATGGCCTCAACTATGCGGCCGACGTATCCGTCCAGTTCCTTCAACTTGTCGTAATAGGCCGGCGTGTCGTGGCCGTCGGCATGTCCCACGTGGTCCGGATTGTCAAAACAGAAGGCACTGAGCACAGGCTTCTTCTCCGTGATATACCGGCAGGCCATGTCGCACAAGGCAGTGGGGTTCTGTGTGAAGTCCGGAGCCAGGGCATAGTGGTCCAGCGCCAAGGTGTCCACCAAGTACTTGATGCCCTCCCACTCGTAGAGCACGCCCATCTCGGCCTCCGGGGCGGCCTTGCGCAGTTCGCTGAAGACGGTAGGGAAGATGCCGTTCTCGTTAAGCACGCGCGAAGGCAGTTCTGGCGTCTGCGAGCCCCAGTCGGTATATCCGTGCAGCTCCGGTCCGGCGCCCATGAACATGGAGGCCCAGTTCACTGCACTGGAGGACGGCAGCACGCTACGCTTGTGCAGGGTGTAGCACCCCGAGTCCATCAGAGCCTTGACGTTGGGCATATCGGCCTTCTCCACACTGTAGGCCCCCCAACCGTCCAGCCCGATGATGAACACGTGTTCGGCTTTCCACTGCGGATGTTTGCTGCATGCCGAAATGCAGAGCATGGCCAGAAACATGGCCAGGACAGGAAGTTTCTTCATAGTCATATTGTATTAGAAGGTTAGAATAACAGACTTTGGCACAGGTCAGCCTCCATGCTTGTTACGAAGCAGCGAGGGGAACATCTTGCGTATGCGCATCAGCTGTGCGGTGATGCCTCCGCCGGCCACCACTATGGTAACGGCACAGATAATGAGCAGCAGGCCCATGACCACGCGCATGGTGAGGCTCTCGCCGAATACCACCACGCCGATGAAGACGGCAGTGACAGGTTCCAGTGCTCCCAGGATGGCCGTAGGCGTGGAGCCGATATACAGGATGGCCGCCGTGGTGCACAGCAGGGAGACGGCGGTGGGCAACAGTCCCAAGGCAAAGAGGTTGGCCCACAAATACCACTTGTCCATGGGAGGAACCTGCAGACCGCCACCCAACAGGGCGCGCACGGCAAAGAGGCCCCAGCCGAAGAGCAGGACGTAGAAGGTGACCTTGATGGTGGGGATGTCCTTGAGCCTCGTTTGATTGACACCCACCAGATATATGGCATAGGACAGAGACGAGGCGGCCACCAGCAGGGTACCCGCGAGGGAAAGGGTGGCACCGTCCTCGCCCCTATAGAGCAGGCCTATGCCCACCGAGGCCACCACGATACAGAGAACCGTCTGCAAGCCCAGCTTCTCCCCGAAAAACAATGCCATGATCACGGCCACCATGATGGGATAGACAAAGAGCAATGTGGAGGCTATGCCGGCATCCATGTAGTTGTAACTCTGAAAGAGGAACAGTGACGAGAACGAGCACAACAAGCCGAAAGCGGACAGCGGCATCACTTCGGCACGGGTGATGCCGAAACGGCGTCCGCGCAACCTCAGCATCAGGGCCAGCACGGGGATGGCGAAGAGATAGCGGAAGAAGAGCACGGAATCCGCATCCATGCCCTCGGCGTAGAGTGGCAGGGCAAAGAGGGGGTTCATGCCATAGGTGGAGGCTGCAATGGCTCCAAGCAGATAGCCCTTTACCTTGGTATTCATAGGGAGTCGGGATATGTTTTTATAATGTGCAGGCGCAACGCGCCGATGCAAAGATACACATTTTTCCTCTTTTATTCGTATCTTTGCCCTGCACAAGATGCACAGACAAGGCATATACGACCATAACCTACCCTAATACATAATACATCATGCACAAGATTATCTCCCTGGCACTTTGCCTGATGCTGGCATCGGCAATGAATGCCCAAAAGGTCATCCGCGTGGCCCCCGAGGCTGCCGACATGACACCCGGACTGCAAGCCGCCATAGAGGAGGCAAAGACCTACAGAGGCAAGGCAGTGACGATAGAACTGCAGAATGCCGACTACCACATCCATCGCAACAGTTCCTCGCACCAGCTGTACCACATCTCCAATACGGCCTCGGAGACGGAGAACCCGGATCAGACCAAGCACATAGGCCTGTGGCTAAAGGACATGAAGAACATCACCATCGACGGACGGGGAGCACACATCATCACACACGGCGAGGTGACATCCTTCGTGATAGACGGCTGCGAGAACGTCACCCTGAAGAACTTCACGATAGATGCGGCCGACCCCACCGTGCCGGAACTGACGGTGACCGAGGTTGGAGAGCGACACATGAACGTGCGCATACATCCACGCTCCAAGTACACCGTGGAGGACGGCCGCTTCTCTTTCGTGGGCGACAGCTGGAAACTGTCCGGAGGCATAGCGCAGGCATACGATGCCGAGAAGGACATCACATGGCGCAGTTGGTCCCCGCTGCCAGGGATAAAGAGAGCAATAGAGCTGGAACCGGGACTGTTGCGGTTCAACTACGACAGCAAACCTCAAGCCACGGAAGGCATGGTCTTTCAGATGCGCGACGCCATAAGGGACGAGGCATGCGGCCTCATACAGTATAGCAAGAACATCACGCTGGAAAACCTTCACCTGGCCTTCCTGGGCAACTTTGGCGTGGTGGGGCAGATGTCCGAGAACCTCACCTATCGTCACATGACTTTTGCCCCTGCAGAGGGTAGCGGCAGAACCTGCGCCGGCTTTGCCGACTTCGTGCAGATGTCCGGGTGCAAGGGCAAGGTCATCATAGAGCACTCGCGCTTCTCCGGCGCACACGACGACCCGATAAACATACATGGCACCCACCTGGCCGTGAAGGAGTTCCCGGCACCCACACAGGTAGTGGTCCGCTACATGCACCATCAGACCTATGGTTTCCAGTCCTTCCTGCCAGGGGACAAGGTGGAGTTCATCAATCCTCACTCGCTGCTGCCAATGGGGGATTTCAAGGTGAAGACCGCCACAATGAAGGACGAGCGTAGTATCCTCCTGACACTTGACCGCCCTGTGCCCGAAACCATCAGGGCGCAGAAGGAGCTGGTGGTGGAGAACGTCACCTATACGCCCGAGGTTGTCATCCGTGGCAACTACTTCTCGCGCATCCCCACACGTGGCCTGCTGGTCTCCACCAGGCGCAAGGTGCTGATAGAGGGCAACACGTTCTTCAGGATGCAGATGAGCGGCATACTGATAGCCGATGACGCACGAAGCTGGTTCGAGTCCGGAATGGTGCGCGACGTGACCATCAAGGACAACGACTTCATAGAGTGCGGCGACCCGGTCATCCTCATAGCTCCCGAGAACGACCGCAACGAAGGTCGGGTACACCGCAACATCAGCATCCTCAACAACCGCTTCCGGCTCCGCCCACAGGGCAGCGGCGCCGTCTCGGCCCGCTCGGTAGACGGTCTGACCATACGCGACAACCTGTTCCTGCGTCCGCGACCTGCCCAGGCTCCCGGCCTGATACACGTACAGGACTGCGACAACACCACAATAGAGGACAACAAGACCGAGATGCTGGGAATACATTAAGGCCATAGCATCACAAGTGCTCCATACCCACACGGATTTGCATCTTCCTGACATAATATATACCTACATGAAAAGACTACTGTCCCTTTGTCTCGCCATTGCAATGCTGTTCCCTTACATCTCCCGTGGCCAAAAAGGCGGTGCCACAGAGGCACGCCACGTCCTGGAACGCGTGACCGGGCAGACCACCCTGCCGATAACCCTTACCATAAAGAAGAATCCCGACAAGAGTGAGAGGAAGACCTATTTCCGTTACAAAGTGAAGAACGGTATACTGAACGTGGAAGGAAACAGTCCAGTGTCCCTGTGTCGCGGGTTCTATGACTATGTCAAGGGAAACCGAATGGGCCTGTACAGTTGGTCGGGAACAAACATAGCCTTGCCCTCACAGTTGCAAGATATTGAATGGAAACGGGTGGTGTCACCTTTCGAACATCACTACCTTTTCAATGTATGTACCTATGGCTACACCATGCCCTACTGGGACTGGGAACGTTGGGAAAAGGAGATAGACTGGATGGCCCTGCACGGCATAGACATGCCACTGGCTCTGGTGGCATACGAAGCCATCATTGCACGTGTGTGGAAGAATATGGGACTGACGGACGAGGAAATAAACTCGTACTTCGTTGGACCCGCACACCTGCCATGGATGCGTATGGGCAACGTCAGCGGAATAGACGGCCCACTGGACGAAGACTGGCACAGGGACCAAATCAAATTGCAGCACAAGATACTGGCACGCATGAAGTCCCTTGGCATGAAGCCAATCTGCCCGGGATTCCCTGGTTTTGTGCCACAAGCGTTCAAACGTCTTTACCCTGAGATGGAATTACTCCAAACACATTGGGGCGGAGCATTCTGCAACTGGATGGTGTCTCCACAGGACCCCCTTTTCATGGAAATAGGCGTGGCGTTCATACGCGAGTGGGAAAAGGAGTTCGGCAAAAACGAATACTATCTGGTGGACAGCTTCAACGAAATGGACATTCCCTTCCCTGCCAAAGGGAGTAAGGAACGCTACGAACTGCTGGCTTCCTATGGCGACAAAGTGTACCAGTCCATACGAAAGGGGAACCCGCAAGCGACTTGGGTTATGCAGGGTTGGATGTTCGGATACCAACGTCATATCTGGGACTACGAGACATTGGGTGCATTGGTGTCCAAGGTTCCCGATGACAAGATGATATTGCTGGACCTGGCCGTGGACTACAACAAGAACTTCTGGCATTCGGAGGTTAACTGGGAATTCTACAAGGGTTTTTACAACAAGCGTTGGGTCTATAGCGTAATACCCAGCATGGGCGGCAAGACAGGAATGACGGGTATCCTTGAATTTTATGCCAACGGCCACCTGGAGGCCTTGAACTCTACAAACAAAGGCAGGCTGATGGCACACGGAATGGCACCAGAGGGACTGGAGAACAACGAAGTGATATACGAGCTATTGTGCGACGCGGGATGGTCTGACAAGAGGATAGACCTGCATGAGTGGCTGAAAGAGTATTCCCACAACCGGTACGGTGACTGCCCTGCGACCGTACGCCGTTGCTGGAGCCTTTTGCTGGAGTCGGTATATGGTACTTTCACCGACCATCCACGATATAACTGGCAGTTCCGGCCTGGTACAGTGCGCCAAGGTTCCATAAACCTGAACGAGTCCTTCTTCAAGGCCATGGAATCCTTTGTGGCGGCAAGCGACCAACTGGAGGGCAGCCAACTGTATCTGGCAGACTTGGCAGAGTTCACAGCCCTGTATCTCGGAGGTAAAGCCGAACTGTTGGTGCGTGCCATAGACTGGCAGTATGAAAAAGGAGATACGGTTCGTGCCGAGAAACTGGAAAAGGATTTTGAGTATCTGCTCTCCGGCATGGATGCCCTGTTATGCACACACCCCTACCTACGTTTGGAACGTTGGATAGATTTTGCCCACAGGCACGCCAGCACCCCGGAACAGCACCGCCGTTACGAACGCAATGCCAAACGTATAGTCACCGTCTGGGGCCCACCAGTTGACGATTATTCGGCACGTGTGTGGTCGGGGCTTATACGAGATTACTACCTGCCACGCTGGAAACACTACTTCGAAAGCCGCAAGACAGGCAGACCGTTCGACTTTGCACAATGGGAAAAGGATTGGGTTGAAGCAGGAGGATGCTCACCTGCAACAGTACCTACGGACATAGTGAATACCGCACGTGCACTGATGGACTATGCTGCCTTCATCACACCGGCTCTCGTTCACGACACACATAGCAACCGATTGGGCTCGTGGAGCATCACTCCCGGACAATCCGAAACATTGTCCTTCACCCTACAGGCAGACAAGCTGCAGGCAATCTCCGCCATCCGCATAACCAAGGCGAAAGGGAATGGTACGGCAACCTGCTCCAACGTGAAACTCATTGCGGACGGCACGGTGCTGACTGGCAATCCAGCAATCGTATCTCTCGGTAACGACAAAGGCAGTATAGTTTGCCCCATCGCCCTACCCGATGACATCCGAGGCAACAACGGAGTGGAATTACAGATAAAGATACAAAATGACGGTACTGAAAGCATCTCGGGACATATTTATATTGTCACCGAATAGCAGAACTATATGCAATCAGATTGTGTCACCGTAAGTACCTTCTATCCGTTTTGCCTATGGCAGCAATAGGGAAATCCCTTGCTTAACGTTTCCGCAGCCTCACAAACTGCCATACCTTTGCAGCGGAAACCAATAAAGCGAGATAAAATGAATCAGCCAATGATTGTATGGTGCGGGGTAGCAGGAGTACTGTTGTCCGCATTCATATTCAGAGCTATCGAATGGTATTACACCAAGTGTCGCCATAACGGACACAAACCGAGACGCATGTTCGAGATAGGCAAGGAAAGAGAACTCTTCTATATTCCGGGGGACATCGAAGATGACGACGTTGAAGACATGTAAGCCAGAGAACATGTACGACAATGTCCATATACGCCAGGCAGCCGCCTTCCTTGCCGACTATGCCTCGTTGTTGTCGGGATGTGGTGCGACCTGCATACGCATAGAAAAGAACACATGCAGAATGGCAGATGCCTTCGGATTGGGTTCCGACATCTCCATAATGCCCACCCACGTATATATTTCTGTCTGGGGAAAAGACGCGACCGATACCTGTGTAGCAGTACGCAAAACAGCAGGAAGCGGCATAAGTTTCAACCTCAATGCCAGATTAAGCCGCCTAAGCTGGGAGGTAGCCGACAATCATCTTGACATCTCCACTGCAGTTGAACGATTTGAAAGGATACGCAAGACCAAACCGACGGATAAGTGGGAGGTGTTAATCCTCACAAGCCTTGCCAATGCCTCGTTTTGCCGTCTTTTCGGTGGTGATGCGACAGCCATGCTGATAGTGCTGGCATCCACACTTGCAGGCTACAGACTGAAACAGATTATGTTGGAAGACAAACGGGATGTACGCCTCACATTTCTGTGTGCCTCGTTCTTCTCCGCCGTCCTCAGCGCAGGAGGACACATCTTCAATATCAGTGCCACTCCGGAAATAGCACTTGGCACAAGCGTGCTGTATCTTATTCCTGGCGTGCCGTATATCAACTCTGTGAGCGACATACTCTACCGACACTATCTATGTGCGTTCAGCCGCTTTGCAGATGCGGTCGTGCTTACGGCCTGCCTGTCGGCCGGATTATGTGCAGGAATGCTCATCTTGGGATTGGAATGGTTTTAGGGAAACTTATATGGAATGATATTATGATAGACATTATTGAGGACGGATTGTTTGCTGCCATAGCGGCCATCGGTTTCTCCAGCATCAGCAACACGCCACACCGCGCATATCTTACATGTGCACTGATTGCCGCAGCAGGCCATTCGATACGCTATATACTGACATTGCATGAATTTGGAGGAATGCACATTATCCCTGCCAGTACAGCAGCCTCATTTGCCATAGGAATGCTTGCGGTATTGCTCGCCTCGCGCATCAAATGCCCGGCAGAGGTATGTTTCTTTCCGGCCCTGTTGCCAATGATACCTGGAATGTATGCCTACCGCACGATTGAAGCAGTGCTTTACTGCCTGTATCATACACAAGAGGAGGCCTTCGGACATTATTTCTACCTATTGGCATACAACGGACTGACATGCATGTTCATCATATTGGGTATGGTCATCGGTGCCACAGTTCCGGTATTCCTGTTCAAAAAACTCTCGTTCACTGCCACAAGATAGCCGTATTATTCGTACTTTTGCACCAACCATGGAACTAAGACAGCTGAGATACTTCGCCAAAGCCGCCGAGATGCTGAACTTCTCCGATGCGGCAAAGGCTCTGAACATAGCACAGAGCTCGCTTTCACAACAGATAAAACAATTGGAGGACGAACTTGATGTGCAATTGTTCTTGCGCAACAGCCATTCGATACGGCTTACCGAGGCAGGAGAGGTGATGTTGCCCTTGGCATTGCGGACCATACACGATGCAGAAAACTGCACCGACCGCATACATGACCTGCAAAAACTGCTAAGCGGCACCTTGAACATAGGCGTCACCTATTCCTTCAGCCCGATACTGACCGAGACGGTCATATCCTTCATGAGTATGTATCCCCACATAAAGCTCAACATCATCTACAAGCCGATGGGTGAACTGATGGAACTGCTTGCCAAACGTGACCTGGATTTCGTGCTTGCCTTCAAGCCCACACAGCCCATTGCGGACGTAGAGTCCCATATACTGTTCCAGAACAGTTTGTCCGCAGTTGTCAGCACCACACACCCGCTTGCTTCCAAGGAAAAGGTCACGCTTTCCGAATTGGCAAAGTACGAACTGGCACTGCCGTCGAAAGGATTGCAGGCACGCAACGCATTCGACAGCATCGTGACAACCTACAACAACTTTCATATTCGCATCGAACTGAACGAGGTGAACATATTGCTGAAACTTATCCGTCAGACGCGCTTCGTCACCGTGCTTGCCGAGGACTCCATCTACAACGAGAGCAACGTCAAGGCCATCCCCTTGGATGTGCCCGACAACGAAATGGCCGGATGCGTCCACATACTCAAGGACACATACCACAAGCATTCGATGAAGGAGTTTGTACGGTTGCTAAGCGAGTCACTTGCCGTCAAGAAACGCCAGAACTCATGGATATGACCTTATGCTCACGTAATCCATTCTTCTTAGACTCAACCGGCCTTTTCGATACAACCGGCTGCATCGGTCATCGCAGGCTGCTGCATTACCCATTGCAGCAGCCTGCCCTTTGAGAGTACCTTTTTCTTCCATCGAAATATAGAACCTATCCCTAATGAGAAACTACTTGACGGAATAATGACAGTTCTGTGATAAAGACTGCCTCCTTATTCATCCAATGCCTCGCGATAGTCCCGGAGGAACTGATAGAGCACACGCGATCCGATCAAAAGCCCGATGGAGCCACCAGACAATACGCCGATCACGAAGTACTCGTCGGGACGATAAAGATAGACCAAGGCGAAGATCCACAGGAAGACGCAGGGGATAGCAAGGAACACAAACGTCATGTGCTTCTTGCGACAATCCATGATGCGGAACAGGACATCGCGAACAGGCATACGGGTAAGGTCTGTTGACGTAATGCGTTCCAAAAGATAAAAGTCCATAATTGAGGCTGCAGCCATAATCAAGGCAAAACCGAGACCCAACCATAAGGACTGGAGACGATAAAGGGTGGGCAAATTCAACGGTATCATCAACAACGCCAACCAGGCGAACCTGCGATAACGGTCGGCTAACCGTTGTAGTGAAGTTCTGCGTTTGCTGTCTAACCTTTGTCCGGGCTTGATTGACTTTTGGGCCGATTGCCACTGAGGTTTCATTTCATCGATGTTCATTTCCATAGCTTTTTTATTCGTTTATACTATTGCATCCACATATTGTGCCCGTCTCCTTTGTCCGTAACCGGGGGGAAACGGGTCAGGTATCACGTACTATGCCTATGTCCGGAACGAGGCCATTTCCGCAAGACGATCCTTCGCGCGCTTCAATCGTGAAGCCACTGCATCGCGACTCAGTCCAATGACTTCGGCTATTTCCTCATACCTCTTGTCATCCAGCCACATCAGCAGGATGGACTTGTCTATGGGTGGTAAAGCTGATATAAGTCGATACATCAATTCGTAGCGTTCCAGTTCCTCCGTGGCGGAGGACTCATCGAAAAGCTCGCGATAGAATTCCATGCAGATTTCCTCATCCCTCTTGCCTGCATGCCATCTCCGCTTGTAGCTGACACAGGTGTTGAGCACCACACGGTATACCCATGTGGAAGCACTACTGTCTCCACGAAAGCTACCTATACCGTTCCAGATGTTGAGCAATGAATCCTGACGCAGATCCTCAAACTCTTCTCTGGTGCGGGCAAAGGACAGACAAATGCCGGCTATCAGGTTGTTGTGACGGCAAAACAGCTCGTTGAACCTTCCCTCCAAGGAGCGTTGTTTCTCCGTGTCCCCACACACGGCAGCCATAAGGCAGGACATCAGCCTACGGATCCTCAAGGCCCAGGGGAGGGGCATATCGCATACGATTGTCATAGTTCCTTTACATGATGTTTACATTCCATTAGACGCAGCAGCGCAGACATAGTGTCACCGAACGGCAGAAAATGACACGCATAAAGGGGACACGGCCGACTTGGGCATCATTCTCCATGGGTAGTAAGGCCGCATCAGGTATAGAGCATGCTCTCATCTTGTATCGTCCAGGCCGAAAGAACCGGTTGTTTCTGTCACGCAAACCGGTTCTCTCACCGCAATGAACCGGTTCTTTCGGTTGCATGAACCGTTTCATTCGTCCGCATGACGGCAGGGTGCGGACTCCAGGCCCACGGGGCATCGTTTCCCAATCCACGACGGCCTTGGCGCAATCTCGTCAGTATCGGACATATACCGCGCGGCTACATACGAAAAGGCACCCCAAAAGTTCCGTCTCTGACCTTTGGGGTGCCTATTGCTTATCCGGGAGCCGCTACTTTACTTGGCAACAGGCTTGCCCAGCATACGCTTCTGTCCATTGACGATGTACATACCGGGCTGACGGACTTGGCCGACACGACGTCCCTGTATGTCATATATGACTGCATCGGCAGGGATCCGGGCATCCACACCATCGATGCCGGTCTCATTGAACCGGAAGAAGAATGCTGCCAGTGCCTGACCGCCGACTGAGAAGGGCATGTATATCTTGTTGGCGGATGCCTTGAAGTAGCCTCCGTTGTCGGTGTTGGCATTACCGTCGGTTACCGTGCCATCGCTGTTGTATTGCAGCCATGCCTGATACAGGCCGACAGCACCGTTCTTGGCGCCGAAGAGATAGTAGTCCGTATCGGCTTCGCCCTGCTTGTAGCAAGCAACCGGTGAGCCTTGCAACATGTTGTTGCTGACGGAAGAGACGGCTTTGGCAGCATAGTGCATCTCGTACGTGCCGGCATTGCCATAGAGGATTACGCCCGTGTGGGCAGGGATTACTCCGGTTACCTCCGTAAGCATGGCACGACCAACAGTTGTGCCTTCCTGCCCAACGGCATCGCCCTCTCCGATATAATAGGCATGCAGTCCATCGGGAATGGTAACGGAGTAGGCTGAATAGAAGCCTGCGTGCCGGTAATTGGTCACGGTCACGCTCTGGAACGCAACCTCCGGATCGTCTACCTTCTCTATGAACCAGGCCGAACTGCTGTTCGGAGCATCGCTGCCATTCTCTGTCCTTATCGTTCCCCAACCTGCCAAGGCATACATAGAATTGCCGTTCGCCTGCACTACGACCTGTCCCTCTCCCACAGGCTTGAACACGACACTCTCGCCGGTAGCCTGGGTGTGGAAAGGCCGACCCGAAGCGGCATACATATCGGTATGCAGATTTCTCATCAGATATGTGCCGTCGCCATTGTCAGAGAATTGCCACAGAGTGCGGGCATCTGCCGATGTCAAGTCCGTTGCATACAACATCCTGCACGCAGCGTCTGTTTCCGCATAGGCCAATGCATTCTTGCAACGCCCATCGGAAGAGGCATTGCGCAGCGTATAGAAAGCAGTCGGATCGGGGGTGTTGGCACTCAAAGCCTCATTGGCGGTCTTCAAGGTTTCGTAGGCATGGGTGTAGGTTTCATCCGTAGCGTTAAGTTCCAATAGCAGTGCAGCGGCACTACCATAGGCTGCCTCATAGCCATTCGCCAAAGCAGATGGATAGTAACCTATGGCCGTTTCGTCTATCTTGTCCGCGGGGAAGACATTGTCCGTAGCGCTCAGATCCTCCTTGGTGCCGGTGGTGAAGTAGTCATAGAGTTGCTTGTATGCGTCGCTGACCTCTGCACTGAACTTGAATTGAGAACCGCCGTCGGTACTGCTGTTGTAGAAGCCCATGTTATTGGCAACACCGCCATGGTTGCTCATGTAGAAGGTGGTGCCATTGTTATCGGCCGTGATGTTATACCAGTCACCGGTAGAGGGGACAATGTTCCATTCGTTGGTACCGCAGGCTGCGTCTGGTGCCAAAGATATGATCTTGCCGGCACCCTCTGCAAAGTCCGTAGGGATGCAACCTACGATCAGTTCGGGAGTAGCCTTGTTGACTATGCGCACCTTGGGGGCTTCCGTTCCCTTTACGAAGTACCACATCTGGCGGTCGTTGCCCTTCTCATAGGCCGTGAGCCTGATCTTGTTCTCCGAACCCTCGGAAGACGTACGACTCTGGAACACGGGATAGCCACTGCGGTTGATGATGATGCTGTAGTAAACCGGATGGGATGTGTCGGAGGTTAGCATCACAGGCACGGCAGCATAGTCTATGGCCAATTGCAGATGCTGCTTCTTGGCATTGAGGATATCTATCTGCTCTGCGAAGACCTCGCCGGTAGCAGCTTCGTCATCATAGACCGCCTGTGCGGCATCAATGACTGCCTTGACCTCGTCCAGCAACCGGACTGTGAGGTTTACGGAATTGGCATAGGCGGGCTTGATGACGGTAGCGTCTTCCTCCGTGAAGCATGACGCATACAATTCCTTAAGGGACGAGATGACGTTATTGAGGTACACCTTGGAAGTCTTGGCCTCAAAGAGCACGTCATACGCTGCCTGAAGTTCCGCCTTGGCCTCAATCAAACGGGCTGCATCCGTAGCCATGCTTATTGCGGTGACGGCAGAGGTGCGTGCCTTTTCGGTGGCAAGCAACAGGGCTTCGGTCACCTCGGGATTGTCGGTGGTGACGGTCGCATCGTAATAGGGTGCACCCTCCATGCCGAACTCTGACATATAGAACCAATTCCTGTTGCCCTCGGTCTTGGTCACACGGAAGCGGATGTAGGAATAGCGCGTGTTCTTGTCGCCCAACAGGAGAGACTTGTAGGTGCCTCCGTAGCTGGATGCCGAATTGATGGGCATTGGATTGAGAGGATAGTCCTTGGTCACTGTGGCTATTTCGGTATAAGCTCCATCTTCTTCATCCGAGCCCTCCACCACAATGATGTTGGGATTGCCTTGATAGGTACTGCCTTGGTTGCGGTTGGTGTAGGTGAAGGCGAACTGTCCTATGCCCTCCTTGCCCATGTAGACACGGAGATAGTGGGTGCCGGGGATGGCGCCGCTGTAGTCGGTATGCAGATAAGTATTGATGTCGCCATCCAGCAGGTGATAACCATCCGTGCCCTGCTCGCTGTAGTCGCTGTTCGCCTGAGCTGTGTAGGGAGCATTGCAGTACAGATAGCCCGAGGCTGTGGCGTCGGTGCTCTGCAATTGGATGGTCGGGGTAATCATCTCCACCGTGCCGCAAGTATTGATCAGAGCCTGCGTCTTTTCCACAAGTTCCTGCAGTTCCTGACGGGCGGCGACAATGTCGGCATTGGCAACGGCATTGTAAGCAGCCAGCAGAGTCTGGTAATGCGTCTGCATCTGAGCATAGCGGGCATTGACATCCTCGGCAGAAGTAAATGAGTTGTTCAGCGCCTCACCAATGGCATCGGCTATATCGTGAACCAGACTTTCTGTCAAGGCAGCGGCATACGCGCTGTCGATGGAGTGAACCTTGCTGTTCAAGAGAGT
Organism: Prevotellaceae bacterium UBA711; assembly: GCA_002297545.1. Taxonomy (GTDB): domain Bacteria; phylum Bacteroidota; class Bacteroidia; order Bacteroidales; family Bacteroidaceae; genus Physcousia. Next base: position 19,088 of record DBLZ01000015.1, on the reverse strand, counting down.
GATGCCAAGCTCGGCCAATCCGAAATAGGGATAGCTGCCCCAGTTACCGCCGGTAGCACGTGTAACCTGCAGACGGATGAAGCGATATGGAGTGCCGGCCGCACCTATTGCTCCGGACGTGTATGACTGTCCCTTGGCAACGGGCAAGGGATTGGCATCCTCGGCTGACAGGGTGATAAGATCCTGGAAGTTGACAGGCTCGCCATTCACCATCTCATTGGTCACCTGCACCACCACCGTCTTGGGAGCATCCACGTTCCATGCCGAATTGGGCAATGTCTGCCAATTCAGCGTGAAGAGGTCAATGGCATCATTCATGTCGGCACAGTCTATCTGGATATAGTGAGGCTCCGCCACTGCACCGCCACCTGTCCAATTGGTATGGAAATAGGTTCCAGGATCGTTGTCCACCAGCAACTCCGTGCCATGTCCTTGCTCTGTGGCATTGGAGCTGATACGCAAGAGGCTCATGTCCTGCTTGCCCTTTACCTTCACGCTGGCCATACGGTCCATCAATTCCTTGGTCTGTTCGGCCATGTCGCGCAAGCGGGATGTGCCGGCAGCCAAAGCATCTTCTTCTGCAACCTCGAAGAGCCACAAGGAGTTGCCGTTGTCACCATTGTTCCAGGAAATGACATTGGATGACGCACCATCGGCATTCATGTACTTCTTGGCGTTGTCTGAATACATATTAAACTGTCCCACACCGATGGCAGTGACGGTAAAGGCATACTTGCCGCCGCCACAGGTAAACTGCACGCCATTGCTGTTGGCCACATCCATCACGTAAAGTTCGTCACCGGAATGGTTCTTGAAGTAATACTTACCGTCCTCCCCTGCTTTTTCCAGCGACCACATATAGGCTGCCTTGTCCTCGGGGAGCGAAGCCGATGTCATTACATTATAGATGGTGGTTCCGTCGGCCGTTTTTGCACTCAGGTACATGTACTGCCCGCCTTTACCTACGGAACGAATGTAGTACTTGTTGCCATCGACAAGGGATACGGTTGCGTAGCGGTCGGCAAGCAGCGCCTCGTATGCCGTGCGCAAGGCTGTGTACGTCTCCACGTATTTGTTCACATCGCCTTCCGCATACACGGCCTTGGCTGCTTCATATTTTGTCACAAGGGTGACATAGGTCTCCCTATTGCTCTTGTAATAGCCCACATGTGTATAGGCATCACCGCTTGTTCCGCCATCGTCCTTGTTCTTGTTCAACTCTGCGGCTGCTGTTTCAAGCATGCCCTTCAGCAGACTGACAGATGCAGACGTCATATCGTATGTCACTTCTTGTGGCTCACCATCCAAAGGCACGGATGTAATTTTTGCCGTGCCCTTGGCTATGGCCAATTCTGTCTCATCGTTAACGGAGAACGAATAGTCGGATGAGAAGGACAACAGCTTGCCATCCTCATCATATATCAAAAAGCCAAGACCGCCGGTACCGCCGCTGATGGTTGCCAGTCCATTGCTTACTGACATGGTGTAGTTGCCGTTAATGTCGGAAGTCTCCGTACCGTCGAACACGGTGAAACTGCCCAGGTCTGAATATGTGCGGCCGTCCCAAAGCTTTCTGTCCGTAGTGCCGTCGTGGCTCTTATATGTCGCACCGGCAGTGTAGTCGTTTATGAAAAGGACATTGGTGTTGACAGGGTAGTTCTTGGCCTTCACATAGTTGATGGCAGCATCTATGTCCTCCTGTGTCTGGGTGTATTCGGCACTGCTGTAGTCACCCACGAAACGGTGGTCCATCACCTCGAAGAAGCCATAGGCACGGAAGAACTCGGTAAGGTCTTCCTGCGCTGCATCGCATACCTTCTTATAGAAATGAAGCAAACTGGTAGCTCCAGCCTGGTTGTACCCAATAGTCATCGGGTCCCGACGCAGCATTTCCATCAGCGTGGGATAGAACTTGGTGTTCTTGCCTACCAGGTGGTAATAGAGCCAGAGCTTATAGTACATGTGGGTCTGTGCCCAGATGTTGTTCGTAAAGAAGTCGTGAGGAGTCTGGTTGTAGGCATTGAGCACGGCTGTGAGGTCTCCCTCACCACCATTCACACGGCTGGTGCCGCGGCCGTCATACCACACGGCTACATTTGAATAGAGATTGTTGGTAACCTCCGTAAGACCACGCATGTTGAATGGGCCTTGATGCTGGTGACCGATCTCATGGCCCGGTCCCCACGTAGGTCCGCCACTGTTTGTCGGACTCGTTATCTCGCCGATGATACTGCTCAAGGTGCTGTAGTGGTAGTTGGAACTTGTCCAGCCTCCGGACATGTAACCGCTGTTGTTGCTGATGGCCAAGCCGTGCATCCGGTAGTGCTTGCTGTAGTCGCAGCCAAAGTCTTCGTCTGTGCCTGTATAGGCAAATATATCGTGCTTATCAGCATCCCATGCATGGAAGCGGGCGTTTGCCTCGGATATTTCCTCCTTGCTCAACAGGCCCATCATCAGGCGTTCGCTCATCATGATGCGATCCCAACGTTCGAGCCAGTCGGAGATACGTAAGCGCCGCGTTCCACCGTCATTCTTATTGAACCAATATCCTGTGGAATACTCGGGATGCTCGCTTTCAGGACTCTCATAATAGAACTGGAACACCATGTACTTGCCCAATATCGTGAGGTCGGGCATTACATTTCGTGCCGCATAGTAGTCCCAGTCTGCCTCGTTATCACCCTTGGGGTAAACATTATTCGTCTGCAGCAGGTTCAGGTTCGATGCCGTATGACTGCCGTCAGCCTTTGTCAGAGTTGTTGCTATCGTCGACAGATTGTTTCCGCCGTCACATCCTTTGGTGACTGCATCATGTGCCCACAAATCATCACCCACAGCATTGAAGTAGCCGTTGATGCAACCGCCCTCGATATGTATCTTCAGGTCGGGGAATTGCGAAAGGTCATATTGGGTCTTGTTGGTCGTACCGTCCCAAGACTTAAGCGTAGGCACGGTATAGTAAATGCAAGTCCACATCTTTTCCTTCCAGTACGGTATGATGTTCAGGCCCTGATGCAATTCTACGCCATCATTGTAATTGCCGGCCTGACCATGCCCCTCGTAGGAACCCAAGTAAAGTGAGGCACCGGACTTGATCTCATCATTCACCATGACGTAGAGCAAATCACCGTCGTTGGCAAAAATGCCGGTAGGATTGTTCAGATTGGTATGGATGTTTATCCTCAAAGCGGCGTTGGTGCACTCGCGCTCGGTGTAAGGCTCATATAACTGTACACGGAAACGCTGGGCGTACTCACCATCCCAAGCCAAATCCTCGTTGCCGGAATAATGAGCTTCTTTCCATGCCTCATTCACCGACGTACCATGGTTTACCTTCCAAATTTTCTTGACCATCGCACGCAAAGCCTGAGGAAGTGCCTGATAGTTTGCATCAGCCTCCAAGTTAGCCTCTGTCATGGCGGAATACGTACCATTCAGTGTGGTGCAGGCCTTATCACTAAACAGTGCATTAAGAGCATTCTGGTATTCTGTCTTTTTATCTTCTGAAGGAGGGAAATTGCTCACCTCATCCCAGTTGCTTGCCAACCACGCAGCATCTATTGTCTCACCGTCTACCTCGGAAACCTCGGTGATGGTCCACTGCGTAGCAGCTGCATCCGAATACCATCCCACAATGTTGTAGCTGGCATCACAATGCATCTTGTTAACACCGCCTGTCGAAGTGTTGGTGCTGAGCGTGTAATTGGTCGTTCCCCCTGATTGCACGGCCTGCAGATACAGGAATGTATTGGAAGCTGTGCCATCTTCGGTCAAGGTCCAGCGCACGTTACCTCCGCCTTTCATGTACTTGCCGGTACGCAGGCTGCGTAGTCTGTAAGTAGTATTGCCTCCATCCATCCTGGTGTCAACATACCACAACTGCGTCTTGGAGTTCTCTAACGTCGTACCGGCACCCACTGTAGTCAGAGAACTTGCACAGAGGGAATAGGTGGGATACGCCACGTTTACAAAGCGATACACCTTTCCCTGCTCAAGCTGAGCATAAGTACTCGAAATAGAGAAACTCAAGAACGCGAGAATAAAGCATCCAAGCTTCGCGAAGTAAGAGTCTTTCATAATTATGAATTGATAGGTTAATGTTTGTCGTTTGATGTATTGCTCAACTGTTGCCCGCTTTATTAGCGTGACACAACGCCCCGTTCACCGGGACATTCAGCCACCATGGAGCAAGGGCATTAGTAACGCCCCTGGCTTGTTTTCCGACCATATTCACGCACAAAGATAGTGAATATAACTAAAATAACACGCTCTCTAAATAAATTTTATTAAACATTTTGGCACAGATAAATGCACAGCACCGTATAGAAGAGAAAGAGACGCTTCAAAAAATCAGTCAGGACGATACGTGAGGCCATACGGCATCTCACGATCACTCCTCCTGCTCTCTGTTCAGGGCCTCCCACCCTGCCCTGTCCTGCCACCAGACATACAGGGTCTTGTATTTTTGATCCGGCAAGCGTCGCGTACCCAATGACACGCGGGCATAAGCTGAAGACCATTCGTCCAGAGCACGTTCGCGGCGATAATCCCACGCAGCGTACTTTCTCTTCAATGCTTTCTTTATTTGGCGGTACTTGAGCATGCGTGCCACCTCGTTCTCCATGAACTCCACAAATGAGACGCTCACCTGATGTACCAAGGAAGATTTAGGCGTAGCATGCACCTCTATTATGCAACTGACACCATCAAACATGCCACCAAGCGAAGCATGCGTTTCGGTCATGCCCAACATATCATAGCCCCGGAATTCCAAACTGTCAAGGAAATCCTCATAATCACCTCCGAGACTAAGGCCGAGGAAAGTCGCGTGCTCTTCTTCGTCCTGAGCACAGAGCGGAGCCGCACACAACAGGCAGAGAGTGAAAAGCACCCAAAGGTTCTTCTGCATACTCCTTATTCTATTACGCTAAGTTAATGTGTCCTGATTAAGGAAATCCCCACGACATGGTGTCGTGGGGATTTCTATTCATCAAGGGACCCAAGCCTTTACTTGGACACCTTCTTGGTACCGTTCTGTATGTACACCTGTGCAGTGGGAACCTCGTTCAGGCGGCGACCGCTGAGATCATAGATGGCACTGGTGCCGGTCTGTTGCCCGTTGCCTGTCACTGAAGAGAGTCCGGTCTCACGTCCGAAATTGATTTCTACGACAGATCCCTTCTCACAAGGAATAGTGGCAATGCCGTTCTCGTCCACAACTACAGCAACCTCGGTGCCATCCACTGTGATGCGGGCCCTGCCTATCTCCATGGCACCACGTGTGCAACGCACCTTAAGCGGCGCACCTGCATGGCTGGTAATGCGGGCAAGCTGGCACTTGCCATCAGTCCAAATGAAGTCCACGGTGAAATTACCCATGGCCTTCATGCCCGTGACATTGCCCTGCTTGTTCCATACCGAGGGCAGTGCGGGCAGGATGTTGATGTATCCGTGGGCGCTCTGCAACAGGCACTCGGCCACACCGGAACATACGCCAAAGTTACCGTCAATCTGGAAGGGGGAATGGCTGTCGAAGAGGTTGTAGTAGATACCGCCCGCACCCTGGTTTGTGCCGTAGTCGGTGGAGTGCTTCAAGGCATTCTTCATGATGATATGTGCATGGTCACCGTCCAAGGCACGCGCCCAAAGGTTGACTTTCCATCCCATGGACCATCCTGTAGCAGCATCACCACGGAGCTTCAGAGAGTTGACGGCAGGGGTAAAGAACTCGCTCTCGGGAGTAATCTGATCCAAGGGGAAGAGAGCCATGAGATGTGAGATATGGCGGTGCCCTGGATCATCGCTGACATCATAAGGACTATACTTCCATTCGCGCAGGATAAGGTCGCCCTTGTTCACACCATTGCGCGGATTGGTCCAGCCGCCATTACGTGAGGTATTGGCAGTGTACACTTCGGTACGCAAGCCCTTGTCGGTCTTCTCCAGATATTCGTTCAACTTAGCCACGTCCTCTGCGGTAAGGCCGGTGTTCTCCACACCAAGAATGGAAATGGCCTCATCCAGGTTCTGGAACAGATAGCTGATCATCTGCTGTGCATGAGCCGTACCGTCTTCGCTGGAATGTGCATTCTGCTCGGCACTGTACTCGTTGGGAGCAACATAAGAACCATCAGGATCATAGGAGTAAGCAGGTGAGTAACCACTGTTCTGTGTCTTGCTGTCGTAGCCACGATCCTCTATCAGACGGTGGAACCAGAACTGTGCGCAATCCCACATCACAGGGAAGGCCTTCTTCAGGAACTCCTTGTCCTGCGTATAGCGCCAATGGGTCCACAGGTGGCTGGTGTACCATACGTTGGCCACAAGATAGTTGCTTCCCCATGTGCTCATGCTATTGTACAGTGAACTCTCGGTGAGCACGCTCCAGCCGTATCCGTCGTTGTACTTGTTGGCAACTTCCTTCCATCCGGTGCTGTTTGCGCCGCGCAGTATGAAGTTGACGAAAGGCTTGTGCAGGTCGGACAGGTTGGTAATCTCCGTGGGCCAGTAGTTCATCTGTATGTTGATGTTCGTATGGATGTCGGAATTCCATGGTGAGTTCGCGCCTCGGTCGTTCCAAATGCCCTGCAGGTTGTTGGGGGCGGCAATGGGCTTGCGGTTGGAGCTGATAGCCAGGTAACGACCATAGTGGAAGTAGAGCTGCTCCAGGAAGAGGTGATCATTGGCTGTGCTATTTGCATTGCCATTGTTGGGATAATAGTTATCCACCAGAGCCTTGGTGTCCATGGCAGGAGTCTGCAGGCCCAAGTCGAAGGTCATGCGCTTGGTGATGGCGGTGAAGTCCTGGATATGTTCGGCCTCAATGGCATCATAGCCCTTGGCCACGGCCTCATCGATGACGGTCTTGGCACGCTCGCTTACTTGCTCGGGAGTCTCGGCCACAAAGTAACCGGGAGCGTCCACGTCACCGTTGAAGTTGGTCTCGCCCTTCAGATAGAAGGTCACCTCGGTAGCGTTGATTACCTCAATGCCCTTGTCGCTGGAGGTGACGGTAGCGTCCTTGTCGGCCACTACGTGCAGACGTGCGGCATACTTGACGTGCATCTTGCCGGTGAACACGGCCATCCCGTTTTCGTAGGAGACATCTTCTGCACCGATACCATCACCCGGCTCCAAGGTAAACCTCAGGTTCATCTTGTCTGCACCCTCGGCTGTGTACTTGGCAGCGATAACCTGTGCAGGAGCAGAGCTCAAGTACTTGCGGGTAAACTTAGAACCGTTGGCATTCTTGAACTCAACGCCGGCAATGCCCTCCTCAATGTCCAGATAGCGGACGTAGTCGGTCACGCCATCCATGATAGCCTTGTCACGGTTCTCGACATATACAGAGCCGAAGTCCATGAATGTACGCTGGCCTCCGGCAGCGCCCACGATGTTGGGCTGACCACTCCAGAGGGTCTTCTCGTTGAACTGAATCTCCTCGTTGTGTACACCACCGAAGATCATGCAGCCCAGCTCACCGTTGCCCAAAGGCAGTGCATACTCCATCCAGGGATAGCTTACGCCGGTTGCCACGGCAGAGGTCTTGTACCAAAGGGTGTTGGGATTCTTGGGAGAGAAGGAAGAGACACCTGTGATGTTCTTCACCTCGTAGCTGTACTCGTCGGGATAGTCCTCGGGATCAGCCTCCACGATAAAGAACTTGCTCCCTGTGTCACCAACGACACTGCCCGTTGCCCACAAGGCCAGATAGTTGTTGCGGTTGTTCCACCACTTGTTGGTGCCGTCTATCTTTATATAAGAAGGCTCGGTGCTACCCATGTTGAACGTACCGCTGAACACAGTGCTATAGTCGGCTGCGTCTACCTTGACCATGGTAGTACGTGCATTGGCCTCCTCGCCGGTGATGCCCATAACCTTGGACAGGCCGGTGGAATAGTTGTAAACCTGATACTTGCCTGCAGTCGTGGAGACGAATGCCCACAAGGCCTTGTTGTCGCGGGGACGTGAAGAGTTGTCCAACTTCATGTTGGCACCGTCGCAATAGTCTGCGCTCACGCTCACATAACCGCCCTTGCCGTTCTGTATGGTGTAGAACTTGGTGTCACCTGCAAAGTAGCTGACATAGATGGTGAGGCCGTCAATGCTCACCACAGGCATAGTGCCCTCGAGTGCGATAGCCTGCACATCGGAAGCCTTGATGGCAACAGAGCCCTCTATGGTGGCGGCATTCAGATACTGTGTGCCGCCATAGGTAATACCCGCTCCGGCATTGTTCGTACCCAAAACCACCACGGTATAGACCTTCTCGGCGGGAATGGCCTCCTCAATGTAGTAGCAGTTGCCGACATCAGTTGTGGTCCAACTGTTCACGACGATGCCCTCATCCATTTGACCTGGAATCTGCGAATTCATGCCATTGCCGCCAAGTAACAACTTCCAAGGATAGGTAGCGTTACCGGATGCCTCAATGCTCAACACGGTGGAAGCCTTTGCCTCGTAGGCACCGTTACTGCTAACGTACTGACCTGCACCCTCGCTGAAGAGATAGTAGTTGTCGCCGGTCTTCTCAATGCGGAACTGCAGATTGGGATCGTCCAGACCAAATGAAACACTGCCGACAGCCTTGCCCGTGTTGGAGCAGATCTTGCCAGGCACCTTGTCACTGTACAGGAGGAACGCGCGCTCGCTCCTGAGAACATACACCTTGTCGTTACTGAGTTGAGACAAGTCGGTCACCTTCTCGGCGCACACCGTCATGGCTGTGCACAAGAGAGCGAACATCACAAGTAGTTGTTTTCTCATCGTTTTGTATATAGGTTGTTTGTTATGGTTTCAATAGACAGGGGCACGTATACCAGAGAATAGCATCCAGGCTCCTCCTCATAGTAGAAGCCTATGCGTCCGTCTCTCTGTACCGTCATGGTGCTGTATGCGCTGCCAGCGTAGCTGACCTGATAAGGTTCCTGGTTCCAGTCCTCGGCAAAGGCACGGGGCGAGGCATAGGTATGCGGCCTGGTGATGTCCTTCCAATATATCTTCACGTCCGCACGCCCGTTGGCAGTGGGCAGCGACTGCAAGGCCAAGGTGGCAGGGCTACCGTCCGACTTCCTCTTGACATCCAGGATCAGGATCTCACCGTTCGTACTGTTGCGACCACAACTTATACCAGACTTCTCCTCGTTGCTGGCCACGCATTCGCCCCACGAACCGGCAGCCGTAGCCTCGTCCCTATACCTATATATATTATAATAGCGTCCTGCCGACTTGCGGCTACTGAGCAGCACGCTGCCATCGGGCAATTCCTCACACTTGGGCTCGTCGCCGTACTGGCATGGCAGGGCCGTCTTTCCGCCCAAGGCATGCCATGTCTGCCCGAAGTCATCGGTATAGAGGACACGGTTGCCCCGGTTCTTGGTCCATACCGGGGCATATACACGATAGTGTGTTCCCTTCTTGATGCGCTTGCTTTGGGTCAACTTGCCGCTGCCCACGAACAGGCTCTGCACACGGTATTGGTCAAAGCCATCCTCGCCACGCTGCATGAAGGCTCCGTAGAACTCATCGGTGATGTCCGACCAGGAACACATGGCTCCCTGTTGAGGAGCGGAGTGCCTGCCGTTCATGGCATCGCCCCAGATCTTGCCATTGTCCGTACTGTAGAGACGTGCCACGGGATTGGGTTCGCCGTCGGGATAATTGCCATGCCAGCACACAGTGTGGCCACATACCATCAGCAGCAGCACTGTGCCCGTCTCGCGGTCCACCACCATGGCAGGGTCGCCGAAACCGTCATCGCGTATGCCTTCGTCCGAGTAACTGCCCTGTATGATGTATCGTCCCTCGTCCCACTTCTTTCCGTCCTTGGACCCCAGGCGCATGACCTGATCCACGCGTCCATAGCCTATGTCGGCACCGCAGGGACGCTCGTCGTTCAAAGCCAGGAGCTTGCCATTACGCAGGGTCACTATACTGGGGATACGATAGGGCGTCTTCTCGTTGTTGTACCACAGGTACTGATACTCGCTTTCGCGGTCGCCACGGTACGTCACGTCCCACGTGTTGCCATTCTGCTTTATGGTGCCGAGGTTGTATCCGTGCAGCTTGTGAGCCTCTTTCAGCGAGAACCGCGCACCATCGGGCACATCAAATGTGATGGTTGTTCCGGCACTGGCAGCCTCCACGGTATAGAGGCTCTTGCTGTCGCCCATCTGCACCTCCAGCACGCCCATCCATCTGTTGTTTTTCGGATAGCGTGTCTTTCCGTCGAGATGTATGTTCACCTTCACCGTGTCGGCCAACGCCTCCATGGGCATGGCACATAGGGTCAGAAAGGATAATGCCAAGGAACAGGCTGTTTTCAGGGTGCTTTTCATAGTGGTCATGTGTATGCCGTGTAGGCACGGTGCCTACGCTGCGGGATGATTATGTGGGTACATAATACCTATACTGTGCACAAAGTTAGTTTTTTTTTCGATAGTCTCAAAGGCTTGGGGGCATTTTTTAGCAGCTTTGCCCCAAAACGCCCCAAGAATGGAACAATACGCGGGGAGGCGACAGTACTTGCGCCTCCCCGCACACACTAAGTCAGGCTCATATTGCCAGGTATTCTCGTGCAGCGTCAAAGCACGGACACGCCTTTGTGCGGCACAGCTGATTATGGCCCAGGATGATTGCCTTGGGATAGCGACAGCGCAACTCTTTCAGCAGCCGGAGCAGGCTCTCCCGCTGTGCCTTCGTGCGGGTGTCGCAGGGCACTCCGGCAGCATCCAGTCCACCCTCGTAGCATACTCCGATGGAATGCGTGTTGTGTCCCGCACAATGTGCCCCTACCACACTCTCCGGCCGCCCGCGCTCCACCGTGCCGTCGCGCCTCACCACATAGTGATAACCTATCCCCTTCCATCCCAGGCTACGATGCCAACGGTCTATGCCGGCGGCGGAAGACTGCTGTCCGGGCCTCACTCCCGAACAATGCACTACTATCAACGATATTGTCCTCATACTCTGTCCTTTCATCCGGTTTGTCCAACATCACTCCGCCGTCACACTTTCCCCGGTATCCTCCTGGGCCACGGCCCCCAGCCGTTGACGCTCCGCCTTGCGAGCCTCGTTCTGCGACCTCCTGGTGCCCACAAATCTGAACCGTGCATCCTGCTTCATGGTACACATCTGAGCACTCGGTCTCCATCTCACACTCACCGTCCTGATCAGGCCCGGGCAGAAGTCTTCCACGTTGTCCACTCCCTCGCTGTGCAGCCTGACGGCAAAGGATCCCAGCCCTCCGAGTACCACCTTATTGCCCAAGAGTAACTGCTCACGCACACATGCCGCCATCTGCATCATCACGGCCATGATGTCGCCCTTGTTGTACTTGCTGTCGTGCGCGCTCATGTGCTCCGCCATGTCCTCCAGGTCCATCACCCGTGCGTATTGCGCCAGGACATAGGTCTTGCTACCGCTTTCGGGATGGGCGGGGGAGGTGTTTCTCATTGCCAAAGAATAGGGTATTGCCATAATTTCCATGTTCCGCTCCCCTGATGTTGGTGTAGCCTGCCGAAGATGGGAAGCGGAACAGAGATTTACTCCGGCAGAGGTTAATGTAGATGTATGTATTAAGGTTTCCACCCGGACCATGCAACGGCCATGCTGTGACCTCGGCAACGTGTCCTTATTGTCATGACGCTGCAAAGATACGACACAAGGCACCCGAAAAAGCAACGAAACGCCAGCCGCGTTGCGTTTCCGTCGAGTTCTCGTCGTGTTGTGGTGTTGTTACCGGAAGCACGTCGTGTTTTCGTCGAGTTCCTGTCGCATTTCCGTCGAGTTTTTGGAATAACGCGGTCATATATTCGGGTTCATGCAGACGGAACAACCGGTTGTTTCGGCAGGACAAACCGGTTTTCGGTGTCGTACAAACCGGATTATTCTATCCACGCCACACGGCATACCGCCACGCACGCCATAGAGATTAAGGTGACATGCACACGACGCTCATGTGCACTCGCAATGAGGCGGCAAGTACACTCACGCACACGCTTGGAAGTTTTTTCGACAGGAAACAGGCACATAACGCCTAATCACGGACTAAATATTTCCTCAATTAAAAAAAATATGGTAACTTTGCCGCGCAATAGGTAATTAGCAGGCGTTTATCCCACTCTCCATGAAACGCGGAGAGAAAGGCAACGTAGTCCAACCCATTGAGACAACATGCTACTGCCCTTGGCACACGGTACGCCTGACAATGGATTATTCACAATCTAACACTTATACACACATTATGAAGAAAGCGCTTATCACCGGCATCACAGGTCAGGACGGTTCGTTTCTGGCCGAGTTGCTTCTGGAGAAGGGCTATGATGTCCATGGTACCATACGCCGTTCCTCAGTTGACTTCAGAGAGCGCATCGCGCACCTCGAGGGGCATCCCCACTTTCACCTGCACTATGCAGACCTGGGCGATTCCATGTCCATCATACAGGTACTCAGCAAGGTAAGACCGGACGAGGTCTACAACCTGGCTGCCCAAAGCCACGTACAGGTGAGCTTCGACGCCCCTGAATTCACGGCAGACGTCGATGCCACAGGCGTTCTGCGCCTGCTCGAGGGCATACGCCAGTGCGGTCTGGCCGACACATGCCGCTTCTATCAGGCCTCCACATCAGAGCTCTACGGCAAGGTGGAGGAGGTACCTCAGAACGAGAAGACTCCGTTCCACCCCTACTCTCCATACGCCGTAGCCAAGCTCTATGGCTTCTGGATCGTGAAGGAATATCGCGAGGCATATAACATGTTCGCCTGCTCCGGCATACTGTTCAACCACGAGTCCGAGCGCCGCGGCGAGACCTTCGTAACACGCAAGATCACCCTGGCCGCCGCCCGCATAGCACAGCACAAGCAGGAGAAACTCTATCTGGGCAACCTGTCATCGATGCGCGACTGGGGCTATGCCAAGGACTACGTCGAGTGCATGTGGATGATCCTGCAGAACGACAAGCCCGAGGACTTCGTGATAGCCACCGGCGAACAGCACTCCGTGAGGGAATTCTGCCAGTATGCCTTCCGCCGCGCAGGCATAGAGCTGATGTTCGAGGGCGAGGGTGCCAACGAGAAGGGCATAGACAAGGCTACGGGCAAGGTGGTGATAGAGGTGTCGCCTGACTTCTATCGCCCGACAGATGTCGTCAACCTCTGGGGCGACCCCACCAAGGCCAAGAATGAGTTGGGATGGGACCCCGGGAAGAGGACCTCATTCGAGCAGTTGGTCAACATCATGGTGGATGCCGACATGGCCAAAGTGGCAGTGGAGCGCGCAGGCGAACACGTGAGGACCAACCTGGCCGAGTATCTGGAGAAAGGAGTGGTGAAATGATGGAAAAAGACGCCAAGATATATGTGGCAGGGCACCGTGGCATGGTGGGCTCGGCCATCGTACGCGAACTGGAGCGTCAGGGCTACACCAACATCATCACACGCACCCACAAGGAGCTGGACCTGATAAACCAACAGGCTGTGAATGACTTCTTTGCGGCGGAAAGACCGGAGTACGTCTTCCTGGCAGCGGCAAAGGTGGGTGGCATCGTAGCCAATTCTTCGGCTTTGGCCGACTTCATGTATGACAACATGATGCTGGAGATGAACGTCATCCACGCAGCATGGAAGAACGGATGCCGCAAACTGGAGTTCCTGGGGTCTTCGTGCATCTACCCGCGCATGGCTCCGCAGCCCATGCCGGAGTCTTGCCTGCTGACATCTGAATTGGAGAAGACCAACGAGGCATACGCCTTGGCCAAGATCTCCGGACTGAAATACTGCGAGTTCCTGAACCGCCAGTACGGTACGGACTACATTAGCCTGATGCCCACCAACCTCTATGGTCCCAACGACAACTATCACCCGGAGCACTCCCACGTGCTCCCCGCCCTGATACGCCGCTTCCACGAGGCCAAGGAGCAGGGCCTGCCTTATGTCACCTGCTGGGGCGACGGCAGCCCGCTGAGAGAGTTCCTGTACGTGGACGACCTGGCCAACCTATGCGTGTTCCTGATGAACAACTACTCGGGCAACGAGACGGTGAATGCCGGCACTGGCAAAGAGCTTACCATAAAGGAGCTTACCGAGCTGGTGGCAAAAATCATAGGCTACACCGGCGAGATCCGTTGGGACAAATCGCGTCCCAACGGCACGCCACGCAAACTGCTGGACGTATCCAAAGCGGCTGCGCTGGGATGGACCTACAAGACGGAACTGGAAGACGGAATACGCCTGGCCTACCGGGATTTCCTCAACAACCCCATGAGAGCAGAAAGATAGTCATCCGGCACGAAGACTACAATTCCACACAAATGCAGAGCAAACCTTGCGGGTTTGCTCTTTTTTTTGTAGCTTTGCATGAAATTGACACAATGTATGAACTAAGCATAGTAAGTATATGGGAAAGGTACTGATTATCGGCGCCGGCGGCGTCGCTACGGTGGCAGCACACAAGGTCTGCCAGAACAAGGATGTGTTTACCGAGGTGATGATCGCCAGCCGCACGAAAGCCAAGTGCGATGCCTTGGCCAACATACTCAACGCCAAGTATGGCACAAACGTCACCACCGCACAGGTGGATGCCGACAAGGTGGAGGAATTGGTGGCACTGCTGTCCGACTACAAGCCCGAACTGGTGATTAACCTGGCTTTGCCTTATCAGGACCTCACCATCATGGAGGCTTGCCTGCAGACAGGCTGCAACTATATGGACACGGCCAACTATGAACCCAAGGACGAGGCACACTTCGAGTACTCTTGGCAGTGGGCCTATCGCGAGCGCTTTGAGAAGGCAGGACTCTGCGCCATACTGGGGTGCGGATTTGACCCGGGTGTGACCAGCATCTACACGGCGTATGCAGCCAAGCACCACTTCAGCGAAATGCAGTACCTGGACATAGTGGACTGCAATGCCGGCAACCACCACAAGGCGTTCGCCACCAACTTCAATCCCGAGATCAACATCCGCGAGATCACACAGAAGGGTCTTTACTATGAGAACGGCAAGTACGTGGAGACCGAACCCATGGAAATCCATCAGCCCCTCACCTACCCCGGCATAGGGCCCAAGGAGAGCTATCTGCTGCACCACGAGGAAATAGAGTCGCTGGTAATCAACTTCCCCACCATCAAGCGCGCACGCTTCTGGATGACCTTCGGCCAACAGTACCTGACGTATCTGGACGTCATACAGAACATAGGCATGTCCCGCATAGACGAGGTGGAGTACAAGGCACCAAAGGCCGACGGCACAGGCGAGGAGACGGTGAAAATCGTTCCGCTGCAGTTCCTGAAGGCCGTACTGCCCAACCCTCAGGATCTGGGTCAGAACTACGACGGCGAAACATCCATCGGTTGCCGCATACGTGGCATCGGCAAGGATGGACAGGAACATACCTACTATGTCTACAACAACTGCTCGCACCAGGCAGCCTACGAGGAGACAGGCATGCAGGGCGTGAGCTACACCACAGGCGTACCGGCCATGATAGGCGCCATGATGTTCCTCAAGGGCATCTGGAGCAAGCCGGGAGTGCACAACGTGGAGGAGTTCGACCCGGATCCCTTCATGGAAGAGCTGAACAAGCAGGGACTGCCATGGCATGAAATACACGACGGCGACCTGGAACTCTAATACCGGCACACGCGCGTACATTATATAATATATCACATACCTCAGATATGGCAAAAGAAAAGCAACCGATAGAAATAGACGAGAAGGCAGCCAAGCTGAAAGCTCTCGAAGCAGCCTTGGGCAAGATAGAGAAGGACTTTGGCAAGGGCAGTATAATGAAGCTGGGCGAACAGCAGGTGGAACAACTGGAGGTAATACCGACCGGCTCCATCTCCCTCAACCACGCCCTGGGCGTAGGCGGCTACCCCAAGGGCAGGATAATAGAGATCTATGGTCCGGAGAGTTCCGGTAAGACCACATTGGCACTCCATGCCATGGCCGAGGCTCAGAAAGCGGGCGGCATAGCCGCCTTCATAGATGCGGAGCACGCCTTTGACCGCTTCTATGCCCAGCACCTGGGAGTGGATGTGGATAACCTGCTCATCTCGCAGCCCGACAACGGCGAACAGGCCCTGGAAATAGCGGACCAACTGATACGTTCGGCCGCGGTAGACATCATCGTCGTGGACTCTGTGGCAGCCCTGACCCCCAAGGCCGAGATAGAAGGCGACATGGGCGACAACAAGGTTGGCCTGCAGGCACGTCTTATGAGCCAAGCCCTGCGCAAACTGACGTCGACGATTTCCAAGACCAACACCACGTGCATCTTCATCAACCAACTGCGCGAGAAAATAGGGATAATGTTCGGCAATCCCGAAACCACCACAGGCGGCAACGCTTTGAAGTTCTATGCCAGCGTGCGTCTGGACATACGTCGCTCCACACCCATCAAGGACGGCGAGGAGATCCTTGGACATCTCACCAAGGTGAAGGTGGTGAAGAACAAGGTAGCACCCCCATTCCGTAAAGCCGAGTTCGAAATATACTTCGGCGAGGGCATCAGCCGTTCGTCAGAGATATTCAACCTGGCCGTTGACATGAACATCATCAAAAAGAGTGGCAGCTGGTTCAGCTACAACGACAGCAAACTGGGACAAGGCGCCGAGGTGGCCAAGGCCATCGTACGCGACAACCCCGAACTGATGGAGGAAATTGCTGCCAAGGTGACGGAAACCCTGGCAACAAAAAACGAATAAACTGACAAACTGACATAATAAACATCACATGCAAGGCTCGCGACCGTTTTGGCACGAGCCTTGCGTTGTATAGGGCGAAGGTAGTGAGCCGGGAAATGTCCCTTCAAGGGTTCTCCCACCCTACGTCACAAGCCTTGCACTATATACATAATACTATCACAGCAAATTAAATTATTACTGATATGGGAAAGATTATAGGAATTGACTTAGGTACTACAAACTCTTGTGTAGCCGTTTACGAGGGCAATGAGCCCGTAGTGATCACCAACAGCGAAGGTAAGCGCACCACCCCATCCATCGTGGCATTTGTCGACGGCGGCGAGCGCAAGGTGGGCGACCCTGCCAAGCGTCAGGCCATCACCAACCCCAAGAAGACCATATTCTCCATCAAACGCTTCATGGGCGAGACTTATGACCAGGTGAACAAGGAAGTGAGCCGCATGCCTTACACCGTAGTAAGAGGCGACAACAACACTCCTCGTGTAGACATTGACGGACGTCAGTACACTCCTCAAGAGATAAGTGCCATGATCCTGCAGAAGATGAAGAAGACCGCCGAGGACTATCTCGGACAGGAAGTTACCGAGGCCGTAATCACCGTACCCGCATACTTCTCCGACTCACAGCGTCAGGCCACCAAAGAGGCAGGTCAGATTGCCGGACTTGATGTCAAGCGTATCGTCAACGAGCCTACCGCTGCTGCATTGGCCTACGGCGTAGACAAGGGTAACAAGGACATGAAGGTTGCCGTATTCGACCTTGGTGGCGGTACATTCGATATCTCCATCCTGGAATTCGGTGGCGGCGTCTTCGAAGTGCTCTCAACAAATGGCGATACCCACCTGGGCGGTGATGACTTCGATCACGTGATAATAGATTGGTTGCTAAAGGGCTTCCAGGCCGATGAGGGCATAGACCTGTCCAAAGACCCCATGGCCATGCAGCGTCTGAAGGAAGCTGCAGAGAAGGCCAAGATAGAGCTTTCAAGCACCACCTCCACAGAGATCAACCTCCCCTACATCACAGCCGATGGCGGTGTGCCCAAACACTTGGTAAAGACCCTCAGCCGCAGCGAGTTCGAGCGTCTGTCCGACAACTTGATCCAGGCATGTAAGGTTCCCTGCCAGAACGCAATGCGCGATGCCGGTCTCTCTAACTCCGACATTGACGAGGTTATACTCGTAGGAGGTTCCACACGTATCCCTGCCGTACAGAAGATGGTAGCCGACTTCTTCGGCAAAGAACCCTCAAAGGGCGTCAACCCCGACGAAGTTGTGGCACTCGGTGCAGCCATTCAGGGTGCATCCCTCTCTGGCGAGAAGAGCGATATCGTACTGCTCGACGTTACTCCCCTGTCAATGGGTATCGAGACTATGGGCGGCGTGATGACAAAACTCATTGATGCCAACTCTACCATCCCCTGCAAGAAGAGCGAGGTCTTCTCTACAGCAACCGACAACCAGACGGCCGTCACCATCCACGTCCTTCAAGGTGAACGTCCTATGGCCAGCCAGAACAAGAGTGTAGGCCAGTTCAACCTGGACGGTATTGCCCCCGCACGTCGTGGTGTGCCTCAGATTGAGGTAACCTTCGATATCGATGCCAACGGTATCCTCAACGTCTCTGCCAAGGACAAGGCCACCGGCAAGGAGCAACACATCACCATCACGGCATCTTCCGGTCTCTCCAAAGAAGAAATCGAGCGTATGAAGGCAGAGGCAGAGGCCAATGCCGAGGCAGACAAGAAGGAGCGTGAGAAGATTGACAAGCTCAACCAGGCAGACTCTCTCATCTTCCAGACCGAGAACATGCTCAAGGACTCAGGCGACAAGATTCCTGCCGATGTCAAGGCAGAGGTAGAGGCTGCCCTTGAGAAGATGCGCACCGCCCACAAGGCTCAAGACATCCCTGCCATTGACGCCGCAATGACCGAATTGCAAAATGCTGCCGCCAAGCTCTATCAGGCTCAGCAACAGGCCGGCCCCACCCCCGACATGAACGCCAACGGCAACACCGGCACCGGCAACACCGGTTCTCAGCAAGGTTCTAATGACGACATCCAGGATGCCGATTTCGAGGAAGTGAAGTAAGATAAACAACTATCAATAGTAATAAATAGGTAAAATGAGTGTAATCCAATTGGTTACACTCATTTTTCTTTTAGTTAAATATTGTATTTCTTTCGTTGTTTACCGATTTTTATCGTATTTTTGCACCATATTTGGTACGCGACTTATTTTCTGATGAAGTGCGACCTATCAATACTTATTCAAACGTAATGCAACTTAAATCGGTACAATATGCCATCTCTAAATTTGAAATAAAAAGGAAATGTAAGTGCTGTGGGGCTACATTCCTTGCAAAGACACTTGATTCGTGGT
>DBLZ01000076.1 GCA_002297545.1 Prevotellaceae bacterium UBA711 | reverse complement strand
TCATGATACGGGGCTGACGGCCTTCGCGCTTGGCAAATTCGGCTGTCATCTGCTGGGCGCGCTGGAAGTCGGCGTCCTGTTTTGTTTCGCTTGAATACACGCCTGAAATTGTTCTGATTACAGCTTTATAACGCCCTACTACATCTTCGCAGGCATCGGAAATCTCACCGAGCGTAGCACGATGGCCGGCGGCACGGACGGCGAGGTCGAGCAGGTTGTCCTGGCTCTTCTTGCCGTCCTGGAACTCCTGTACACAACGTGTGATGGCTTCGAGGTCGGCCTTGACCTGAGCCTCATCGCGGTTGGCCTTCAGTTCCTTGAGGGCAGCCTCCTGCTGTAGACGCACGGCGGTGTTGTCGATTTCCAGGATGTCGATGGGATCCTCGTGGTCCAGACGGTACTTGTTCACGCCTACGATGGTCTGCGTGCCACAGTCGATACGTGCCTGAGTGCGGGCTGCGGCCTCCTCGATACGCATCTTGGGCAGACCTGTCTCGATGGCCTTGGCCATACCGCCCAGTTTCTCGATCTCCTCAATGTGCTCCCAGGCCTTGGTGTAGAGTTCCTGGGTGAGCTTCTCCACATAGTAGGAACCTGCCCATGGATCGATGTGCTTGCACACCTGTGTCTCGTTCTGGATGTATATCTGCGTGTTACGCGCGATACGTGCAGAGAAGTCGGTAGGCAATGCTATGGCCTCGTCCAAGGCGTTGGTGTGCAGTGACTGGGTGTGACCCAGGACGGCAGCCATGGCCTCGATGCAGGTACGGCCCACGTTGTTGAAGGGATCCTGCTCGGTGAGCGACCAGCCTGAGGTCTGTGAGTGGGTACGCAGAGCCATGGACTTGGGGTTCTTGGCACCGAAGCTCTTCACTATCTTCGCCCACAGGAGACGGCCTGCACGCATCTTGGCGATTTCCATGAAATGGTTGACGCCGATAGCCCAGAAGAAGCTCAGACGGGGGGCAAAAGCATCCACGTCGATGCCGGCGTTGATACCCGCACGCAGGTAGTCCATACCGTCGGCCAGGGTGTATGCCAACTCGATGTCGGCCGTGGCACCTGCCTCCTGCATGTGGTAGCCGGAGATGGATATGCTGTTGAACTTGGGCATCTTCTGTGAGGTAAACTCGAAGATGTCGGCGATAATCTTCATGGAGAATGAAGGCGGATAAATGTAGGTGTTGCGCACCATGAACTCCTTCAAGATATCGTTCTGGATGGTACCCGCCATCTCCTCCAGCTGTGCGCCCTGCTCAAGACCGGCATTGATGTAGAATGCCAGGATGGGCAGCACGGCACCGTTCATGGTCATGGAGACGGACATCTTGTTCAGGGGAATGCCTGCGAAGAGGGTCTTCATATTCTCCAGAGAGCAGATGCTCACACCGGCCTTGCCCACATCGCCAACCACGCGTTCATTGTCGGGGTCGTAGCCACGATGTGTGGGGAGGTCGAAAGCCACGGACAGGCCTTTCTGTCCGGAAGCCAGGTTGCGACGGTAGAAAGCATTTGACTCCTCGGCCGTGGAGAAACCGGCATACTGACGTATGGTCCACGGACGGAAGGGATACATCATGCTATAGGGGCCACGGAGGAAGGGAGGGATACCTGCGGCAAAGTCCAGGTGCTCCATGCCCTCGAGGTCTTCCTTTGTATATACGGGCTGAATGTCTATCTGCTCGGCAGTCTTCCAGTTGGCGGTGATACCATTCTCCTGTTGCCACTGCAGGCCGTTCTTTGCCTCAATACCGGCAAAGATGTCTATGTTGTTAAATGATTTGCGTGCCATAAGATTAGATACCAAGTTTAGCGTTATACTCCTTGAGCGTCTTCAATTGGTCCACACGGACGTGGATGAAGTTCTCGATGCCTGCCTTCTGCAAGTCCTCGGTGCATGCGGGAGCGCCTGCTACCACGAACATTGCGCGGCCATTCAGATACTGGAATGCGGGTATCGCGTACTCGGCATACTCGTCGTCGCTGGAACAGATCACCACAATGTCGGCGCCTACGGCCAATGCAGCGTCCACGCCCTCTTCCACGGTCTTGAAGCCGAGATTGTCAACTACCTTGTAACCGGCGGCGGCCAGGAAGTTGCAAGAGAACTGTGCACGAGCCTGACGCATGGCCAGGTTGCCTATCGTCAGCATGAATGCCACGGGTACCTTGGCGGCCTTTTCCGTGGTCAGGCGCAATGTCTCGAAGTCGCTGGCCAAACGGCTGCTCTGTATAGCCTCGATAACGGGCTTCTCGCCACAACCGCATGTGCCCTTGCAGCAGCAAGCCACGGGTTCCTTGCCCTCGCTCTTCTCCGTAAAGTTGGGGAATTGGTTGGTACCCAAGAGGAATTCCTTGCGCTTGCCTGCATCGGCATGGCGCTTGGCATTGGTCTCGTTGATAACGCCCTGCACTGCGCCTGCCTTCACGGCAGCCAGGAAGCCGCCCTGTTCCTCTACGGCGAGGAAGAGTTTCCATGCCTGTTCGCTCAGCGACTTGGTCAGTTGCTCTATAAAGTAAGAACCGCCGGCAACGTCCACCATGCGGTCGAAATGGCACTCGTCCTTCAACAGGAGCTGCTGGTTGCGAGCTATACGCTCGGCAAAGTCCGTATGAGTCTCGTATGGAGCGTCAAAAGGAACCACCACCATACTCTCCACTCCACCCAAGGCGGCACTCATGGCCTCGGTCTGGGAACGCAGCATGTTCACATAGCTGTCGAACACTGTTTGGTTATAAGTAGTGGTATATGCGCACACGTGCATCTTGGCTGCCTCCTTGCACTCGGTGTACTGGCCCACAATGTGCGCCCACAGCATACGTGCGGCGCGCAACTTGGCTATTTCCATGAAGTAGACACCATTGATGCCAAGGTTGAACTTGATGTTCTGTGCGGCCAGCTCTGCGGACACTCCGGCCTCGGTCAGCTGGGACATGTACTCGTTGCCCCAAGCCAAGGCATAGCCCAGGTCTTGGTAACTGTAGGCTCCGGCATCGGTCAACTTGTAGGCGTTCACTGCCACGGCACGGAACAAGGGGAAGTCCGCCAATGTCTCCACCAGTGTCTTGGCCACGGGAATCATCTTCTCCGTGTCCTTACCCTTCATCACCATCTTCTCCAGCGGATCGAAACAAATGCTGCCTTCGATACGAGCCTTGTCATAACCCTTGGCCTCGAAATAGGTCACGAGGATCTGAGCCAGTTCCACGCTGTGACGCTGGCAAGTGCGGAAGTTCAACTCCACGCAGTCAGCCAGGATACCGTCCAACAGGGTCTCCACATACTCCTTGCTCACCATCTCACCGGGTATCTTGAAGCCCAATGAATCCACACCGCGGTTCAGAATGTCCAAAGCCTTGGCATTGGCCTCCTTGGCACAGTCGCCGCACTTGATATCCTGGCGCACATGCCATGCGTTGTCGGCCGCCCTATTGCCACGGACGTACGGGTACTCGCCCGGCAGGGCATTCACCGTAGCCAGAGAGTCCACATCCTCCTTGCGGTAGAATGGTTCCATGGAGAAGCCTTCGTTGGTTCTCCATACCATCTTCTTCTGATAGTCCGCGCCCTTGAGGTCTACCTCAATCTTCTCGCGCCATTGCTGGGCCGAGGGGGCGGTAAAGTCCGAGAAAAGTCTTGCTTTACTATCTGCCATTTTTTAATGAATTATGTATGAGTTTGTAGTCTATTCACCGGTAAAAGTACGCTTTTTTAGCCGGGTGGCAAAATTAAATCAGGCAAAAGTAACCACGGTGTCGGGAAATTAAGTAATTTTGCACTACTCATTATTCTTTAACACACGTAGAGTCACACATGGAATGGTTAAACTCGCTCTTCACCGCCACTGACAGCATAGGCCACATTGTCATGCTTTATGCCGGTGTTATCAGTGTCGGCCTGGCCCTCGGCCGCATCAAGTTTTTCGGTATTTCGTTGGGAGTAACTTTCGTCTTGTTCGCAGGCATACTGGCCGGCCACTTCGGCCTTACCGGCACGCCCTCCACACTGACGTTCATGCAGGATTTCGGCCTCATCCTCTTCGTCTACTGCATAGGATTGCAAGTGGGTCCCGGCTTCTTTGAGAGTTTCAAGAAGGGCGGTGTCACCATGAACCTGCTGGCCATGGGACTTATCCTCCTGAACGTGCTGTGCTGCATAGGCCTGTACTTTGCGGTATTCTACGACGGAGGCGGCATGTCGGGCAAGAACAGCATCGACCTGGCCATGATGGTAGGCGTGCTCTGCGGTGCCATCACCAACACTCCCGGCTTGGGTGCCGCCACCGAGGCATGCAACACCATCTTCGGCGCCAATGCCCCGGCCATAGCCAACGGCTATGCCTGTGCCTACCCGCTTGGCGTAGTTGGCATTATCGGTGCTACCATACTCATACGCGTACTCACACGCACTACATTAAAGCAAGAGCAGGAACAGATTGAGAGCGAGATTGCCGCCAATCCGCACGTCACTCCGCACCGCATGACCATACAGGCCACAAACCCGGCACTGGAGGGACGCACCATACTACAGATAAGGGAGTTCCTCGGGCGCGACTTTGTCTGCACCCGCATACTGCACAACAATCATGTAAGCATGCCCAACCGTAATACCATCATACATCTCGGCGACAAGATGTTCATCAACTGCCCTCAGGACGACAAGGAGGCCATCATCGCCTTCATAGGTCCCGAGACACAGGTGGAATGGGAAGAACAGGACGTACCCATGGTGAGCAAACACGTGCTGGTGACACAGGACAAGATGAACGGCAAGACCATGGCCGAGCTGCATTTCTCCAGCGTCTACGGCGTTAACGTCACCCGCGTGCGTCGTGGCGACATGAACCTCTTTGCCGACAGCCATCTGCGCCTGCAGGTGGGCGACCGCATCGTGGTGGTAGGCCCCGAGGACGCCGTGGACCGCGTGGCCAACAAAATGGGCAATTCGGTAAAGAAACTGGACCACCCCAACCTCACCACCATATTCATCGGCATATTCGTGGGCATCATCTTCGGTTCCCTTCCCTTTGCACTGCCCGGCGTGCCCACTCCCGTAAAACTGGGACTGGCCGGCGGCCCGCTGATCGTGGCCATCCTGCTGGCACGCTTCGGCTACAAGGCCAAGATCGTGGCCTACACCACTACCAGCGCCAATCTCATGCTTCGCGAGATAGGCCTGGCTCTCTTCCTGGCCAGCGTGGGTATCAAGGCCGGAGCCAACTTCGTGGACACCGTAGTGGCCGGCGATGGCCTCACCTACGTATGGTGCGGTTTCCTCATCACCGTCATACCCATCCTTATCATAGGCCTCATAGGCAAATTGTATTGCAAGCTCAACTACTTCACGCTCATGGGACTTATCGCCGGTGCCAATACCGACCCGCCAGCACTGGCCTTTGCCAACCAGACGGCTTCCAACGATGCTCCGGCCGTAGGCTATAGCACAGTATATCCCCTGAGCATGTTCCTGCGTATACTCACCGCACAGTTGATCATACTGCTGCTCTGCGTCGCATGATAGTCTGCATCGCCGAGAAGCCCTCCGTTGCCAAGGACATAGCCAAGGTCTTGGGGGCCAACCAGTCCCGGGACGGCTACATGGAAGGCAACGGATACCAAGTAACGTGGACCTTCGGACATCTGTGCGAGCTGAAGGAGCCACACGAATACAACGCCCAGTGGAAATACTGGGCGTTGGGCGCATTGCCAATGATTCCTCCACGCTTCGGCATACGTCTGAAGCAGGACAAGGGCGTGGAGCACCAATTCCGTGTAATAGCCTCGCTCATGCAACAGGCCGACTCCATCATCAACTGCGGTGATGCCGGGCAGGAGGGCGAGTTGATACAACGTTGGGTGATGCAACTGGCCGGTGCCAAGTGCCCGGTACAGCGCCTGTGGATTTCATCACTGACCGAAGAAGCCATACGCGAAGGCTTCCGCAATCTCAAGGACCAATCGCAATACCAAAGTCTCTACGAGGCAGGTCTCATGCGTGCCATAGGCGACTGGACACTGGGCATGAATGCCACCCGCCTGTACACATTGAAGTACCGCACCAACGACCGCAGCCAGAAAGGCGGCAACCAGGTCCTGAGCATAGGCCGCGTACAGACGCCCACCCTGGCCTTGATCGTGAGGCGCCAGCAGGAGATAGAGAACTTCGTGCCTACCACCTATTGGGTTCTTACCACCACGTACCGCGACACGGTGTTCAATGTGCTGATGGACGACGAGGACAAGGACGGGGACACACCAGCCAAAGACTCCGCCAAGGGCAAGGACAGGTCTCCCAAGGGCTTCAAGACCCGCGAAGAGGGCGAGGCCATGCTGGAGCGCATCAAGGACCTGCCATTCACCGTCACCCAAATAGAGAAAAAGAAAGGCAAGGAGGCACCTCCACGCCTCTTCGACCTCACCAGTCTACAGGTGGAGTGCAACCGCAAGTTCGGCTACTCTGCCGACCAGACCCTGCAACTGGTGCAGAGCCTCTACGAGAAGAAGGTGTCCACCTACCCGCGTGTCGACACCACATTCCTGCCCGACGACGTGTATCCCAAGTGCGGGCAGATAATGAACGGCCTTAAGGAGTACTTCCCCCTGATGGAGCGTATCAAGGGGCAGAAATTGCGCAAGGACAAGAAGTTCTTCGACAACTCCAAGGTCACAGACCACCACGCCATCATCCCCACAGGCCAACCTGCCACAGGACTGACGGAAATGGAGCGCCGTGTCTTCGACCTCATAGCACGCCGCTTCATAGGCATCTTCTATCCCGACTGCCTTTTCGAGACCACCACCGTCACGGGCACGGTCTCCGACATAGGCTTCCGGGCCACCGGCAAACACATAACCGACCCTGCATGGAAGATACTGTGGGCAGCGCCTGCCTCGTCAAAGCTGTCTGACATGTCTGACCGGTCCGATAAGTCCGCCCCATCCCCCACCGAGGAAAAACTCCTGCCCGAGTTCGTCAAGGGAGAAAATGGCCCGCACACTCCCGACCTTGCCGAAAAACAGACAACTCCACCCAAGCCATATACCGAAGCCACACTATTGCGCGCAATGGAAACGGCCGGCAAGATGGTGGAGGACGAGGAATTGCGCGACGCCCTGAAAGAGAACGGCATAGGGCGCCCGTCCACACGTGCCGCCATCATCGAGACCCTGTTCCGACGCCGCTATATCCGCAAGGAGCGCACATCCCTGTGGGCCACCCCAACAGGCGTGGAACTGATAGGCATAATACACGAGGAACTGCTGAAAAGTGCCGAACTGACGGGTATCTGGGAGCGCAAGCTCCGCCTGATAGAACAGCGCCAATACGATGCACGCCAATTCCTGGACGAGCTCAAACAGATGGTCACCGACATAGTCATAGAGGTAATGCGCGACACCAGCAACCGCCACGTAAGCATCACCGAGGCCGTGGCCAAGAAAGGAAAGAAGGACAAGGACGGACAATAGCTCCACAATCATCCCGGATTCGGATGATGCATGTCTTGGGCAAACATACACACCATAGGAATTATACATATCCGCACGCATCATGAAAAGACTATTCATCATGTTATCCGCCATACTCATGCTGGCGGCCTGCACCAAGGAGAGAAAGACACAAGTCACTTGGGCCACCCTCAACGTGCGTTACGACAATCCGGAGGACAAAGGCAACAACTGGAAATACCGCAAGGAACGCGTCTACCGGTTCATCCGCGAGAAACACATTGATGTAATAGGCATGCAGGAGGTGCTCCACAACCAGTTCCTGGACCTAAAGCAAGGACTGCCGGAGTACGAAGGCATAGGCGTGGGACGCGACGACGGACGCACGACTGGCGAATACGCCCCACTGTTTTATCGCAAGGACAGGCTGGAAGTACTGGCTTCTGGCACGTTTTGGCTGTCCGAACATCCCGACCGGCCGAGCAAGCCCGGATGGGACGGTGCATGCCAGCGCATTGCCACATGGGCAAAATTCAGGGAAAAGGCCACCGGCAAGATATTCATGGGTGTGAACACACACTTCGACCACGTTGGCGAGGAGGCGCGCCGCCAAAGTGCGCTACTCATCATATCAAAGATACAGGAAATAGTGGGCACCAATCCGGCCGTGGTAACCGGAGATTTCAACGTCACGGACAACAGCGAGGCATACCGCACCATCACCACCGACAGCTTTGTACTGAACGACGCGCACAAGATTGCCGCACAGGCCCTGGGCGTGGATTATACGTGGCACGACTTTGCACGCCTCCAAGCCGGAGAACGCGAGAAGATAGACTTCATATTCGTCACGCCGCACATCCGCGTCCTCTCCAGCGAGGTGCCTGCCGAAGACCCCGACGCACTCCTCTCCGACCACAACCCACAGGTGGTACAGCTCCTATTCTGAGCCACACGCCACCCGTGCCCATCATCTTGCCCATCATCTTGCCCGCCCATAAAAAGGTGGCATTACCGGGCACACACGCATCAACATTCACGAATTCGCGAGTCGATATTCAGTAACATGCCTTTTGCCCCGCCGAGGGGACGGAAGCACCACTCACCGACTCTCTCAACTCCCTCCCTCGAGCATTACGCTTTTGCCCCTGTAGGGCGCAGTGGCCGGAAGGGGGATTTGATACCCAAGGCGCCGCTTCGCTTGCCTTGGGCAATCTATGTTAATCTCC
>DBLZ01000014.1 GCA_002297545.1 Prevotellaceae bacterium UBA711 | reverse complement strand
ACCTGCCAGCTCTACATGCGCAAGTTCAAGGACGGTGACGTCATCACCGTGGAGCCTTGGCGTTCTGCCGGCTTCCCTGTCATCAAGGACTGCATGGTAGACCGTATGGCATTCGAGAAAATCATGCAGGCCGGTGGCTACACCAGTATCCGCACCGGTCAGGCACAGGACGCTAACGCTATACTCATCTCCAAGGAGGCTGCCGACGAGGCCATGGACTGCGCCAGCTGCATCGGTTGCGGTGCCTGTGTGGCAGCATGTAAGAACGGATCTGCCATGCTCTTCGTGTCATCCAAGGTGAGTCAGTTTGCCCTCCTGCCCCAGGGCCAGGTAGAGGCTGCCCGCCGTGCCAAGGCCATGGTGGCCAAGATGGATGAGTTGGGCTTCGGTAACTGCACCAATACCCGTGCCTGCGAGGCCGTATGCCCCAAGTGTGAGACCATCTCCAACATCGCACGCCTCAACCGCGAGTTCATCAAGGCCAAACTGGCCGACTAACCCTGCCGTTCCTTATTTATTATAACATATTATAAAGTATGGCATGGCACGTGCGATGCACTTGGTGCGTATAGCGTGGCATCCGAGATAAGGAAGAAGCGATAACAGGAATCCCGGTGGCACGAATGTACTACCGGGATTCTTTACACATTTTCTTATACACCTCCTTATGGCACAATCATTGGAAAGAATGCAATGGTTCAACGAACCGGAACAGTGGCGCATCGAAAAAGACTCGCTATTGATGGATGTTACTCCCAAATCGGATTTTTGGCGTATATCATATTATGGTTTCACTGTGGATGATGCCCCATTTCTGTATGCCTTACGTGGTGGAGAGTTTGAGGTTAAGGTTAAAATATCAGGAGCTTACAAGTCACGTTTCGACCAGTCGGGACTGATGTTGCGCATTGACCATGAGAATTATATCAAATCCGGTATTGAGTTTGTGGATGGGAGATATAATCTTAGTACCGTAGTTACCCATCACACGAGTGATTGGAGCATCATTCCAGTAGAGCATCCCATTCCGTTTGTGTGGATGAAAGCCGTACGTCGGCTGGATGCCGTGGAAGTTTTCTTTTCTTTTGACGACAAGGAATACACGATGATGCGTAATGCTTGGTTGCAAGATAATCATCCTGTCATGGTGGGAGTGATGGGGGCCAGTCCGGATGGTAATGGTTTCAGAGCCAAATTCGAGAACTTCTCGGTCAAGCACGTACCTGATTTGCGTAGGGAACAATGGTTGAAAAGCAATAGCGAGTCAAACGACTAAGCATAAGCATGAAAATAGATCACATTGCAATATGGGCAGAAGACATTGAACTGCTGCGCACTTTCTACACCAAGTATTTCAATATGGAATGCGGAACCAAGTATGTAAATCCAATTAAGAACTTTACATCCTATTTCCTATCCTTTGGAGAGGGTAAAGCACGCATTGAGCTAATGCACATCCCTGATATGCAGAGCCCGGCCAGTAGAGGCAGCCTGAGGGGATTGGCTCATTTTTCCATAGCAGTAGGGAGTAACGAGGCCGTTGACTTGCTTACCGAACGATTGCGCACCGACGGTAACACTATACTGAGCGCCCCAAGATTTACCGATGACGGATACTATGAGAGCGCTGTTGCCGATCCTGAAGGCAACTATGTGGAGATAACGGCATAAAATACAATACCTCCCCCCCCGATATTTTCCTGCATAGACCGTATTGATGGCCATGCGGCAGGCAATTGCATGGCCATTGTAAAAACAGTAGCAATTTAGGACGTGTTCTATAAATCCTTTTTGTCTCTGTGGTGTTATGCCACGTTGCTTGGTTACTTTGGCAACTCTCTCACTCGCATCTGTCTTTTGTCATTCAGTCACGATGCTCGCTTGCTCCTTCATACAATACAGGTATCTGATTTGCAATGGCACCTAAAGTGTTTCAAACCAATTTATAGAACACGCACAATCCCTGTGCGCTGATGGGTGATGGCAATGCTAACCATTCCACGCTTCCGTTTCCTACCTGACAATACACTATTTTGCCTTCGCCTTGCTGTTGTTTATCGAAAAACGATAAATAATGGCCGTTTTCCTTTGCCATTATGGAGAAAAGGCGTACATTTGTATATCGAAAATCGATAAATGATTACTGAAAGGCATTGGTGCGCAACGATCCCTTCAACCAACCAACATGTTATTCACCTAAAACTATTGTGACGTATGAAACAGATTAAAATTTTGACAGTCCTGATTGTTCTCTTCTTTGTCGGCGTGACTTCACGTGATATATATGCAGGATTTCTCGATGGCTGGAACGAACAGTCCACGGTGACGAGCCAGGACATGACTGTGTCGCTGGGCGTGAGGACTGTGGATGTACGGATGTGTGACTCGGTCTACAATGCCTCCCTCCAGCGCATGGTGCAGACAGCCCCCGATTCCCTGCGTGTCGGTGTCGACATGTCCGACAGGGACCTCATCTTCTCTTTTGCCGAGCTACCGGTGGCCATTTTCTGCATCTATGCCTTATTCTGTATGGTCAACCTCATTATGCGTGTCTTGCGCGGCAAGGTCTTTGTGCCAGAGAACGTGAGAGCCATGCGTTATTTCATCTATTCCATGATGGTTTTTGGGGCACTGAAGGAACTGCAACTTTATATGTATCATGTCCTCGCTGTGTCGCAAATCCAGCCTGATGGTTTTGTTGTACAGACCTATTTCCTGCAGTATTCATGGGGATTGATGCTGCTCCTGGCCCTTTTCACGGAGATATTTGCCGTGGGTGTGAGGATAAAGGAGGAGCAGGACCTTACGGTATAACTCCATATAGTATAAACATCTTAGCGAAACGATATGCCTATAATAGTAAACCTCGATGTCATGATGGCCCGCCGCAAGATCTCCCTTGGCGAACTGGCCGAGCGTGTGGGCCTTACCCCAGCCAATCTCTCTATCCTCAAAACGGGCAAGGCCAAGGCCGTGCGCTTCTCCACCCTGGAGGCTGTCTGCCGCGAGTTGGACTGTCAGCCGGGCGACATATTGGAGTATGCGTCTGTGGAAGATTGATTGACATGCGTTATTCCAGGTGAGCTGGTCTGCCCACCTGTCCCGGCACCAGATAAGGAACAGATGATAAGGGAATCCCGATGGCGCCATCCCTGTGCGCCATCGGGATAACTGCGTCCTACTGGCCGTCAGGGCTGTTGCTTCCTTCCATCAAGATGGTAAGGAGCCGGATTTATGGTTAAATGACTACTCTGTACAGTTGGCTTCCATAGTAAGGTTTGACTAAACTCAGGACACACTGTCTGCCTATGGAGTGGTCTGGATAGCATGGTTGCCTGTGTATGGTTATGAGATACAGTTCCGTAAAATATCCCGTATTTCTTTTGCCGTATTGATATAAAGTCGTATCTTTGCGATGTCTTCACGCCGATGATATGCACTGCATGTGACATGTCGGGAGTTCGATGCTTAAAGTGTTAGGCACCTGTGTTGTGGGGATCCATATTATAGAAAAGGCGTTTATCACGCGCTTTGTTCTCTGACGAACTGAAAGCCTAGGAAACTCTTCAATTACTGTCAAGGAGCATGGCAATGATAGATGCCCATGGGTATGATTTATGTCAATCCACCTGTAAACGATGCTATGCGCATAGCTTCCATCCATCTTGATGTATCATCATGATAGCGGGATGGTTTTGCTGGCATAGTGGTATCGTTATATAGATGGGTGGATAGTATATTCATATCGGCGTGGGGTCTTGAGTTGCTCGTTCTGACAGTAATGGGCAATTCCTAGGGCCTCAGTTCGTGGAGCGAGTAGCAGATACAATCTCCACGCTTTTTTTGTTTATGGCTGCATATGCGTTAATCACTTTAAAGACTTCCTCGGGGAGATTGGGAGAAGTATCCCTATAGAGTATCTATCAAGAGAAAACACTATCTACACCTTTCAGTATGGCTTATCAGTATAGGCCTGTTGATTTATTGTTTGTATCGCCCCCTAACTCTCTTCATGTTCCGTCCCCTGGAATGGGTGGGCTTGTTGGACATGATTGCAGATGTCCGTCAGATGAGGTTGGTCCCGTCGCATCAGAACGTTCCCGAGTGGATGATATACAGTCTCCCGGATGGATTGTGGCTTCTGTCATACCTGTATGCCATAGAATATATATGGTACGATGAGCAGGGCGGTTTCAAGTCCTGGTTCCTGAGTTTGATGCCCGTCGCTATCGTTTTATGGGAGGTGGCACAGTACTTCGGTCTGGTTCCCGGTACATGGGACGTGATGGACTGCGCCTCATACGTAATAGCAGTAGTAATATATTTAACAACAAAGTTATGTCAAAACACACACAGAAAATGAAATTGGCCTTCTCATGCCTGGTGTTGGTTGTCTTCATTATCGGGGCGGCCAGTTGCGCTTCTTCAGAGTCAAGCACACTGCCAGGCAATGACGCCTCCAGAGATGGTGCCCAAATAGACAACCAATCTCGTAAGAAATCATCATACCTCGAGGCATATGCCATCGCAAAAGCTAAAAATCAAAAGTAAGAAAAAGATATGGAGAAGATTAAAAGATTTAGCCAGCTGGCACTGCTTGCGGCTGTGCTGACATCCTGTGGTGGTTCAAAGGGTGTTGTGTATATGGAACAGTTCAGTCCCGAGGAATCCGGCTTGAACCTGGTGAAGATTACTGACGAGGCCAATGGCAATGTCGTTGGCGGTGCCACTGGTCCTTTGAACAACAATGTCCAGTATTCTTTGGCTCAATGTGGAGTAAATCAGGAGCATAACATCAGGTGGACCTGCTATCCCAACCTGCAGCTTTCGCCTGATGGTACCAAGTTGGCATATATAGCGCGCAACAACAAGCAGGACAACATCATGGTCCGTAATACCAACTCGCAGGGAATTTCCACCCAGAGGACGTTCCGTAATATCAATGGCGGTATCTATTGGGGTAACGATGATAAGCTGTACTTTGCAGACAACAATCACCCTAACTACTTTATCTGTTCGGTAGATGCCAATCAGGGCAGTGTCATGCAGCAGCTTACCAGTGGCAATGTCAACGATGCGTTTCCTGTCCTTAGCCCAGATGCAAACAAGGTGTACTTTACACGCTGGACCTCTTCTTATGGCCCATCCATTTGGGCCTTGAACAGGAACGATGGCACCATCTCGTCCTGTTCCAGAGGCTTTGGTGCATGTCCTATTCCGGGCGACAACAATGCCTATTACTGTGTCAGGAACAATACCTCAGGCCGTAGCGAGATATGGTACGTCGATTATGTCAACGGACGCGAGAGCGTGATAGTGTCAAACGTGAACCATAGTTTTACCAGTCCTGCCTTGTCTCCCGATGGCAAATGGCTGCTCTTGGTCGGCAACGCTACGTCACAGATTTCCAAAAAGGAGAACACGGACATCTTTGTCGTCAGGACGGACGGCACACAGTTGACGCAGCTTACCTATCATCCATGCGCGGACATGTGCCCCGTATGGTCCAAGGATGGTAGACAGATATACTTCATCTCGTCTCGTGCCAACAAGGAACAATACTATAACATCTGGAAGATGAACTTCAACCTGTAGTACAACAAGGATATCCCCTCGTCCGGTTGCTGGACGAGGGGATGTTTTTTATCACTTGGGTAGTGTAGGGTGATTGTTGCGGGTGTGACTTCTATAGCGGCTGACATGTCAGTCTGCAACATCCTGTTTCAGGGGGAACTGTCACTTTGCCTTGTCCTCTTTCTTCATAGAGTAGCGATGCCAAGCCTCGCCGGCCTTTTCGCCAATGTAGCCTGAAATTATCACAGGGATGAAGAACGCGAGGATAAATTCACCCCAACTATCGTAGTGAGGGAAGCTGTTGATGATGCTGTCTATGATTTCCATGAATGACATGTTGTGCTTGTGTTGGCCGTACGTCTGTGCTCTGCTTACTGCCTCATGGAATGAGGTCTAAGGTTAGGCAAGGGCGAAGTTATAGAAAAAGCCGGATAAATCCAAGGGGAACCTTGTCTTTTTACACCACCTTGCACGTCAGTATGCTGCAGAACATTTCTATGGCATGATTCTTTGTCTCTATAGGTAGGGCGGGCGTGCCGGCCAGTGGATAAGCTATACCCATGCTTTCGTACTTGTATGCGCCCAGGGTGTGGTAGGGGAGAATGTCCACGCGCTCCACCACGCTGTAGCGGGCGATGTAGTGTGCCGTAGCCAGCAGGTGCTCATCGTCATCGTTGATGCCGGGGGTCACTACGTGGCGTATCCATACCGGCTTGTCCTGGGCCTGCAGGTACTCCAGCATCTGGTGGTTGTGCGTGCGGTTGTGTGCGGTGAGGCGCAGGTGCAGGTCGTCGTCCACGGTCTTTATGTCCAGAAGCACCAGGTCGGTGACATCCAGCACGCGGCGTGCGGCATCGTTGAAGATTACGCCGCTGGTGTCCAGGGCTGTGTGTATGCCCTCGGCCTTGCACAGGCGGAAGTAGGCTTCCACGAAAGGAGCCTGCATCAGCGGTTCTCCACCCGTGCAGGTGACGCCTCCGGTCTTGATATAGTTGCGGTAGCGTAGTGTTTCTTCTAATAGCTGTTCCGGTGTCCATTCGTATTTGACTTCGGCCCTCGGGTCCCATGTGTCCGGGTTGTGGCAGAAGAGGCAGCGCATGGGGCAGCCTTGCAGGAAGGTGAGGAAGCGTATGCCTGGGCCGTCCACTGTGCCAAAGGATTCCAGGGAGTGGATACGGCCGATAAGGGGGGATGTGCGTTCGGTCATGATGATATGGTGTTTACTGGTTGCTGCGCACAGGAGCAGTGCGCCTACTATCGCGCCACTACGGGACACTTCATTGATATATATGCGAGTGAGAGATGTATAATGCACGATGCCCCTCACCCGCGTTTGTCGAGGGGGAGGGGCATCCTTGATGTAGTTATCTGTGTGTTCCGGCATCCGCATGGCATGACGCCGATGGCCGGAGCAGATGGATTACATGCTCTGGTTGATGGTACGGCTGAGCACATCCAGCTGTTGCTCGCGGGTCAGCTTGACGAAGTTCACGGCATAGCCGGAAACGCGGATGGTCAGCTGGGGATACTTCTCGGGATGCTCCATGGCGTCTATCAGCAGTTCGCGGTCGAAGACGTTGACGTTCAGGTGCTGGCCACCGTCGGGAGTGAAGTAACCGTCCATCAGGTTCACGAGGTTAGCCTTGCGGCTCTCTTCGTCCTTGCCCAGGGATGCGGGAGTGATGGCGAAGGTGTATGAGATACCGTCCTTGGAGTGGTGGAAAGGCAGCTTGGCCACAGAAGCCAGGGCAGCCACGGCACCCTTCACGTCGCGGGCGTTCATGGGATTGGCACCGGGAGCGAAAGGCACTCCGGCCTTGCGGCCGTCGGGTGTGGCACCGGTGTTGCGGCCATATACCACGTTGGATGTGATGGTCAGGAGGCTCTGTGTGGGGATGGCGTCGCGATAGGTGCGGTGCTGGCGCAGGTACTCCATGAACTTCTCTGTCAGCATCACTGCTATCTGGTCGGTCTCGTCATTGTTGTTGCCGAAGGGCACATACTCGCCCTCCTCTATCTTGTAGTCCACGGCCAGGCCGCTCTCGTTGCGGATGATGCGTATCTTGCAGTGTTTCATGGCGGCGATAGAGTCGGTAACTATGGAGATACCGGCAATACCCGTAGCACGTGTGCGCTGTACGTCGCCGTCGTGCAGAGCCATCTCGAATGCCTCGTAGTCATACTTGTCGTGCATGTAGTGTATGATCTTCAAGGCGTTGACATAGGTTTTGGCCAGCCAGCGCATCATCTGCTCGAAGCGGGGCCAGAACTCCTCGAAGGTGAGGTAGTCGCCTGTGATGGGGCTGAAGCATGGAGCTACCTGCTGTCCGCTCATCTCGTCGCGGCCGCCGTTGATGGCATAGAGCATACATTTGGCCAGGTTGGCACGTGCGCCGAAGAACTGCATCTGCTTGCCTATCTTCATGGGGCTCACGCAGCATGCTATGCCGTAGTCGTCGCCCAAGTCTGGACGCATCAGGTCATCGTTCTCGTACTGCACGGCACTGGTGTCTATGCTGACCTTGGCGCAATAGAGCTTCCAAGGCTCGGGCAGACGCTCGGACCACAGAATGGTCAGGTTGGGTTCGGGAGAGGGACCCATGTTGTAGAGGGTATGCAGCAGACGATAGTCTGTTTTGGTCACCATGCTGCGTCCGTCGATGCCCATGCCGCCTATGCTGCAGGTTGCCCAAATGGGGTCGCCGGAGAACAGGTCGTTGTACTCGGGAGTACGCAGGAAGCGCACTATGCGTAGCTTCATCACCATTTGGTCGATCATCTCCTGAGCCTCTGCCTCTGTGATGAGGCCTTTCTTCAGGTCGCGCTGTATATAGATGTCCAGGAAGGCTGAGATACGGCCGATGGACATGGCGGCGCCGTCCTGGTCCTTCACGGCACCCAGGTAGCCAAAGTATGTCCACTGCACAGCTTCGCGGGCGTTGGTGGCGGGCTTGGTCACATCGAAACCGTAGGCGGCACACATCTTCTCAAACTCCTTCAGGGCGTTGATCTGGTCGGTGATCTCCTCGCGGCAGCGTACTATCTCCTCGGTGAACTCCTGTATGTCTATGCGCTTGTGGAATCGCTTCTTCTCCTCTATCAGGTTGGTGGTGCCGTAGAGTGCTATGCGGCGGTAGTCACCGATGATGCGGCCACGGCCGTAGGCATCGGGCAGACCGGTGATGATGTGGGCGTGGCGTGCAGCCTTGATGTCGTCGTTGTAGGCGGCAAACACTCCCTCGTTGTGGGTCTTGCGGTACTTGGTGAAGATGGCCTTGGTGGCGGGATCCAGTTCATAGCCGTAAGCCTTCAGGGCAGCCTCCACCATACGTATGCCGCCCTTGGGGAAGATGCCGCGCTTCAGTGGGGCATCGGTCTGCAGGCCCACGATCACCTCGCTGTCCTTGTCTATGTAGCCTGCACCGTATGTACTCACGCTCTGAGGCAGCTTGGTCTCGGCATCGTATACGCCCTTCTCGCGTTCTACCTCAAACATCTTGGACAGGATGTCCCACAACTTTTTGGTCTTATCGCTGGGACCGGCCAAGAAGCTCTCGTCGCCGTTGTAAGGCTCATAGTTGTGCTGTATGAAGTCACGGACGTCTATCTCGTGCTTCCATGCCGTACCCTTGAAATCGGTCTGTAAGTTTTGCAACTGCATAGTGTGATGTATTTAAGTGGTTAATATGTCGTTATCCGCACAAAGATACAACTATTTTGTAATAGTTACAAATAATAGAGGCTAAATCGTCAAAAAAACATGCCCCCGGCATGCTAAAAACCGACGTCCATGTTATGGCCATAAAAACAAATTGTCGTAAATTTGCGCCGCTTTAACAACAAAACGTCACTAAAATGCAGACAAAGACTAACAAAATCAACGTTGCTGTCGTAGGATACGGTAACATTGGCAAGTGTGCCGTGGAAGCCCTGGAGGCATCTTCCGACATGCATATTGCAGGTATTGTTCGCCGTAGCGGCAGGGAAAACTGTCCACGCGAGATAGCCGATTATCCTGTGGTAAGCGACATCAGAGAACTGAAGGACGTGGATGTGGCCATCCTGGCGACTCCCACGCGCAAGGTGGAGGAGCATGCCCTTGAGTGCCTTAAGCTGGGTATCAACACGGTGGACAGTTTCGATATCCATGGCCTCATAGTTGACCTTCGTCGCACGCTGGACGCAGCTGCCCGCGAGCACGGAGCCGTCAGCATCATTTCGGCCGGATGGGATCCGGGTTCCGACAGCGTGGTGCGTACCCTCCTGGAAGGTCTTGCTCCCAAGGGCCTTACCTATACCAACTTCGGCCCGGGTCGTTCCATGGGCCACAGCGTGTGCGTGCGTTCCAAGGAAGGTGTCCGCGATGCCCTGTCAATGACCATTCCCGTCGGCGAGGGGATCCATCGCCGCATGGTGTATGTGGAGCTGGAGGAAGGTGCCAATTTGGAGGACGTCACCCGCGCCATCAAGGCCGACCCTTACTTTGCCTCGGACGAGACTCATGTCTTCCAGGTGGAGAGCGTGGATGCCCTGAACGATGTCGGCCACGGAGTGAACCTGGTGCGCAAGGGAGTGAGTGGCAAGACTCACAACCAGCTCTTCGAGTTCAACATGAAGATCAACAATCCCGCACTCACCGCCCAGGTTCTGGTGAACGCTGCCCGCGCCACCATGCGTCAGCAGCCCGGTGCCTACACCATGATAGAGATACCCGTGATAGACTATCTGCCAGGCGACCGTGAGGAGATCATCCGCCACCTCGTCTGATACTGCCCTAATCAATCACACACACACAGCACACCCCGAGAGCCCGTTATCGGTTTCTCGGGGTGTGCTGCGTTTTCAATCTCGGGAAACAGGATTGTCAACCTTGAAATGTTGGCTGAACTCGCAAGCATAGAGTTCGCCTTTGGCATAAACATCCTTTGACATAGAATCTGCCAAATGGATTTTCTTGCATAGGAGAAGGTTGAGGCCTACATGTATCTATTTGGGTGGATATAATGGTGTGTGGGTGTAAACTACTTGTTATTAAGTTGATATGGTAATAGTTCTTCTTCCATTTGTATTCCTTTGCCATTGCAAAGAATGAGATAGAAGGCAGGGTGTCGTGAGATGGCATTTTTGACTCTACTGGAGT
>DBLZ01000012.1 GCA_002297545.1 Prevotellaceae bacterium UBA711 | reverse complement strand
ACCGGACTTTCGGATTGAGCCAATGTTTGCAAGATTCCGATGCGTCTCGAACAAAGCGTTGAGCAAACGCCTTTTATATGTCCCGCCTATCTTCCTCGTCCACCTGATGCCAGCCATGTACATGGTAGTGGCACTGCGGTGATGAGAGAACATAGCGCAGATGCAAATGTATAAAGAAAATTTATATTTTGTGGGAAGTGGCTGATAAAATTTCTGCATGTTCTTTGAAAACGTTCGGGCTGTGACTATATATGGCATGATCTGCGGTCTGAAAAGAGACGTTATGGTGCCTTTTGTGTCGTTGTTGTTGATTCAATATCGGCCATGCTTACGGTCATCTTATTGATAGGATTCGTTTGGTGGCTTGTCTATCATTTGCTTGAACATGCGTGTGAAGAGGTGGCGCACTTCCTGGTTGACAGTGGCGCTACGGCATCCTGTTCTCATGGAGCGTTGCAGTCGGATAATAAGTCTATGTGGGAAGCCCGGCACGAGGTCCATGCTACCTATGGCGCCGATTTCCCAAGTGGCGCGAAGCTTTTGACCGTCTGCTTGTCATGTTAAGTCCGCTTGTTATAATAAATCTTTGTATGACATGTAAAACGTATAGATATGTTAATTTTGTCAAGGATTTGGGCACGTGTTGTTGTTGGGGAAAGGTAAAAGTGGTAAATTTGCAGCATATTTGATGCAGGCTTTTCAAAGCCTTTTCCAAAGTTTAACATATCAAGACTACAAATGAACAAGAACGAGAATTCGGTCAGGATACAGACCTCCATTCTAAATCCCTATGAAAAGAAGGCACTGATATGGATTGCGAACCGCTTGCCGCTGTGGGTGACATCGGACATGCTCACGTGGTTCAGCCTTTTGGGAGCTGTTGTGATAGCGGCCGGCTACCTGCTTACCATTTATTCCCCCGCATGGCTATGGTTGTCTTCCTTGGGCTTTTTTCTGCATTGGCTGGGCGATTCGCTGGACGGCACCATTGCACGTGTCCGCAATCAGTCACGTCCTCTGTACGGTTTCTACATCGACCACAACATGGACTGCATCACGGAGTTCTTCATCTTCGGTGGCATGGGCTTGTCTGCCTACATGCACTTCTGGATGGGGTTGCTCCTTTTTGTGGTCTACCTTGGCATGGAAGTGTATGTGATGATATGTGCACACTTGAAGAATGAGTTCAAACTGACCTATGGCATCTTTGGCCCTACGGAATTGCGTGTGCTTATGATCTTGCTGAACACCGTGTGGTTCTTTGCGGAGTCCCTGCGTGAGTTCAGACTGAATGTTGCCGTAGGACCGTTGAGTGGTGAGTTGTTGAGCCTAGACTTGGTTGGCGTGGTTGTTTTCCTGATCCTCTGCTATCTTTACTTCAGCAGCTTGATACAGGATGGCAAGTATTTTGCCAAGATAGACCCCCTGCATAAGCAATAATCGGGCAAGTGTACATACAGTAGGAACGATAACGTATAGGCGTGGAGGAGAGATTGCTCATGCTTCCACGCTTATATTATATATAAGGTAATGGCAATGGAAGTGAAGGAGAAACTGCAACGGTATCTGAAGTTCATGCTTTCTACCCTGGGAGGTACGGCGGTGGATTGCGGAGTGATGTGGTTGTTGGCCGAGGTGCTATTCGTGGGTAATGAGACGGTAGCGCTGTTCATCGCCCCCACGGTTTCGTTTGAATGTGCCGTGTTCACCAACTACACGTTGGCCTACTTTTTCGTCTGGCAGGATAGGGTGGGCCGACGTTCCATCAAGGGATTTTTCGGGCGCTTCCTTCCATACAACGTATCGTGCATAGCGGCATTCCTTATCAAGATGGTGCCCTACCTGCTCATACGCCATTTCGCCGGACTCAACGTTGTGTTGTGCAATCTGCTTGCCCTCATATTTTCCGGCATTTTCAACTTCGTCATGAACGAATGGGTGATATTCCGCAAGAAGTAGAATGCGCGCCAGGGGCCATCTTGATGTCACTTCTCCCGGCGATCCAGACGTAGAATGTTTTCGCAGTAATCCAGCACCGACGGGCGGTGAGTGATGAAGAGCACGGTCTGACGCCTTTCCTTGGCACGTGCAGAGATATTCCGGATCAGACGCTGTTCCGTCTCCACGTCCAGGGCGCTGGTGGCCTCGTCCAGCAACAGGATGTTGCCGTGCCTCAGCAAGGCTCGTGCTATGGCTATGCGCTGGGCCTGCCCCTCGGAAAGTCCGCTTCCGCCTTCTCCGCACTCCGAGTCGATGGAGTGTGGAAGCGAGAACACGAAGTCGGCACAGGCCATTCGCAGCACATCCTCCATTTCTTGCGGCGTTGCATCGGGATTGCCCAGTAGCAGGTTGTAACGGATGCTGCCGCACAGCAGGGTGTTGCCCTGTGGAACATACACCAGATTGCATCGTGTGGAGGGCGACGCTTTCACGCAGGTGTTCTCGTCGTATAGCTCCACTGTGCCGTGACAAGGTTTCAGCAGAGCCAGGATCAGGCGTATAAGTGTCGTCTTGCCGGCGCCCGTCTCGCCAAGTATCGCCGTGGCGCTGCCAGGTGCAAAGTCATACGACAGCCCGCCGAGAATGCTGCGGTGCCCGTCGGCATAGGTGTATGCCACATTTGTCAGGCGTATGCCGGCACCATGAGGGAAGGCTATGGGCATGCCCTCCTCTTCCATGGGGGTATCCTCCAGCTGCATCATGCGCTCGGTCGATGTCAGGGCACCGATGATGGCCGGCACAAAGCGTGTCATCTCGCGGAATGGTCCCTGGATCTGCCCCACCAGCTGTATGAAGGCTATCATGGTGCCATAGGTGATGGTTCCGGCATCCAGTCGGTACACGCCCCAAATGAACGTCAGCATGTAGCCTGCCGTGAAGCCGAAGTTGAGGCACAGTTCGTTGAAGGCAGAGAATGTGGTGCGCCGTTTCACCTGTCCGTACAGTCTGTCCTGTTCCTCTGTCAGCCGTTTCACCATTCCGTCACTCTGCTCCAGTGTCTTCAGTACCATGCGGTGTTGCAGGCTCTCCTGCAACAGGCTCTGTATGCGGCTGTCCGTATTGCGCATGTCGCGTGTAAGGCGTCGCATGGTGCGGATGTACAGTCTGCTCAGGAGTATGAACAACGGGGCTGAAGCTATCACCAGTATGGCCAGTCGCGCGTCGAAGTAGCAAAGATACATGAACGCCACCGCCACGCGCACCGTCACGCATAGTGCGGCAGGCAGGGTGTCGGTTATCACGGTCGTTATCTCCGCGGCGTCGCGGACCAGTCTGTTCATCACGTCGCCCGAGTGAAACTGTTCCTTTCCCGTCCACACGCTGTGCATCAGTCTGGAGAACGTGCGCCGCTGCATGCGGTTTTGGCTCTTCACGCCCAGCAAGGCATTGGACCATTTTCGTGCGAAAGCCATGGCAATGCGTCCCAGGCTCAGGACTATCAGCAGTACGCAAGCCATCAGCAGACTGTGCGCTCCCTGTCCCGTGGCAGCGTCTATGGCCATTTTTGTGGCCCAAATGAAGGCGAAGTCCAAGCCTACCATAGTCAAGCCGATGCCTGTGTTTACTATTGTCTTCAGCCTCAGTCCACGGCTTGTGCGCCATAGCCACAGGAGCATGTTCTTGATATGTTTAGGCGAAGTGCTTTCCAAGGCGGGGTTGGGGTTAGAGGTTGTTGGACATTGGCAGGAGCGGTGCGTGTCAGAGTGGAGCATGGCGTTTTTATCTTTCGCCTCTGTCTCTGGTATCTGCTCCCCACATCAGTTTGTCGCGCAGGGTATGGCAGAAACTTCCTTCGCTCCTTTTCAGTACCTTGATGGTGTATGGGGCCTTGCGCACGGTGATGGATGTGCATTCGCTTAGCGACTCGCTACGTCCGTCTATGGACAGGAGAAAGTTGTGCGAGCGGCTCTTCACCCTCATCCTCACCACGG
The DNA here is from genome assembly GCA_002297545.1 of Prevotellaceae bacterium UBA711. GTDB lineage: Bacteria > Bacteroidota > Bacteroidia > Bacteroidales > Bacteroidaceae > Physcousia. Next base: position 1,689 of record DBLZ01000012.1, on the reverse strand, counting down.
CGTCCGAGGAAATGACTATCGGCCTCACCGTAAGCGAGTGTGGAGCCACGGGCACCAGTCCCATTATGTTCGTTCCGGGCCATATTATGGGGCCACCCACGGACAGGGCATAGCCCGTGCTGCCCGCCGACGTGTTTATGATGAGACCGTCGGCCTGGTATGTTGTAAGGAATTCGCCGTTGACCTCTGCGTCTATGCTTATCATTGAGGAGATGTCGTGCTTCAGCACCGCCACCTCGTTCAAGGCGTAGGGGAAACCGTGTATGGAGCCGTTGTCGTCCTCCACGTGCAAAACCGACCGTTCCTCCACGCGGTATCGGTCATCGTATATCTGCTCTATGGCCGATGCTATGTCGCCACTCTGATAGTCCGACAGGAAGCCCAGCCGCCCCATGTTGATGCCCAGCACGGGTATGTTCCGGTCGCCCACGCGGCGCACCGTTTCCAGGAACGTTCCGTCTCCTCCCAGGGAGATGGCAAAGTCTGCATCGAAGCCCTGTCCCTCTATCAGTTCCTCGTGGTGCACGGCAATGCCCAGTTGCCCTGTCAGATAGTCGTGGAAGGCACGGTCTATCAGCATGTGCGCTTTGTGCTCCTCCAAGATGGAGAACAACTGTTGCACGCAGGCCGACTTGTTGGCTTGGTATGTGTTGCCGAAGATGGCGAAACGTAGCTTTTTCATAGGTGTGGCTTGCCTGACGTTATTGTTATCCCTTGTCGGCCGACACAAGGGGGCGTTGGCCTGTTGCCATATTCCGTGTGCAAAGTTATGAAAATAAACTTGAATACCAATGCTTATGCGCGAATAGTTGATGTGTCCCGTGGCATGGGGCATGGCGGACAGACGAAGCTATTGTGGCACGATGTGCTTGCTTTTCGCGGAAATTGTGTATCTTTGCCTCGCAAAGGTACTACAAATAAGTGAAACACGGAAAAATATGGTAATAGATTTGATTTACAGGGGTTTCTTTTAAGCTGCCAATTATTCTGAATGCCAAAAATATCCATGCCGAAGCCAAATCAAGACAGAGCTACGTTACTTGTTCGTAACCCTGCCTATCAGGTGACGAAATGGGCACGAATGGCAAAACAAGGTATTGTGATATAGTGAGTTACTGACAACTCACGCAAGAAATCCGGTTACGGAAAAAGATTGCGCCGTTCTTCCGTGTTTTGCGTATCAAAGAAGGGCTCTTCACCGACTAATTTTGAACCCAAAAAGTAAAAAGACGATGAAGAGTACATTTTCAGTTATCTACTACCTCAAACGTCAGGTAGTGAAAAAGGATGGGACAGTTCCCGTCATGGGACGAATCACGGTGGACGGCAGTCAGACACAGTTCAGTTGCAAGCTGACCGTCAATCCCAAGTTGTGGGACACCAAAGGCGGACGTGTCACGGGCAGAAGCACGGCGGCACTTGAAACAAACCGTATGCTTGACAAGATGCGGGTGCGTATCAACAAGCACTATCAGGAGATCATGGAGCGTGACAACTTCGTCACGGCGGAGAAGGTGAAGAACGCCTTTCTCGGACTGGAACACCGCTACCACACGCTGATGCAGGTGTTCCAACAGCACAACGAGGACTATGCCAAGCAGGTAGAGGCTGGCATGAAAGCCAAAGGCACGCTCATGAAGTACAAGACCGTTTACAAGCACCTGCAAGAGTTCCTCACCATCCGCTACC
>DBLZ01000051.1 GCA_002297545.1 Prevotellaceae bacterium UBA711 | reverse complement strand
TCGAAGACAGGTCGTCGCGAGACACGTATTTTTGACTCTACTGGAGTCGGGGGCATGACTCTATTAGACTTTCGCCCCTGACATCAGTAGACTCTCGTCCGCGTTTCTACTGGACTTTCGGAAGCGTACAAACTTTATTGCTTAATCAAGAAGCCACCCCTGATTTATCGGGTGAGTTATAGGTTGCCTGGCAAGATGAAGAAAAGGGGCGCATGGCTTTTGGCCGTGTGCCCCTTTCTTCTGCCTTGATTGTTGATTGTCATCCATATTCATAGTCGTGAATATACGTCCCCCTTGTGGGGCTACTGGCAGACTTGTTGTTGTATTTTGGTGCCTCGTGTTTTGGCGTTTCCCAATAAAATGACCGTTTTATTGAGACAAGACAACCTATGATGATTGTTATGCCAACAAATTTAGTCTTTTTTTTTCACATGGCCGCCATATTCTTTGTGAAATGTTAAGATTTTTTTACTGCATGGCGCACTTCAAGGACAATACATGCTGAAACGATAGATGTTGTGGCCTAATTATAATTGTCCGTTCTACACCATTTGACATCTGTCGTGCTGGCTGTCCATATACAATGCCCTTACGAAATTTTGTCTCAATAAAACGGTCGTTTTTGTGAGCTTAGTGCCCTGCGGCACATGTCGACGAATGGCGGAGACGGCGATGGGGCGTAGAGTGTGCATACCGGATGGTGGTAGAGGGATTGAAAGTCAATGTGATAATATAAATGTAATATAAATAGGACTTATGCTTTGGGATATAATCAGCATGTCGGCAGGAAGCCTTGTGTGGGGCGTATTGATCTCGTTGCTGTGCATGGCCATGTTCGTGTTCATTATCACGAGCTGGTGGAAGGACGCGCTTTTCACGGTGTGGTCCTATGTGATAGGTGTGGTGCTCTTTGTGTTGCTGGCTATCCAAAGCACGTTGATAGTTGGTTCGCTTAAGGTACTGGACACTGTAGACGAGTATGAGGGGTACCTGACGGAAATCGTGGACAACTTGTACGCGAGTTATGAAGAGGTATCCGTGGAAGAGACGGATGCATTGGTAAAGAAAGTGATAGAGCGTTACCCCTTGCTGGAGTATTATGTCGATGGAGGGGAGTTTGAAGGATACGATGCACGTAATCTCCCGGCGGCCATGGCAGATGAGATGCGGTCGTTCATGCGCAGATATATTGTCCGTCGCCTGATGTGGTGCTTGGGCTTCGTGGTGTTTTTTGGAGCCCTTGGAATCTGGAGCTTGAGCAGACGCTACGAATCAAGGCACTATAGTGATGGCCGCGACCGTCGTACGTCGCATTTCGACAGACAGCGTCCGTCAACCTCAGGCATGGGACGCAGGCAGCACGTGAATACCCGCAGGCGATAATAAAATATAAGCAGAAAAGCATAATCATATATAGATACCATAATAATTATGTCAAAATCGAATCATTGTACAGGCAACCACATCTTGGTGGGTCTTGGAGGTACGGGCGGTAAGATACTGCGCGCGTTCAAGATGAGAATGTTTGAGGAGTTCCCCACGGCTGAGGAACGCAAGAAAATTCCCGTGTCCCTGCTCTACGTGGATTCCACGGACGAGATGATGCCCAAGGACGGACGCCCGCGTCCCGACTTCCGCGTTATGGGTCAGGACGCATCGTTCACCAACAACGAGTTCTTCTATATAAAGGATGTGGACGTGGAGCACATCCTTGACCACATCGGCAACTATCCGTCCGTGAAAGGTATTGTGGACAATGTATCGGCCGTGAAGTCGGCAATAGGTTCACTTGGTCAGGCCGCAGGACAGAAGCGACGTGCCGGCCGACTGCTCTTTGCAGCCAACGCCGTGGGCTTCGTCAACAGCCTGAGGGCCGCCTATGCGCGTTGCCAGACCGTCTCCGGCAGTTCTTCGGAGGTGTATATCTATATCTTTGCAGGTCTGTGTGGTGGCACGGGTTCTGGCTCCGTGGTGGATGTGGTGCTGCAGACGCGTAAGGCATACCCCAATGCCGTAATATCAGTCTTTGCCATGATGCCAGAGATGGACCTCCCGTCTCCCAACATGGACCAGGGCCGATACTATCAGAACGGCTATGCTGCTCTCAACGAGCTTAACGCCCTGCAGTCAGGACGTTTCTTCCCGCAGGACGTCACCGATACGGGCGAGGCCCACTTCTTCTCCGACAGGGTACATGGCGTGGCCAATGGTCTGACCGTCTATAGCAACGTCAACGAGAACGGCATGGTGGTGAACTCCTTCACCGAGTTGCCAAAGATTGTCAGCGACTACATCTTCGCAAGGATATTTATCGTGAACTGTGGCGAGGACAAGTTCCGTGCCATACGCGATGCTTTCACTTACGAGAACATGGATGACTTCTCCGTAGAGTATGACGAAGGTGCCAATGCGGGCCCGGACGGACGCATCCCCGTGGCCAGGACTAAGAAGGTGAACTCTTTCGGTATCAAGCGCGTGATGTATCCGGAACTGCGCATACACAAGCACATCACCTATACCGTGGGCGAGAGCGTACTGTATCAGTTCAAGTACAATAACTGGCGCGAAAACCAGGGATTTGTCAACGAAGAGCGCAACAAGGATTACCGTAAGGCCTATCTGAATGCCGACAATCTGGCTCACTGGATGCTGGACGACCGCCACCTGACGCAGGAAGTGAAGGTGCTGCCTTCGGATGCCGACTATCCGCTCTTCGCCGACTATTGGCACGACAAGGCCATAGGCTATGCCGAGGAGGCAAAGCATGCCGACTGCCCGCTCAATGAGTTGGACAACATCATGGGCGAGTTCTACAACTCCCACTTCCGCGAGGAGGGTGTGGAGGGCTTCTTCGTAGGCAAGGTTAAGGTCATACCAGAGATATCCAAGGAAATACGCCACACCATCGAGGCAGAGTTGTTCGAGAAGTGGAAAATAGGTGACATTTCCATTGTCGAGTTGCAGAAAGTATCCAAACTGTTGCTGGAATTACTGACTGACATGCGTCAGGAACTCGAGGCCAAGGCCAAGACTGCCAAGGAGGACCTGGAGGCATACGATGCCGACCGGGTTGCCAACGTGACCGAGTGGAGTCGCCTGGGCATACTGCAGAGGATGGTGGGCATCGGCGCACGCCGCTATGCCGATCATCAGAGCATCCTCACGGACTATTACACGGCAAAGACCATGGTGGCGGCTTGGGAATTTGCCAAGCAGTTGCTGGCCCGTGTTTTTGTGGAGATAGGCAAGATGGATGCCGACGTGCTTGCTTTCAGCCAGAAGATTAACGACTCCATTGAGGAAACCGAGAAACTGGTGACCGCACAGCGCAAGGTCAACAAGGGTTTGGAGGACTATAAGAGTGCCATCATCGAGGTGAGCGAAGACGAGGCGATGGTGGAGTTCGAGAACGACATCAAGACCGACAAGACCGACATGCCTAATATAGCACGTCAGTTGCGCGAGGTGATTTTGCCTCAGGGCGAGTTCGTTAGCTTCGGCGCTATTGCCAACGAGTTTTCCGTCGATGACGTGAAGGATGCTTTCGACGTGAAGCTGACCGAGATAGTAAAGGCCAAGCACGACGAGAAGGCAGACAGCGACAACAAGGTGCTGGGACTGAACATACTCTCGCAGCTGCAACAGAAACTTAAGACCGATGCCGACATCAGTTCCTTTGCCCACAATATCATGGCACAGAGCGGCTCGTTCCTCAAGTTGAACAACGACCAGATACAGTTGCACCTGCGCAACAACGAGGGTAACCTGAGCCCCACCAATCCTGCCAGCACCAACAAGAAGGCTATTCTCGTGTCCATTCCCGCTCCCGATAAGGAGGCCGGTGGCCTGACCAAGTTCGCCGACAAGCTGGCCGATGCCTTTAAGCAGTCTGTGAAGCAGGGCAACTCCATCATAGATGTGGTAGTGGACCGGAACAGTCCGCGCACCGACGAACTTTGCGTGATGACTGTGTCTTATTGCTTCCCCATCCGCGCCATAGACTGGATGTCCACATACAAGACACGCTACGAGAAGTTCCTCAATACAGGCAATCCCAATACCGATGTAAGCAACGCCATCCTGCTGCACAGCGAGGGTAATGGCAAATCGCTTCCCTCACTCTTCGCCCTCAGCGAGGAAGAGATAAAGGCGCGCCTGGCACAGGAACAACAGGATCGGCAGACTGCAGAGGCCGGCTCGCCTACCGCATGCAGCAGTGTCACGCCTCCTCCAGGTGGCTGCGTTCCTCCTCCTCCTCCAGGTGGTAGTGGTTCTGTACTGCCTCCTCCTCCCCCGCAGGAGCCCAAGATTAACCTCTATATGTCTGTTGGCGGGCAGAACTATGGTCCCTATGACTACAAGACCTGCAAGCAGTTGGTACAGAACAAGCAGCTGACCCCCAAGTCTGTTGTGTGGATGCAGGGCATGGCAGCATGGGCTCCCGCAGAAGAGGTGTCTGAGTTGAAGGAGTTGTTCGCTCCTGAGCCGGTTTTGCCTCCCTTGCCTCCCACAAGTGGCTCCGTGCCTCCCCCTCCACCATCATTCCCGCCCATGGCGTAAACACATGTTGACGGCAGGCAGGTGCATCCGTCGTGGTGGCGCATCTGCCTGTCAATGATACACCTATTTAATATATATATAAGCAAAAGACAATGGCAGCAAGTAGGAATGAGCATGTCCGTTTCAGATACGGCATTTGTCTGAACGAGCAGTGTTCTAAATGTAAGTCGAAAGAAGTGCAGGAGATTCCCGCACGCAAGGAGTTGGTATGTGCGGAGTGCGGTAAGCCCCTGCGTGAATGTCCCCGTCCTCTCACTTGGTGGGAGAAGAACGGCAAGAAGGCCATCGGTGGCGTTGTTGCCGTGGCTGTTATCGGTGTCGGTGGCCTTTGGGGCTCAGGCCTTTTGGGCGGCTCTGACAAGACCGCATCGGAACAGAATGCCGGACAGCCGGAACAGAATACCGTACAGGTGGATACCACAAAGCAGAAGCAGGCAGAAACACCTGTTGATACTACTGTGACCAAACAGCAAACCGCTGTGGAAGAAGACAAGAAAGATATCGAGTCTAAGGATGATACTAAGCAGCCGTCAAAACCGGCTACCGAGTCACAGAAAATTGCTAACGGTCGCGGTACTATCAACTTCCCCTATGGTACGTACTCTGGCGACATCCGCAATGGCAAGCCCGATGGTGCAGGCGTGATGACCTATAGCAAGGCTCATAAGGTGGTGAGCACAAAGGACGTTGTGGCACAGCCCGGCGAGCGCTTCGACGGTGTCTTCGAGAACGGCAAGGCCACGTTTGGCACCTTGTACCAGAAGGACGGCAATGTCATCAAGATCAAGAGATAAGCATGTGTTGTCCGGTGGCCTATGTGTCACCGGACAATCAACCACAAATCACAAAACACACGACATACACATGACACAGAAGAGATTGACGATATTGCTGCTGGTAGCCGTCCTGTTTGGAACACAAGTCAGGGCAATAGGCTTCGCAACCCAGGCTTTGGAGCGTCTGGCAACGTATGTGGGCCTGACCGACCTGGACCGATTGGGCGCAGGCGTCCATGACGGGTACACATACAAAGGGCGTCCTCTGACCGTTCGTGTGAATGAGTGGAACGAGGTGGAACATATCGGCCTCCATCTCTTCTCGCAGGAAATTCGCACCATGCAGCCGTTGCCGCTGTATGATTTCCTGGAACGATACCTGTTGGCCATGAACGCTGCCCCCGAAGGCTCCGATGAGCGCGTGTACATGGCGTGGGACAAGGTACATTATCCTGTGGGGGATGCCACTGTGGCAATGCGGCTGGACACGACTGCAATGTTTTCCGAAACCCATATAGACCGGCATGTCTACAAAGTGGCGTGGACGGTGAACGACGTGAAATGCCTGGAGATGTCATTCTATATGGACTATCAGTTGATGGCCGGTTGCAATGCCATAGAGTTGGAACAGATAATGTTCAGGAAGATACGACGTGGTGTATGGATTGAAAGACCGCAGTCGCATACCGGATTTCCGGCCACAGGAAAGGAGTTTGTCCTGCAAGGAAGGAACTTCATCAGCCCGATGGTTAGGAACGACCTCTACTATGTCCGTAAGAAAGAGAGCGATGCCTGGGCATTGTTGGACGATGCAGGAAGCATGAGTAAGACCATTGCCAACATTATGCTGTCCGATGAGTCGGCGCATGAATTGAGGGTGAGGGTCAAGTTGGACAAATACGGGCTGCGCACGGATAGCGCCACTGTGTCATACAACGTCTGGCGGCAACTTTGCATCGATGAGGGCTGTACGCCGTACTTCGGTATAAAGAGCAAGGAGGGCGATGTCTACAAGTGCTCCGTCTTCATGGTGAACGAAACCGGCGGCTATCTCCATTTGCTAAGCATCGACATCCCGAAGGAAGCGGTGAGCAAGCCGCAGGCGGCCGAGGCGCGGGCCAAGATATTCTGCTACATTCCATTGCACAATGCCTCTGACAACATCTTCAAGGTGGACGAGTTCAGCCCTATACAATAATACTTTAATTTATATCAGATATAGATATGCAGCACTTAATGAGAATTGCCACTTATGTGGTGTTGATGTCGGTTGCCGTGGCAGCTTTTGCCCAGGATGACGTGGCGCAGCAAAAGAAAGAAATCAACGCCATCAAGAAGAGCTCGGATTACATCTATGGCGAGGCCACGTTGGAGTCTCGCCAGGCGGCCATAGACCTGGCCAAGGACATCCTGCACCAGAACATAAACCAGTGGGTGGAGTCGCAAAAGAAGTTTGCCGGGGCCAACAAGGTGGTTACGAAAAACTCCAACTACAGCGTGGAGGATGTGACACTGCCGCGTGGCAGCTGGTACCGCGCTTTCATGTACGTTAAGAAGAGTGATATCATCCCTGTGGACAATGTGGAGGTGATGGATGCACCGGTACGAGGGGCATCGCAAGAGTCGGCCCGTGAGTCAGGAGTTGCCGAGGTGCCGTCTGCCGAAAGCATGGGTTTGAGCGAAGAGTTGCTTAAGGAGTTTCTTAAGCCTGCAAACACCGGGCAACTTGCCATCATGTTGAAAGAACAGAAGGCAAAGGGTACAATACAGGAGTACAACAAGCTGAGCGCCATCCAGGCTCCGGATCAGTATGTCATGTTTGTTTTCTCACGCGAGGGCAATATCGTGGCGGTGCTGTCGGCCGGAGTTGAACGCAGGAACCTTAAGACAGGTAAGGCAGACAGTCTGGACAACTATAAAGGCAATGGTGCAATAGGAGTAAAGATAAAGACAAACAAATAACCATGAAGAAGATACTTATGTGCATTGTGGCGCTCATGGCGTCAGTGTGTGTGAATGCGGTCACCGTGACCATCACTGTCGATGCAGGTTTCGACAACAGTCAGGTCATAGCCAAGATGCAGACCAACCTTGGACAGGTGCTAACGGAGATAAATGCGGCGTATAATGACAAACGCGACGTGAACACCTCCGGTTTGCAGATGAATGACCGTGCCAAGAATATGCTGGTGACCCTGTGGTCCACCGTGCGTTTCTATTGCGACGACGAGGAGGTGGTGGACCGTTGCTGGCCATTGAAGAATTCCTACCTGCTGCGTCAGGTACCCTTGATACTGGACCCTCAGGACGAGGCTTTCACCAGTGGCGCCTACCAGGAGGCCGTGGTGGAATTTGACAGGAACGGTGTCATCACGGATTTCCGCTTTGCCCTGGACGCCCAGCTGTCCGAGAGCATGGAGCGTTGCGGCACGGTGGTGGAGACAGAGCGCAAGATGAAAATTCTCGACTACATTGAGCAGTTCCGTACGGCATACTGTACCAAGGACATAGATTTCATGGAGAAGATCTTCAGTGACGATGCGGTCATCATCACAGGCAAGGTGATAAGGACACGTCCGAATGACTTTGGCGCATCCAATACCAAGGTGGTGTATAACCGCCAGACCAAGCAGGAATACCTCCGCAACCTGAAGCGTGCTTTCCTGCGCAACAAGTACATCGACGTGAAGTTCAACGCGATTGGCGGCGGTTCCAATGGTAATGGCTGCCCCGGCATCACACGCTCACGCAACAACCCCAACTTCTATGGCGTGCGCCTCTTCCAGGAGTGGAAGTCCAGCAACTACAGCGATGAGGGTTACGTTTTCCTGTTGTGGAACTTCACCGATGAGGACAATCCGGTTATCGAGGTGAGGACATGGCAGCCTTCCTACATGGACTCAGGCAAGAAGGAGAAGCTGCCCGAGGAGGACATCTTCGATATCAGCTCGGTAGAGGACATGATAAATTAGCTTACCGTTACACATAAAGACTTTTAATCGAATGATGAAGAAACTACGTTGGGCATTGTGCCTGCTGCTTGCAGCAAGCGTATTACCGATGGATGCCCAGTCGGTCATTACAGTACAGAAGGAGAATGTGGTGTCGCACACCGGCGTGCCTGATGGCAAGGGCAGGATTGTCTTTAGGTCACACTCGTCCGAGCTGGTCATTACCAGTTCTGTCAAGGATGACCCTGTATGCGACGAGCCTGTAAAGGTGAAGGATGCGTATGAATACCGTATGCTTTGCGATATCTCTTCCGGCAGTGACAAGAGGGTGTTCACCATCGCCCTGAAGGGGACCACCATCATGGAGAAGACGGGACAGATACAGTTGTTCGCCAACAAGACACCGTGTTTCAGCGTGGAACTGGTGAACAATCCCATCACCATGGAGCTTTCTCCCGATGGCAGCCAGTTCATAGCCGAGGGCAATGGCTGGGCTTTGATCGAGTTCAATAGTGAGACGCCCTTGACGGTGAAATACAATGAAGCCTTGAAGGGAAAGCTGAAGAGCGGACGCTCCAAGGCCGGGACGTATGTCGACTCCTTGATAATAAACGTAGAGGCCATTGCCGCCTTGAACGATGAGGTCAATGGGTATGCGTCACGTATAGAGGCGTTGGAGAAACGTTATGACGAAATGGTTAAGACTGCCACAGACGAGGAGTTGGACGAAATAACCAAGGAGAAGGACGAGTTGGATTCCGTTAAGGCACAGAGGGAAGACCAACTGTATGAGATGACCCGAATCAGCATCAAGGGCGAGGGCACCAACGAGCGCGTGGTCGATGCTGATGTGGTCAAAGGCCTTGCAAGCAAGGGCAAACTTCGTTACAACGTGGTGCTTCTTACCAAGACCAAAACCGTCTTCAAGACACGCTATGAGGAACTGATACACCAGGCCGAGAGCCATAAGCAGACGCGCGACTATGCCTTGGCCAAGAGTTTCTACGAAGGCGCGGCCGAGGCAGAGGGAGCATCGGATACCGACAAGCAGATAGCCATGCAGTGTGCCGAGAAGATGGGACGGCTGGCAGAGTTCAAAGCAGAGACCGACCGCGTGGCCGACGAACTCTACATGCTTTCTTATAATAACAAGCGTGTGAACAAGGATGCTTTCTGCGCCCTAATAGACGACATAGCACAGCGTTACGATGCTCTCTACGCCGAGACCGGCGAGGCCTATTACCAAAACGAGGCCGAGCGCTTGCGCAAGCAGAAGGAGAACGTTGGTTTTGTCCTCAAAGGCAAGTGCGTCATCAGTGAGTACAAGGGGGGGGCTGTATTGGAGACGCCTTTTGCCGGCGTGGAGATATATGCCTCCGACCGCTCCAAGAGTGAGGAAATGAACAAAAGCAGCTATCCTTTCAAGGGAAAACTCTTGGGCAAGAGCGATGCTAAGGGTGCATACAGCTTCACCCTCAAGGACGGTGAATACAAGACAATCATCTATGTGGCACCGGCAAGTGCCAAGTTTAAAAAGAACAAGTCTGTGAGTCTTGAGGGACGCACTGGTGACCGCAATGTGAAGGTGAGGTTCTCCATGGACAAGGACAAGTAGACAGACATCGGCCAAGTTCCAACCTGGCATTGGCCGAGACATATCCTAGCAACTCTTTATTAACTTTATTAACAATAAAACAATTATGACGATGAAAACAAACCGTATCCTCAGTGTTATCATGTGTGCTCTCTGCTTCGGGATACTGATGCCCGCAGTGTCATACGCCAACAATGCCGGTGATGACAAGAAAGAAAAGAAGGAGAAGAAGAAGAAAGAAAAGAAGCCCTACGTGTGGACTATGCCCAAGCTCACCGGCGACAAGTCCTTTGACGATTATCTGTTGCTGTGCGATACCATGAACACCAAGATCAAGAAGTATTGCGAGGACATCACCTTCTACGAGTTGGCCAAGATTGCCATTAAAAATGATGATGGTGAGATCGAGTACCAGTACTGCATCGTTGACTCGGCAGGCAACCTTCGTGGTGCGAATCTGGCTTTCGCTCAGAATATGGAAATCATCATGGCCTATCCCGGTCTACTGCTGGATATGACCAACCTCACCCTAGCCACCACTACCGCCACCACCGCCCTCGCAGGTAATCCCATGCTTGGCCTTACCCATGGCAAATATCTGAAGGCCGGTCCGGTGCTGGTGGGCAGAGCCGGCAAGGAGATGAAAGTCATATACAAGAAAGCTCGTGCCCAGGCTAAGATGATCAAGGCTCTGAAGGCAGGCCAGACTGATGAATTGGAGGCCCTGAATGCCGAGATGAACGCAGGCGATGTGGAGGTAGGCAATGCTTCAATTCGCGTTATCGAGAAGACTAGGGCTGACTACAATGCCCAGTTGGTTGTGGCTAATGAGGAGGATGCAGCCAATCCCTCTGCTACGGAGACGCCTATTCCCACAGAAGTCGTAGATTAAGCACTCCATTCCGTCGTGCATGTCCTGTGTCTCGTCTGTCGGGACGCGGGACAGTATGCCGGCATCGCCTTTCGATGCTTAGTGTGGAAGGATGGGTACTTGAAGGTTGGCATACGCGCAGTTCTTCTGACAATGGCTACTCCCTGCATCCGTTTCGGTGTGTGTCAGCGTTCAGCACCTGTTTCTTTTCAGTTCGACTTTAATTATAAAGAGGGCCATGGCTTTTATCTGTCTTTCTGACACAGAGCTACTTGGCACACGTAAATAAAGAGCAATGGGCACACATGGGGGCATTCCCTATATGTGTCCGTTGCTTTATTTGCCATGCATGGTGTGCACTACCATCTGTTGTGGTGGGGTGATATCTGTATCGCAGTGGGGGTACGCCCTTGTCACGGTGGATTTGACCTCCATTAAACGTGTTCATCAGGTGGAAACAATATGTTGTTGCGCTTGAATAAACGTATTGTTTTGATCGAATATACACGTTTGTGCAGTCCGGTTCCCGATGGTGTGACCCATAGATGACAGTGAGGTGTGTTGACACTCACAATGGCTTGCAGGGCCTGATGCGGCACGTTATCGTTGTCGGTTCCATGGCGTGGCGGACGGGCGTCCCTGCCATGACCATGAGCCTACCTCAGAGCTGTTCCGGTAACAGGAAGAGTCTGGTCCCGTTGCTCCCTTTAATCAGGATGGTGCGGTCGGAGATGTGAAGGTCGGTCAGATGTGCTTTGACCTGCTCGATGTCCGTGAAGGTGGAGTGGGGGGAATGTAGCGCGGAGAGATCGGCCTGGCAGAACTCGTTGCCCACAAGCCACACTTCTTCCAGATCAGTCATGGTGGAGAGGAGGGAGATGACGCGTTGGTGTTCGGCACGGCTTTCGCTGCCCAGTTCGCGCATCTCGCCCAGGATGGCCATCTTGTGGGCGGCATTCATCAGACGGAAGTTGTCCAGGGCAGCCCGCATGCTTGTGGGATTGGCGTTGTAGGCGTCTATGATGAGGCTGTTGCGCTCCGTGCGGCGGAACTCGCTGCGATTGTTGGTCGGGATGTATGATGTCAGGGCCTCGTTTATCTCCTGCGGTTCTACGCCGAAGTGCAGACCCACAGAGATTGCGGACAGAACATTGGGCAGATTGTAGGCGCCTATCAGGTGGGTGGCCACGGTGTGCCACTGACCATTGGCAGGATGGTGCCAGCGGACGTGCAGCATGGGACTGCATTCCGTAACCTCTCCTTTCACGTAGGGGATGGTATCGAGATTACGATCCCGGGCCATGGCCATCAGGTCGGGGTCTGTGGTGTTGATGAAAGCGGGGCAGTGGCGTGCCCGGAGGTCGTCGTATAGTTCTCCCTTGGTGCGCTTCACCCCTTCAAAGGAGCCAAAGCCCTCCAGATGCGCCCGCCCTACGTTGGTCACCAGGCCACAGTCGGCCTGCACCATGCGGCAGAGCATGGCTATCTCTCCCGGGTGGTTGGCACCGGTCTCCACTATGGCCATCTCGTGTTCGGGGCGCAGACGCAGCAACGTCAGTGGTACGCCGATGTGGTTGTTCAGGTTGCCCTGAGTGCAGAGCGTTCGGAAGCGCTCGGACAGGACGGCCGCGAGCAGTTCCTTTGTCGTGGTCTTGCCATTGGTACCAGTCACCTGTATCACCCGTGCTTCCATGTGGCGGCGGTGGTGGGCTGCCAGGGCCTGCATGGTGGAGAGCACGTCGTCCACCAGTATGTACCTGCCGTCTCCCTCGGGCACGATCGCCGGATTGTCCACCACGGCTACGGCACATCCCTGTTCCAGGGCCGATGGGGCGTAGAGGTTTCCGTCGAAGTTCTCCCCCCTGAGTGCAAAGAACATGCTGCCCGGGGGGCAACGGCGACTGTCTGTGGTGACCGTGGGATACTGTATGAAGACGTTGTAGAGTTGTTCTATGTTCATGGTTGTTTTGCTAAATGGACATTGCAAATGCAAAGTTACAAAAAAGTTGAAATAAGTGTCGGCGTTTCTTTGTTTTTCCCCCGCTTCTTTGTAACTTTGAGGCGCATTAAGGGCAATAGTCGGGCTAAACTCCACGGCTTGAGGGCTACCGCCTGCCGGAGCGTGACATGTTGCCTCGTGGCCACAGAGTAGACAGAATAATGGAAAAGACGATACAGACCATGAACATTCGCGGCCGGTTGGTGGATTTGGCGTGTCCTCAGGTGATGGGCATACTGAACGTCACCCCCGACTCTTTCTATGCCGTCAGCCGTTGCCCTGATCCGGAAACCATACGCCAACGGGTGCGCAGGATACGGCAGGAGGGTGCCTCCATGCTGGACATAGGCGGCTATAGCAGCCGTCCCGGAGCCGATGATGTCAGCCCCCTGGAGGAGTGGCAACGCCTGCAGCCTGCCATAGAGATCGCACGGGAGGAGTGGCCGGATGCCATCATCAGCGTGGACACGTTCCGGGCGGAGGTGGCGCGCAGGGCCGTGGAGGCCGGTGTGGATATTGTCAATGACATAGCCGGAGGCGATATGGACCCGGAGATGTTTCCCACTGTGGCGGACCTTCACGTTCCGTACATACTGATGCACATGCAGGGAACACCCAAGGATATGCAGCAGGCACCAACCTATACGGACGTCATGACGGAGGTGTTCCGCTCTTTGGGCGAACGTGTGGAGACGTTGCATGAAATGGGCGTGGCCGATGTCATCCTGGATCCCGGTTTCGGCTTTGGCAAGACCTTGCAGCAGAATTACCGGATGATGGCTCGCCTCAGCGAGTTCCGCCTGCTGGGCTGTCCGCTGCTGGTTGGTGTCAGCCGCAAGAGTATGATATACCGCCTGCTGGGCTGTACGCCCGAGCAGGCTCTCAACGGTACCACCGTGCTGCACACCATGGCACTGTTGAACGGTGCCGACATACTTCGCGTTCACGATGTGCGCGAGGCTGTGGAGGCCGTAAAGATATATACACAATGCTTGATTTCGGAATAAAGGACCTGATAGACGTATTCCTTGTGACCATAGTGCTGTTCTTTGGTTACAAGTTGATGAAGAAGTCGCGCTCCGTGAATATCTTCTATGGCGTGCTGGTCTTCATCAGCATCTGGATATTGGTCAGCAAGGTGCTGGAGATGAAACTTCTCGGCAGCATCCTCAATCAGTTGGTCAACGTGGGTGCCATTGCCATCATAGTGCTGTTCCAGGAGGAGATACGTCACTTATTCTATACCATCGGCACGCATGAGCGTGTTAACTCCCTCATGCAGTTCTTTCGCCCCAAGGCAGCCCGTAGCTCTCTGAACGAGGAGTATAGGTACGACCGCGACATGATCATGCCCGTCGTCATGGCCTGCCTGAACATGGGCAAGCACAAGGTGGGGGCACTGATAGTGATACAGAACGACCTTCCGCTGGGCGACTTCGTACGTACGGGAGAGCGCATCGAGGCGCGCATTTCCCAGCGTCTCATAGAGAACATCTTCTTCAAGAATTCGCCACTTCACGATGGCGCCATGATAATTTCCGGCGGACAGATTACCGCAGCTGCATGTATCCTGCCCATCAGCCACGACCTGGACATCCCCAAGGAGTTCGGGTTGCGCCACCGCGCCGCCCGTGGCATAAGCAAGGAAACGGATGCCCTGGCAATAGTGGTCAGCGAGGAGACGGGCGGCATTACGGCGTCATACAACAACGAGTACCTGCCGCACATGGATGCGGAACACCTGGAGCGCATACTCATGCGAGGCCGCTTCTGACCGTCATTCAGCAACGCAACATAACATGTATGTAGGAACGTATGAAACAATAAAATAATATCTAAGACTATGTCACAACTAATGCAACAAATCATTGCCCGTGCGCAGCAGAACAAGCAGCGCATCGTGCTGCCCGAGAGTCTGGAAGAGCGTACCCTCACCGCAGCGGATATGTCCCTGCGCGACGGGTTGGCCGACATCATCCTCATAGGCAATCCGGAGGAAATACATGCTCTGGGAGCCAAACTGGGCCTGAAGAATCTGGACAAGGCCGAGATCATAGATCCCGCCACCAGCGACAAGACCGAGGAGTATGCACAGCTTCTGTACCAATTGCGCCAGAAGAAGGGCCTCACCATCGAGAAGGCGCGCGAACTGGTCATGGATCCCCTGTACTTTGGTTGCCTCATCATCAAGAGCGGACATGCCGACGGTCAGATTTCCGGAGCGCTGAGCACCACAGGCGACACCCTGCGTCCCGCCCTGCAGATCATCAAGTGTGCCCCCGGCATTACCTGTGTGAGCGGTGCCATGCTGATGATTACCGACAAGCCCGAGTATGGCGAGAACGGCGTCCTGGTAATCGGTGACGTGGCCGTCACACCGGTGCCCGATGCCGGTCAGTTGGCACAGATAGCTGTCTGCACCGCCCAGACGGCCAAGAGCGTGGCAGGCTTTGCCGAACCCCGCGTGGCAATGCTGAGCTTCAGCACCAAGGGTAGCGCCAAGCACGACGTGGTGGACAAGGTGGTGGAGGCCACACGTCTGGCACACGAGATGGCACCCGAACTGGAGATCGACGGCGAGTTGCAGGCCGATGCCGCCCTTGTACCTTCCGTAGGCGAGAAGAAGTGCCCCGGTAGCCACATCGCCGGACATGCCAACGTATTGGTAGTGCCCTCGCTGGAGGTGGGCAATATCAGCTATAAGTTGGTGCAGCGCCTGGGTGGTGCCGATGCCATAGGTCCCATACTGCAGGGCATAGCGCGTCCCGTGAACGACCTCTCACGCGGATGCTCCGTGGACGACATCTACAAGATGGTGGCCATCACGGCATGTCAGGCCATGGATGCCAAGAAGTGACACTTAACTCCAGTATTCAGAACTATAACTCCCTAATAAAGACATGAAGATACTTGTATTGAACTGTGGCAGTTCCTCCATCAAATATGCGCTCTATGACATGACCGACAGGAGCGTAATCACCAGTGGCGGCATAGAGAAGATAGGCCTGCCCGATAGTTTCATCACCGTGAAGCTCAACGGCGAGAAGCACAAGATGCAGCGTGCCATCAGCGAGCACACCGCCGGCGTACAGTGGATATTCGAGGTACTCACCTCCGGCGAGTATGCCGTACTGAAGAGCCTGGACGAGCTGGATGCCGTGGGACACCGCATGGTGCATGGCGGTGAGAAGTTTAATCAGTCCGTACGTCTGACTCCCGAGGTGATGGAGGCTTTTGAAGCCTGCAACGATCTGGCTCCACTGCACAATCCGGCCAATATCAAGGGCGTGAACGCTGTCACCGCCCTTATGCCCGATATACCTCAGGTAGGCGTCTTCGATACCGCCTTCCACCAGACTATGCCCGACTATGCCTACATGTATGCCCTGCCATACGAACTGTACGAGAAGTATGGCGTGCGTCGTTATGGCTTCCACGGCACCAGCCATCGCTACGTGTCACAGCGTGTCTGCGAGTTCTTGGGCTGCAAGGCCGAGGGCAAGAAGATAATTACCTGCCATATAGGCAACGGTGCCTCCATAGCTGCCGTGAAGGATGGCAAGTGTGTGGACACCAGCATGGGCCTGACTCCGCTGGAGGGGCTGGTGATGGGTACCCGCAGCGGTGACATCGATGCAGGCGCCGTTACGTTCCTCATGGACAAGCTCGGCCTCGACACCAAAGGTATATCCAACCTGCTGAACAAGCAGTCCGGTCTGGCCGGTGTAAGCTGTCTGTCCAGTGACTTCCGCGACATACTGGCAGCCATCAAGGACGGCAACGAGAAGGCACGTTTGGCCAAGGAGATGTACACCTATCGCATAAAGAAGTACATCGGTCAGTATGCTGCTGCCATGGGTGGTGTGGACATAATCCTGTTCACCGGTGGTGCCGGCGAGAACCAGTGGGAGGTGCGCGAGGGCGCAACCGAAGGCTTGGAGTATATGGGCGTGAAGATGGACGTAGAGAAGAATCGTGCCTGCCGTGCAACGGAGGCCGTGCTCTCTGCCGACGACTCCAAGGTGACGGTGTGCTGCATCCCCACCGATGAGGAGCTGATGATCGCTCTGGATACCCAGGCTCTCTGCAATTGAGATACCGAGGGTGTGTCAAAAATGGAGATATACGCAAACAGATTGCTATCCACTATGCAGCGGGCTGAAGGCCCAAGGAGCCCACAGCCCAGGGCAACGCCCTGGGTATAACGCAAACAACAACGGTCGCCCTGAAAGGGCAAAAGCGCATAGGTGCCGTGGAGGAATACTTGATGACTAAGGCTTTTGCCCTTTCAGGGCGCAAGGCTGAGAGGAATACATCATACCCGGGGCGCTGCCCCGGGCTGACCGCTGTTGGGCCTTCAGCCCTCAGCCTATACCTGCGACTTATAAGGCGGGCGACGGGGACATTGCGGCCCTAAATCACATTCTGACATACCCTCATAATTATAATAAAGACATAGACACGAATAACACCATGAACCACATTATAGAGAACGACTACCTGCGCGTGACCATAGCATCTTTGGGTGCCGAGGTCGTGAGCGTGGTGGACAAGGAGTGCGGACGCGAGTTGTGGTGGAACGGCGACCCGGCCTTCTGGCACGGTCATTCACCGATACTGTTCCCTGCATGCGGAGGATTGTGGAACGGCGAGTACAAGTACCGTGGGCAGACCTACAGACTGGCAAAGCACGGCTTTGTACGCACGATGGAGTTCACTCCGTCCGAGGCCAAGGAGTATGCTGCCATCAGTTTCTCCGTGAGTGAGAACGAGGAGACATTGCGCCAGTATCCCTTTGCCTTCACGCTCACAATCACTTATGCCCTGGAGGGCAAGACCCTCACCTGCAATGCCAGTGTGGTCAACCCCTCCGACGATGCTCCGCTCTATTACCAGATAGGCGGACATCCGGCCATCATGCTGCCGGACTATAGTGAGGGTGCCGAGGTGGTGGGATACATGCGCCCGTTGCCGTCTGACGGACTCAGCGTGGTGCGTGCCACGGAACAAGGCTGCTTCGGCGGGGAACGCTACATAGTGCCCCAGACGGCCGAGGGACTGATTCCCATCAGCGTGGAGACATTCCACAACGAGGCCCTCATCTTCGATAAAGGTCAGATAAGGGAAGTCACGTTGCTGCGTACGGACGGAGAGACGGAAATATGTCGGATTTCGCACGCTGCGCCGGTGACACTGATATGGCAGATGACAGACTTGCTGTGTCCGTTTGTCTGTGTGGAGCCTTGGTACGGCATGCCCGACCGCATCGGGTACAGCGTGGATTTGGATATACGTCCTTACACCCAGCATGCCATGCCCGGTCAGGTATCAGTCCATAATCTGTGGAACATAAGGTTCAACGTGTAGACAAGAACACTACCGGCAATCAACAAGCAAGCCATAGCGTTCCCCTCTATGCCACCCTGCATGGAGGGGAACGCTATAGCTTGCGAACCGGGTTTTGAGAGGGAGAGTCTCTAATCATAAGACTAACGATGATAACGTTTCTTATATGCCTTGCCGCGTTGATAACGGCATACTTTACTTACGGACGATACCTGGAGAAGGCGTGTGACATAAACGAGACCAATCCCGTGCCGTCCAAGACACACTATGATGGTGTGGATTACATCCCCATGCCACGCTGGCGCATCTTTCTCATACAGTTGCTGAACATTGCCGGTCTCGGCCCGATCTTCGGTGCCGTGCTTGGCGCTGCCTACGGTCCGGTGGCCTTTCTCTGGATAACGCTGGGCGGCATCTTCATGGGCAGCATGCACGACATGGTGGCCGGAGTGATGTCGTTGAAGAACAACGGCCTAAGCCTGCCGGAGATAATAGGCAAGTACATGGGGAGGGGGCCGCGCCTGTTTATGCGTGTCGCGGCCTTGTTGCTGATGATATTGGTGGGCTCGGTCTTCATGTCCCAGTCCGCCGAGTTGCTGGCCGCCAACATATCATGTCCTGCGCTGGAGGTGCCCATGTCTGGCAATATGACCTGGGAGGTTTTCGTCGTATTGCTTGTGGCCATCGCTTATTTCGTCCTGGCCACCGTGTTGCCCATAGACAAGATCATAGGCAAGCTCTATCCAGTCTTCGGCCTGACCGTTCTGGTGATGGCTCTTGGCATACTCTTTGTGCTGATGACGCAGAGCGACCGATATGTGATACCCGAGCTGACTTCTCTTCACAACTGCATAGCCGATGCGCATAACTTTCCCATCCTGCCCATGCTCTTCACCACTATAGCGTGCGGAGCCATCTCGGGTTTTCATGCCACACAGTCGCCCATGATGGCTCGCTGCCTTAAAAACGAACGGCTCGCCCGCCCGGTATTCTACGGCGCAATGGTGGCAGAAGGCATAGTGGCCCTTGTATGGGCGGCCGCTGCGATAGCATTCACAGGAAGCTACAGCGGCCTTGCCGAATTCCTGTCCTCCCACGCAGGCGCAGGCGCCCTCGTAAGCGCCATATCCGTCGAATGGCTCGGAGCCGCCGGCGGCTTCCTCGCAATGCTCGGCGTGATAGCAGCGCCTATCACTACCGGCGACACCGCCCTGCGCTCGGCACGCCTGATGCTTGCCGACATGCTCCATATCGACCAAGGCCCTATCCGCAAGCGAATACTGGTATCACTGCCTGTTTTCGCAGCCGCCTTGGGGCTGATGCTGATTGATTTCGACATTCTATGGCGATACTTCGCGTGGACAAACCAGACTCTCGCCGCCGTCACACTTTGGGCTGCCACGGTATATCTCGCACGGCATCGTAAGGCATACGTGATATGCCTGCTGCCCGCGCTCTTTATGACACTGGTCGTGGTCACATACATATTCTTCGCTCCCGAAGGATTCGGCCTGCCGATGGCAGCCTCCCTCACTATCGCCGGACTGTCCGACGCCCTTATTCTCGGCCTTTTCTGCCGCTACCTACTGCTACTTCGCAAAGGGAAACTCATACACGAAGTGGCATATTAACGAAGCCTCACTGCTTTTCCACATGGACTTCAGACAATTAATTTCAGAACACAAGCAATACACATTCCATAGTCACACACAGTTCTGCGACGGACACGCGCCCATGCTCGACATGGCGCGTGCCGCCGTGGCAGAAGGATTCACCGCCTACGGATTCACCCCGCACTCCCCCATTCCTATCGAATCGCCGTGCAATATGAGTTTCGATGCCGTGGAGGAATACATCGACGAATACCGCCGCATATCAGCTATGCCCGAGCTTTCGTCGTGCAAATTCTATGCCGGCATGGAGGTAGACTATCTTGGTAAGGACTGGGGCCCCTCCCACGAATATTTCAAAAGCCTGCCCCTCGATTTCATAATTGGCTCTGTCCACTTCATACCGTCGCAGAGCGGCGAACCCGTCGACATCGACGGCAAATACAGCTCATTCGCCAAACGAATGCTGCTGTACTTCCGTGGAGATATCGAATATGTGGTGCACACTTTCTACCGGCGCACTTCCGAAATGCTCGAAAAAGGCGGCTTCGACATCGTGGGACACTTCGACAAGGTAGGTCAGAACGCGTCCTACTTCCACCCCGGTATCGAGGACAGCTCGTTCTACCAAGGCTGCATCGAGCCTGTGATAAACACGATAATCGACCGAGGACTTACCATCGAACTGAACACCAAGGCATACGCCGAACACGGGCGATTCTTCCCCGGAATACGCTACCTCGACCGGCTGGTAAGGGCCGGAGTACCGATACTCGTCAACAGCGACGCACACGCGCCCGACCGCATCAGCGCCTCCAGAGCTGACGCCTACGAAATTCTCAACAAAATATCAGCCATTCTTGAGAACTCTTGAACTTCTTTCCCCGGCAAAAAATGCCGAAACAGGCCGCATAGCCATTATGGCCGGTGCCGACGCCGTATATATCGGCGGAGAATCTTTCGGGCTGCGTGCCAAGGCTAAAAATTTTACATTGGAAGAGATGGCGCAGGGGATTGCCTTTGCACATGAGCATCATGCAAAAGTATATGTGACGGCGAACATTTTCGCCCATAATGAAGATCTGGAAGGCGTGCGGGAATATTTTTACCGTCTCCGGGACATCCGTCCGGATGCGCTGATTATCTCCGACCCTGGTGTATTTGCAATTGCAAGGGAAATCTGTCCGCACATAGAAGTGCATATCAGTACGCAGGCAAACAATACCAACTACGAATCTATGCGGTTCTGGCATGGAATGGGTGCGAAACGTATCGTTTGTGCAAGGGAACTGTCATTGGCGGAAATAAGTGAAATTCGGAGCCGGATTCCGGATGAGCTGGAGCTGGAAGCGTTTATTCACGGAGCAATGTGCATTTCCTATTCCGGCAGATGTCTGCTGAGCAATTATTTTACCGGAAGAGATGCCAATCAGGGAGCCTGTACCCATCCATGCCGCTGGCAGTATGCGGTCGTGGAAGAAAAAAGACCTGGAGAATATCTGCCGGTTTATGAAAATGAGCGGGGTACGTATATTTTCAATTCCAAAGATTTGTGTATGATTGAGCACATTCC
>DBLZ01000053.1 GCA_002297545.1 Prevotellaceae bacterium UBA711 | reverse complement strand
CGGGAAAATCCGCTGACCCCATTTGTGCCGCCAGCAGCGAAAAGCGGCTCAATTGCATGATATTTGGGCGCGGATATTTCCGTGTGTGCCGACTTTTTATTAACTTTGCGCCTGAAAACACCAATGGAGCTATCGGCTATACAATATATGACAACACCTTCGCTTAACGACGATGACGGCCCTTTGCCTGATTTTATGAAGTGCAGTCCTTGTGTCGCTACGGGAAAAGATGGATGTCCTTGTGTTGTCGGGGTATCGCTGCCGGCGTCTCCATTCCGTACCATGGCATTCATGGTTTCACAGTCTTTTCGGAACATGTTGTACGGGCCGGCCTGTCAGAGCACTGAGGCGTTGACGGGTTTGCCCTGTTGCTCTTGTGCCTGTGCCGTGGGGAATGCCGTTCGTGTCAACGGTATAGAACGTAATTCAATCCTAATATCACATTAACAGATGGCGTTAATCATATTATACTTCTTAGGGGCTTTGATGCTTTCATTCTTGTGCTCGATACTGGAGGCTGTACTGCTTTCCACTCCCATGTCGTACATATCCATGCTGGAGGAACAGGGAAATGCCACAGCGGCCCTCATGAAGAAATACAAGAACAATGTGGATCGCCCGGTGGGGGCTATATTGTCACTCAATACAATTGCTCACACCATTGGCTCGGCAGGCGTAGGTGCCGAGAGCATCCATGTCTTCGGGCAGGAGTGGTTCGGTCTCACGTCGGCCATCCTCACACTGTTTATATTGGTGTTCTCCGAGATAATCCCCAAGACCATAGGCGCATCGTATTGGCGTTCGTTGGCCATGCTCTCCACTAAAATTATCCGTGTGCTCATAGTCCTGACCTATCCGCTGGTTTTGCTGTCGGAATTTGTCACGCATGTGTTCACCCCCAACAAGCATCAGGCTTCCATCAGCCGCGAGGAGGTTTCAGCCATGGTGGATATGGGCAAGGAAGAGGGCATCTTCAAGGATTCCGAAAGCAAGATCATCAAGAGCTGTCTGCGCCTGTCCAGTGTTCAGGCCAGGGAGATCATGACTCCGTCCATAGTGGTGGAGTGTGCCAGTCAGGACTTGACCTTCAAGGAGTTCTATGACAAGCAGGACTGGAACTTCTCGCGCATTCCTATATATGATACGGACAAGTCCTACATCACCGGCTATATCTTGAAGGACATGGTGCTGGAAGAACTCTCGGAGGACAAGGACGATGGCAAACTGTCCGAGTTGGCACGTCCCATTCTCTCGTTCCGTGAGGAGGACTCCGTCTATGGCATCTGGGAGAAAATGCTTAAGGAACGTGAGCATATTTCCGTGATTTTGGACGAATACAATTGTATGCGCGGCATCATCACGATGGAGGACATCATCGAGACCATGACCGGCGTGGAAATTGTGGACGAGGTGGATCCTGTGGTGGATATGCAGAAGTTGGCGATAGAGAAGTCCAGGATGTTGTCGCATGGGCGCGAAGAAGCCTCCGTTTAGCTGATAGGATGGGTGCCGATGCAACTGCCGCTGTGGTTTTGTGGTGTATGCCATGCTTGTCGGCGGGGCCCCTTGCTTTTTTTTATGACGTCCCGTGGCATTTGGCCTGCGGTCTCATGAGGTTGTGATTATCTCTCTATGTGGTTAGGCCGAAATAATCCGGTTTATCGGTATGAGAGAACCGGTTATTGCGCATAGAAGAACCGGTTTATACAGATTCAAGAACCGGTTTATTCACCCGATGCAATGTGTGGTAATGAGACTGTCTCCGTGGGGCGCATGTTCCGGCTACGAAGAAGGACATGTTTGTCGTTACGCTTCCGGTGCTTAGTTGACATAGGTCGTAGCAGGAAGGGCGGCAGGTTTCATGGCTTGTTTTCGATGGTTCGAACTTCTCTTGCATAAGGGTAGGGCAGGAACGCCTTAAAATAAATGTAAGGTCGCTTCACAGCGACCTTACATTATCCTTTAGGTATTAGTTCGTTTAAGGTAAAAAGATTGTTTTCTATAAACGTTGCAACAAAGTTAACGCTATTTTGCCTAAGTACCAAACTTATTTATATGTTAAACAGCATGAATGTGGTATTTGAGCATGTTTTTCGCGGGTTTGGCAATGACTTTGCCCATTTCGAGGCCGCACAGCCCGCATGCTGTCCTGATTTCGTCCGTAAAATGGTTGGCAATGCCTCCCACGAAGTTAACAGGCAAATCCGTGCGGCCATAGGGTAGGACATTTCTTTGCAGGAAGCGTGTGAACTCGGTCGTCACCATGTGCCTGACGTGTGGCAGATGGATGTGTTCCTTTATGAATGGGGTGATGGATGCCAAAAAGCGATTGGCCTGTGTCTGGCGATATACCTTGGATATAACGTCTGGCATGGTCATGTTGTATTGCCTGGAGAACACGGGCCATAGCTCTTGCATGGTTCCTTTTGCCATTTCAGACAGAAGGAGGCGTCCCAGTACGGCCCCACTGCCTTCGTCGCCCAAAATGTATCCCAGCGGGGATATGTTGCGTATGATCTCTCCGTGGTTGCATAGGCACGAATTGCTGCCGGTGCCCAAGATACAGGCAATGCCTTCTTCGTTGCCGCAGAGGGCTCTGGCGGCTCCCAGCAGGTCGCTGTAGACATGGATGGATGCCGAGGGGAACGTCTGGCCAAGTACGTCGCTCACGCTCTGGGAGAAGGGCCGGATGCAACCGGCGCCATAGAAATGTACCTGCGTTATCTGATGTGCCGTATCGTTTGGTGTGTGTTCGTCTGTGCCATGCCAATCGCCACTACATAGTTGAGGCATCACTTCCGTGCCAATCACCATTTGGATGTTTTCCTTGGTGTCGCGCACGGGATTGATGCCTCGTGTTGTAGCAGTAGCTTCCGATGTTATCCACTCCGTCTTTGTGGAGCCGCTGTCTGCTATCAGTATCATGGTGTCCGATGGATAATGGGTGGTGGTCTTCCTTATCGTATTCCGGGACTTAGTTGACAGAGTTGCTGTCGGGGGTGACGGGGGCGGTGGTGGTAGTGGCAGGCATGGAAGGTGTTGCCGTTGTCGGCTGCTCCATCTGCAATACGCTATCTACGCCCTGGCTTGTCTGAGGCAGGAACATGGTGCTTGCGATAGAGAGGACGATCATGGCGATTGCCAGTCCCCAAGTGATTTTCTCGATGATGTTGGTGGTTTTGGGTGCGCCCAACAGAGTGTTGCCGCTTGCGTATGCGGCAGCCAGCCCGCCGCCCTTGCTCTCTTGAATCAATACGACCAAGCACATGAGGATGCTGGTCAGGATGATTAGAATGATGATGGTTGTGTACATATTACGATTGTTGATTTATGATTAGTTTCTCGAGAAAGCGTACTTGGTCTGCAAAGTAACGATTTTTTTTCGGATATTTCAAGGAAATGCGCTCAATAATTTCAATAGCCTTGTCATATTTGCCTTGTTTGATGTAAATGCGGGCCATCGCCTCGGTCAAAACGCCGTTTCCTACGTCGTTCTGTGGCTCCTGTATGGTACGTGGCGTTTCTTCGGCAGGAAGGTCTTCGAGGTCAAAGCGTCCTTCGTTCTTAGTGAGGAAGTCGTCGATGTAGTCCTCACCTGCCATTCTGGGAATGCTGGTGTTGTTGTTGCCTGTTTCCACCTGCATGAGGTAGGCCATGTAGTCCACTGTGGCATCTATGATGCGTGGAGCGTTGGGACTTTGCTGTGGGATGGTGTCCAGGAAGGAGTCTATCAGGGAGTCGGTGCGTTGTGCACTTTCTGCTGCTTCAGCCGCATGCGATGTCCTTTTGACCGGAGAGTCCGGAGTGATTGAGGGCATCTGGAACATCTGGAAGAGCGTCTGGCGTGAAGGTACATAGATGGCGGCCTTGCGCAACTGTTCGTCAAATGCCGAATCGTGCATCTGGTACAGTGTACGCACAAGGAGGATGCGGGCGGCATGGTAGTAGGGATATTTCTCTACTATGCCGCGGAGATGCTCCAGTGCCTGGTGATCGAGGCTTTCCGGCTGCCTTATATAGTCTATGACCTGTTTGCCCATGTGGTTGTTCTTTCTGCTTCGCTGGTGGAGGAATGCAATGCTATAGCTACCAGTTGGCTACCGTGGCATTGAATATCTGGTCGGTGATGTCCTTGCACATTTGTGTGACGAGTTCTTCCTGCACGTTGACCAGTTGCTGTGTAGCGTCGTAGGTGGAAGTGGCGGTGAACTTCTGCTCAAAGTCCTCTTCGTGTTTCTTGTTGTTGGTGTATCTGACGTTGACGGTCATTTTCAGTTGCACTTGATTGGAGTAGCCGCTGTTGGAGACGCCTTTGTTGAATTGGTCGAAGCCTACGATCTCACCCTCCAGGATGAGGTCGCCGTTGCGCTTGACCTGCTGCAGTCGTGTCTGACGGGCGTAGATGTCGGTAAGCTGGTTCTGAAAGATGGCTTGCATCGGTGCCCATACGTAGGTACTTCGGATGGGGAAGTTGCCTATTTGTATGGTTTTGGTCTGTGAGTAGTCTATGCTTGCTCCGTTGAACTGCAACTTGATGGCACATGCTGTGCAAAGCATGGTGACAGAGATGAAGGTGCACACGAAGGCTATTGTCATTCCCCACATCCGCTTACGTGTTACGGTGAATGTCATATTATTCTTCGATGCCATAGTCTTTGATCTTTCTGTATAGCGTACGTTCACTGATGCCCAGCATCTGGGCTGCCACCTTGCGTCTGTTGTGACTGGATTGCAAGGCTCGTATTATGTTGCGCTTTTCCATCTCTTCCAGGTTGAGGTTCTCCTCTTCGTTGACTTCCTCTATATCATCGTAGGATTGGAGGTTCATGTTATTGGGAGCGGTGTAGATGGAAGTGGAAGATGGCTGATGTACACTTGATGGCGTTGCCGTGGTAATGAGGGGATTGCTGTCCATCGGTACCATGATGGTACTCTGATCCTCCAGTTGCAAGGGCATTGTCTGACGGTTCTCTTGTTCAAGCGTGATGTGCTTCTTGAGCTCGTCCACTTCGGTGCGGAGCTTCATTACGGCACTTGCCAGCCACTTGATTTCGGTTGCCCAGTCCCTGTGCTCCTCGTTGTCTTTGTTTACCTTATTATATATACGCGATATGGCAAAGCTCTCGCCCTGTCCCTCGATGATGCCATAGCGGTGGAGTACCTCGGGTGTAACCTGGACGCCCTGTTCCAGAATGCTCATTTGCTCTACGAGGTTCTTCAACTGGCGCACATTGCCTGGCCATTTGTAGCCCATCACCGTGCGTTCCCCCTCGGGGCTGAGACGTATGGGTTCGGGAATGTGATACTTCTGTGCCGTGGTCATGGCAAATAGCTTGAACAGCAGAATGCTGTCCATTCCACGTTCGCGCAACGGGGGGACCTGTATGTTGATGGTGCACAGACGGTAGTACAGGTCTTCTCGGAACTTGCCCTCGCGTATGGCATTGGGAATGTCCACATTGGTGGCTGCCACTATGCGTACGTTGGTGCGTCGCGGTTCGTCGCTTCCCACACGCAGATATTCGCCTGTCTCCAGAACACGGAGCAGACGTGCTTGTGTGGTCATGGGCAACTCACCTACTTCGTCCATAAACAACGTGCCGCCGTCTGCGGCGCCAAAGTATCCCTCACGTTCGTCAATGGCTCCTGTGTAGGAGCCTTTCTCATGGCCGAATAGTTCAGAGTCGATCGTGCCCTCCGGTATGCTGCCGCAGTTGATGGCGATGTAGCGTTTGGTCTTGCGCAGGCTGCTGTCATGTATGATGCGGGGGATAATCTCCTTACCAACACCGCTTTCGCCCTGTATGAGCACACTCAGATCTGTACGCGCCACTTGTATGGCTGTATCCAGTGCCGCATTCAACTTCTCATCGCGTCCCACGATGTTGTATCTGGCCTTTATGTCCTGCAGGTTCGTTGTGTTCATAGGCTTGTGCAAAGGTAAGGATATTTATTGACAAAGCCAATTATTGGCAAAGCCAAATGCGGTATGTCGCGAAAAATGTCGGGTATTGCCAGGAGTGTCATGTACACTATGATGCCGCAGCATGGGTGCCGGCTGCGGCACGGGCATGGTCGTATGGCGCTCCTATGCCTGCATTTCGTGCAGGATGGCCTGGAATATGGTGATGTCCGAAGGGTAGGTGAGCTTGAAGTTGATCTTTTCGCCCTCGGCTGTATGCAGAGGCACGTGTCCCAATTCGTTGGCAAGCGTGAAGATGGACTGCGAGTAGGTTATCCCTCGTTTCTCGGCTTGCCTCATCATGGCGGACAGGTCTCGCAGCAGGAATGTGTGTGGTGTCTGCGCCCTAAGCAACTGTTCGCGTGGCACGTATTCCGTGGATACCACCTCGCGATCGTTGCCGTCCGCTTTGCGCGAGATGACCATGTAGCTCTCTTGCGATGGCAGTGCGGTGATGGCATTGCCACGTGACAGGCATACTGCTATGTTACGGCTGATGATGTCTTGGGACACCAACGGCCTTACGGCATCATGTATGAGAACTACGGTGCTGCCGTCCTCCTTCTCTGCCAGCGCATTGATGCCGTTGCGCGCCGAGAGGAAGCTGTTTTCACCGGCAGCAAAGCAGGTGACGAACTTGCCTATGCCGGCATCGTGTGCCTGCTGGCATACGTAATCCTGCCATTGTGGTGGGGTCACGACGTATATGGCGTTGACCAACTGGTGTTGCTGAAAGGCCCGCATCGTGTGCTGGAGCACGGTCTGGCCGTCCACCACCATGAACTGTTTGGGCGTGGAGATCTTCATCCTGCTGCCAACGCCTCCTGCCAATATCAGTGCGATGCTTCTGTTCATGCCCGTGTCAAATGTCTGTAACGTGCACCGTCCTTGCTGGGGACGGTCAGGTGTATTGTTCCATTATTTTCTTGCAGATGTCCTCGTGCTGTCTGATAGTGTAGAAACGCACCAACTCCAATACCGTGGATTCGAAGACGAAGTACACCCAAGGCACGCCCAAGCCAATGCTTAAGAACAATACTATCACCCTGGTGTCGAACGTCAGGATGTTGGTCAACGGCATCAAGGGGCGGCTCCCCTTGCAGAATTCATCACGTAGTGACTGAGGCAGTGCGTCGCCATATTTCTCCCGTAACTTCTGCATCATCAGTCCGAAATTCCGAACCTGGGCCTCTTGGGAGGCGGTGTATCGCGCATAGAAATACAGGTACAACTTGTGGAACCATTCGCTGCTGTTCCACTTCAGCTGCCGCATTTCCTCCTTGATAGAGGCAGAGGAGTCCAGCTCGGCTTTCTTTGGTCCCAGCAGGAAGTACAGGTGAATGTTGCGGTAATAGTCGCCGATGGCGCACTGGCGTCCATGGCATCGCAGTCCCGACCATGCGCCAAGCAGCCATATCCATATTCCCCATTTCACCCCGGTGAAAGGTATGTGGTGACCTTGGAGCCTCAGGCATAGGAACAGGTATATGAAGAAGAACCATACGTCGCCGCAGAAGCCATCCAGTATGCGTCCTATGAGAGTGCGCTTGTTGGTCATGCGGGCCAGCTGCCCGTCTGCGCAGTCATACCAGTTGGCCCATATCAGCAACCCCATGCCGATTAAGTTCATACACAACTCCTCGCTGTAGAAGAACCATCCGCTGGCCGCGCCTATGATGATGCTCATAAGTGTGACGGTTACAGGATGTATGCCAGCCCGCTTGAACAGGCATGCCCACAAGTATCCGGGCGTGCGTGTCACGTACAGTTCAAACGGCCCTTCCGTCTCCGCGCTCTTCAGTGTTGCCCTTACGTTGTCTATCAGGTTCATTGCTTCTTTCTGTTGTCCTCCCGCCTCTCGACAAAGAGTTTGGGCAGCGGGTTGGTGCGCGCGCTGTCGTAACGTTCCCTGTTGATGAAGATGTCCTTGGCCAGGTATATGCTTTCGTGGAACGACTCCTTGGAGAAGGGGCTGGTGCATATCAACTCTCGCCCTGTGGTGTATGCCACGCCATTGCCTTGGCTCAGTTGCATGAAGTCCTTCAATCCCTGTTCCCGGTCGGTTGCCAGTACAGCATCGTAGGTCTTGTAGTTCTCTGCGTCCAATTCCGGGACTATGCGTGGGTGATGGATGTCAAAATCCCTGGCCAGGGCCAAACGCAACATCTCCATCTGTTCCTCGGGTTCCTCTTCCTCGTTGGCGAATGCCATGCGCAGGTCGCCCCATATCATCATGTCCAGCCCTCTCAGACAGGCAGGATTCAGCTTTTCCTCTCCCTCGGCCGGTATCACCAGTATAGCATCGGTATTTCCCTGTTCCCAATCGTTCAAGGCTTCTTCTACGGCAGCCTCTCCTTCGCTTTCATACAGTGTCTTGGTGCAAATCTCGTCCAGCAAGATGTCTTCGAAGGCCTCGGCAATGGTGTCCGCTCCTCTTTGGTCGGCATGGGTGATACCTATCTTCAGTGTATCCATATACATATATTAAAATTATATATAACGTTGAGAATAAGGCCCGGGTCTGTGGTCGTGGCGGCCGATGCTGCGTGGCGCTACCTTAACGGTTCTGCCGGACCTGTTGTCTATGATACTGCTCCCAGGCTTTTGTGTCGGTTGCGTTATTTCCCTTCCCCTGTAGTGGCGGGTTCCACCTGTTCTTCTTCGATGTCAGGAGTTATTTCCACCACGTATTGTTCCTCCGGCAACTTGAGCGTGTATAACGAACCTTCGAGTCTGCGGATGAGGCCACGTTTCATCTTTTCCGGGGCGTAGACAAACCCTTCCACCACCACCACGCGGTTGTTCTCTGTATCTACTCTGTGGTGGCTTACGTACGGGCCGCCCATGCAGTCGTTCTCCATGTACCACAGTCCGCGCATCTCCATTGCATACTTTCCGTGTACTACGATGGGTTTCACCACGGAGCAAAGCGTGTCCGTGGCCATATACATGTTAGGCTTCTCGCCGGGAATGTTCTCCTTCATCACCGAGTCACGCTTGTGCACCAGGTATTCTTTGGTGAAAATTTGCGGGCCTTCATAAGGGAAGGAATACATTACGATACTCATCAAGCCGGCCGATGTGTTGTTGGATGTCCACAGGAAGTCCTTTCCTTTCTTATACGACTGCAACTCTTTCGGCGCGTTCATCTCACAGTTGAGTATCTCTTGCGCCAGCTGTTTCGTCACTTTGGAGTTCTCCTTCTTCAGTTCCTTTATCAGGCGGTTCATCTCCATCTTGGTAAGGAAGTCCACTATGTCCTGTCTGTGCTCCACGCAGTATTGCCGGAACTCCTCCTTGGAGGGAGAGTTGATGTTCAGCACCACCTGGTCCATTGCATATTTGTCGCGAGTGAACTTCATCTTGGTTCTGGAGAACTGGGTGCGGTCGATGTTCACAATGATGATGTTGCGGAAGATGTTGAGCAGACGGTCGAAGTTCTTTACCTCGGTCTGCGAAATCTTGAACGAGCGTTCGCTCTGTGGCAACATCGGGACATCGGTATCCAAGGCATCGAACAAGGCGCGTCCGTGCGGAGCCTGCCAGTCTACGGAGTCCATCACCACAAGAACTTCATAGGGACGGCCGCTTGCCTTGGGAAAGAAGTTTGCCTTGTCACAGCTGCACAGCAGTAGTAACAATGATGGCAGTAATGCAATAAAACGTTTCATAGTCATGTCTGTTTAAGGTGAGTCATGTGCATCTGTTCTGATGCGGTGGCTTATGTCTGGGGTTGTTTGTTCTTGGTATTCAACAGACCACACGCGGCCCAGATGTCCTGCCCACGTGAGGCGCGTATCGTGGTGGTGACGCCATGCCGGGTAAGGTAGTCCCTAAACCACACCATGGTCTCCTCGGGGGCGCTGTGGAATGGCGAGTCGGGTATAGAGTGGAAGCGTATCAGGTTCACGCGACACTCCAGTGGAGCGAGCAGTCTCACCAATTCGCGTGCATGGCGATGAGTATCGTTCAGCCCGCCAAAGACGATGTATTCAAATGACACACGCCTCTGATGGCTCCAGTCCCTCTCGGCCAGCATGGGCAGGAATTCCGTCAGTGAGCAAGCGTTCTCGGCCGGCATCATCTCCTTGCGTTCCTGTGGGAATGGATTGTGCAGAGACACGGCCAGGTGGCACGAACTTTCGTCCAGGAAACGTTGCAGCCCTTGGCGTATGCCCACAGTACTGACGGTGATGCGCTTGGGACTCCATGCCCATCCGTCGCGGTGCATCAGCAGGTCGGTCGCCTTCAGCACTGTGTCCAAATTGTCCAGGGGTTCGCCCTGTCCCATGAAGACTATGTTGGTCAGCCTCTCCCTCTCTGGCAGGGCATATATCTGGTTCAGTATGTCCGTGACAGTCAGGTGGCCTTGGAAACCCTGTCGCCCTGTCATGCAGAACTTGCATCCCATGCGGCATCCCACCTGACAACTGACGCAGAGCGTACCTCTGTCATCATCGGGAATGAATACGCTCTCCACCGTATGGCCGGACAGGGTGGGGAACAGGTACTTCACCGTCCCGTCCACACTACGCTGGCATTCCACATGTGGCATCAGCCCCACGCAGTACTCTTCGGCCAGTGTCATGCGTGCCTTTTGGCTTATGTCAGTCATGTCCTGTATGTCGGCCACATGCTTCTGATAGAGCCATCGGAAGATCTGTTTCGACGCAAACGCAGGCAGGTGTGCGTGCTCCGCCAAAACTCGCAACTCCTGCATGTCCATGCCCAGGAGGGGAGTGTGTTTCTGCTTGTCCATAATCGTGTACAAAGTTACGCCTTTTTCCAATAATATCAAAATATGTTTGGTACTTAGTGATTTATTCCTTAACTTTGCAGCGATAACCTTGCGCCGCAGGGCATTATGCCTCGCCCTGTGCTTCGTGGTGGCATGTCCTGTGCCCCATCGTCGATCATATCACAGACCTATAATTAATTAACTAACCTAAAACAAAGACAAGACATGAAGCTAAAATCATTCTTGACCGTTGCGCTTGCTGCCTTTACCCTGACAGTTGGCGCTCAATCACTTTCATCCGGTACCAAGTGGCACTGGGACAAAGGTACCATCGTTGTAGAGACCCCCGAACGTCCTGCCGGCCAGCAGAACGTCCTTGGTTTGGCGGCTCCCAAACTGCAGACCGTGCGCGTAGGGTTCGTAGGCCTGGGCATGCGTGGTCCTGGTGCCGTGATGCGTTTCTGTCACATTCCCGGTGTTGAGATTGTTGCCTTGTGCGACTACGAACAGGGGCGTGCCGAGGCTTGCCAGGGATTCCTGCGCAAGGCCGGTCTGAAACCTGCCGACATCTACTTCGGCGAAAAGGGTTACGAGGAACTGTGCAAGCGTGAGGACATAGACCTCGTGTACGTTGCCACCGACTGGAACCACCACTATCCCGTGGCCAAGTGTGCCATGGAAAACGGCAAGCACGCTGCCATAGAGGTGCCCTCTGCCATGAACCTGGATCAGTGCTGGAGCCTTATCAACCTGTCCGAGCAGACACGTCAGCACTGCTTCATTCTGGAGAACTGCTGCTATGACTATTATGAGTTGAATGCTTTGGCCATGGCTCAGGACGGTGTGTTTGGTGAGATTATCCGTGCCGAGGGTGCTTATATCCATTCTCTCGATGGCTTCTGGAGAGCATACTGGCAGGACCCCAACGATAACGACAAGGATGGTCTGCACTGGCGTCTCAAGTATAACAAGGAGAACCGCGGCGACGTTTACGCCACTCACGGTCTCGGCCCCGTTGCACAGTGCATGAATATACATCGTGGTGACCGCTTCACCACCCTCGTTGCCATGGATACCGAGAGCTTCTTTGGCAAGGATTGGACCAAGAAACAGACCGGCAAGGAGTGCAAGGAGTTCCGCAACGGTGACCACACCACCACTCTCATGCGTACAGCCCAGGGCAAGGTGGTTGAGATCCAGCATAACGTGATGACTCCCCAGCCTTACAACCGTCTGTTCAAACTCACCGGCACCAAGGGTTATGCCACCAAATATCCCACAGAGGAATTTGCCCTCTCTGGCGAGGTCCTGAAGAATACAGGCGCTCCCAAGGTAGACAACCTCAGCGCACACGGCTTCATGAATGCCGAACAGAAGGCTGCCCTCGTCAAGAAGTACTACCATCCCATCCTCACCAAGTATGGAGAACAGGGTCGTGAAATGGGCCACGGTGGCATGGACTTCATCATGGACTCACGTCTGGTTTACTGCCTGCAGAACGGTTTGCCTCTGGATATGGACGTGTACGACATGGCAGAATGGTGCTGTCTGGCCGAGTTGGGTTCCCTTTCCATGGACAACAACTGCGCTGCCGTCACTTTCCCCGACTTCACACGTGGTTTCTGGGACAAGCAGAAAGGCTACAAGCACGCTTATGCTCCCGCCGAGGAAGAGGCTAAGACCGAGGCTGCTGCCGCTGCCTACACCGCAGCACAGAAGAAGGTGACCGCCGACTTCAAGTTGTGGGATTTGTACGACGCCATTAAGAATGCCAAGAACACCAAGGCTGCACAGAAGAAGTACAGTGCTGCCGTTGCCAAGGCCGAGAAGGCTCTTGCCAAGGAGCTGGCAAAGTAACACCAATGGCGCAATAGTCGCGATATAATATATGATGTGAGGGTCAGACAGCGTGACGCGGTCTGGCCCTCACTGTATATCTGTATGGCATGCTTCCTGCAGTTGCTGCCACATACCACATGGAGCGTGTGCCATAACGCCACGATATGGCACACGCAAGAACCTATTCTTTCGGTTGCATAAACCGGTTCTTTGACCAAAATCAATTGGTTTGTTCAAGCGCAATAACCGGTTCTTGCGGTACCTGCCTTGTGGCGATGTGCACATGGCATGCCGAGGCTGTTGTGCCTGTTGGCTGACGCAAGATACAGTAAGTCCCGCCGTGGGGGAGGACTGATGCTCCGGCGGCGGGGCTGTGTATTATTGCGTGTTGTGTGTCGTGTGCTTGCTACAGGAACCGCGTCCAGGTTTCTCCGGCCGCGAGGGTGGGGGCTTCCAGGTATTCACCGTTGTACCACAGACGGAATGGATTGCCAAGGAGGGATTTTATCTTGATGGTCTTCAATGTGCCTTCGCTCCACGATACGCTGATTTCAAAGCCGCCACGGGCACGCAAGCCGCTGTATGAGCCTTCCTGCCATTCTGCCGGCAGTGCGGGGAGCAACTGGATGACGTAGCCTTCACTATCGTGTACGTGGCTTTGGATGAGCATTTCCGCCATACCGGCCACTACGCCGAGGTTGGCGTCAATCTGGAAGGGCGGATGCAGGGCAAAGAGGTTGGGCATGAGGTTGCGTGTGGCAACTATGTCCAGGCTCTTCAGTGCGTCCTCACTGCTTTGCAGGCGTGCGTATTGGCTCACCAGCCATGCTGCGCTCCAGCCGGTGTGGCCGCCGCCGTGTGTAATGCGGTAGTCCATGGACTTCTTGGCTGCCTGTGCCAAGTCGGGAGTTTGCAACAGATTGATTTGTGCCCCCGGGTGTATGGCAAAGAGATGGGAGATGTGGCGGTGTCCGGGCTCCACCTCTTTCCATTCTTCCGCCCATTCCATTAGGCGTCCGTCGCTGCCTATCTTGCTTCCGGCCAGGTTTGCCTTGCTTTCGGCCACGCGGCGGGTGAAGTCATCGGCAATGCCCAACTCCTCGGATGCCATTCCGAAGTCATCGAACAACTGCCATATAACTTGCTGGTCGTGTGTGGGGCCCATGCTGATTTGGCAATAGCTGCCATCAGGAGCCACGAAGCTGTTCTCTGGGGATACGGCAGGGCCCGATACCAGACAGCCGGTCTTCGGGTCGGGAACAAGCCAATCCAAGTAGAACTGTACGGCACCTTTCAGTGTGGGATACATGCGCTTTAAGAATTCCTTGTCGCCTGTGAAGCGGTAGTGCTCACCTATATGCTGGCATATCCATGCTGCCGCCCCGGTGTGCATGCCCCATGATGCGGACTCGCCCGGCGATGTGTAGCCCCATACATTGGTGATGGGGTGCACGACCCAGCCATTCTTGCCATATTGTGCCTGTGCGGTCTTCGCTCCGGGCTTTGCCAAGGACTCTATCAGGTCGAACAAGGGCATGTGCAGGTCGGACAGGCCGGTGGCCTCGGCCAGCCAATAATTCATCTCCACGTTGACATCGGTGTGGAAGTCGCCGTTCCAAGGGGTCTGTATCTTGTTTGCCCAGATGCCCTGCAGGTTAGCGGGCAGAGTGCCTGGGCGCGAAGAGGCAATCAGCAGGTAGCGGCCATATTGGAACAGGAGTTCATACAAGTGTGGGTTGACCTTGCCCTCTTTTGCCTCTTTTACCAGTACATCGGTTGGGATTGTGTCGGCAGTGTTGGCCAGCTGGAAGGTGGCGCGGTTGAAGTATTGGGCATGTTCCTTGCAATGTGCCTTGTGGAGGGCTGTGAATTTCTTGCCGGAGGCGTTGTCTATGTTCTTTTTGGTGATGTTTGCATAGTCGCGTCCTTTGTAGGTCGGGTAGCTGAGCATGTAGTCAGTAGAGGCCGACATCAGCAATACAACTTCATCGGCCCCCTGCACTGTGAGTGTGGAGTCAGTGGTGCTGACGGTGCCTCCCACGGGAATGGCTTTCAGACGCGCCATGTACTGGAGGTTGTGGCCTCCCTTGCCATCGGGCAGAGCGCCTTGCATGATGAGCTGGTCGTCGCCCTCTGCCACAGTCTCGTAGCATTCGGGGCGTGTCATGCTGCATGTGAAGGACAATTGCTTGTCCTTGTTGGCCGTCATGCGCATGGCCATTACCTGGTCGGGATGGCTGACGAATATCTCCCGTGTGTATCTGACATCGCCTTGGGTGTAGGTGATGGTGACGGTGCCAGTGTTCATGTCCAGTTCGCGGTAGTAGTCGGAGTATTCGGCCTTGTTGTCGAAGTCTATCCACAGGTCGCCCAGTGTCTGGAAGCAGCCGAACGGTCCATGTGCCGCGTTGCCGGTGCTTGAGCCCGGACCCTTGCACACTTGTGTCTGGTTTGTCAGGCGTGTGGCCTCGGCATATTTGCCGGCAAAAAGCAGGTCGCGTATTTCATCGAGATGCTGTGCGGCTTCGGGATTGTCGCTGTCCTGCACGCAACCTGACCACATGCTTTCCTCGTTAAGCTGTATGCGTTCGCGTGCCACGTCGCCGAATACCATGGCGCCGAAAGAACCGTTGCCCAGTGGCAGGGCGTTGTGCCATTGTACATCGTCCACCCATCCGTTGGGGTGGTCGGCCACTGTGGCGTCGGCAGGGTAGGTGTACCAC
>DBLZ01000040.1 GCA_002297545.1 Prevotellaceae bacterium UBA711 | reverse complement strand
GGTCGGACATGCCTGACGGACACCCTGACAGCATGGTCGTCGTTGCATTGAGATCTGTATTCCGCGACAAGGTGGCATCCAATTGGGCTACTGCAAGGTCGGGAAACGAAAGCAGGCTCTACGGGCGCTACATTGCTTCCGCTATAGGAGATGCTGACACGTACTATGCCACATATAAGGATGATCCTTCTCGGGACTCTCTCTTCCTTCTTGCAGGGGAATGGACAGTATCATCCTATACCTCCGGCAATGCGAGCATAAAGCGGACGACAAATTATGTGAAGAACGTTGCAAGTGACGGCAGTTCTTTGGCCATGGAACTGGATGCTTCCAAGCGATTGCTCGGAAGATATTCCTATTGGTATGATCGCAATCCTTATAGCAGTTGGGTGGATGTTTCGCCAAAGGCATGTCTTTGCGTGGCTGATGGGTCTGTAACGATAGAAGAGTATGCCAATGCCAAGAAGGACTACAAGGTGAGGCTGAAACCCAAGCGTGTGTCGCAGAAGGTTAGTATCGGCTTGGAGGCAGAAGTGAAGGATGCGGACATTACGGTGGACAGCATAGTGTGTGCCATAAGTGGAATAGCCGGTGTGATGAACATCAATACTTTGGAATTGGGTATTGCGAATACGTATAAAGCGGTATTTAAGACCGAATTGGCAAATGCGGAAAGCGATCGGATCAATGCGTCAGCTACTCTATTCCTGCCCGGTCTGGTATGTGGTACTGAACCAAGTGAATTGCAAGGTCCCGGTGTGCTCAATGTCAGTGTGTATGTTCACTACATGGATATTGATAACGTTCGTCAGGAGCGTCGTCTGGATGCCACCACGAGCCTCTATCGCTTGTTGACTGCAACTCCATCCGTGAAAAATGTGAATGGTAAGGCAATGCAGGCTTGCTCGGAGTTGGACCTTTTTGTCCGTGGCCGGATGTTGATATCCAAGGACAAGATTGCCAATGCGAGTGGCGCGTTGGACTCCTGGACAGATGAGACCGACAAAGGAGAATAGATATGGCATGACATGATTTCCGGCTTCCGCTGACAGACGGTAATTGCTCGGATATGATCATTCTTTGCACAGAGATACATGGGGAATGGCTGACGGTCTTGGAAACCTTGATTGTTGGCAGGTAAGACAGATAGCATAATATAAGTATTGTAGGTTCGATAATGAAAAAGATTATTGTTGCCATTATATTGGTGATGACTTCCATGGCAGGTAGGGCGCAGATGCTGGGTCTGAAAACCAATGCCTTGATGGACGTTGCAATGATTCCCAATCTCGGAATCGAAGTCGCGACAGGCAGCCGCACATCTCTGTGTGCAAACGGTTTTGCCAGTTGGAATATATATGGAATGAAGGCCAAGACGTATGGCTTTATTCCTGAATTCCGCTATTGGTTATCAGGTAATACCTTCTCCAAGTTGTTCCTTGGCGTTGGTGCTACGTTGGCTCACTATGACCTTACGGCAGCAAGTACAAACTATTATGGCTCGGCTTACGGTGCCGGATTGAATGTAGGCTACGATTATTGGCTATCCAAACATTTTTCTGTGGAATTTCATGGTGGTGTGGGTGTGTACTACTATCATCATGCCCGCACCGGTGAAAATGACATCTTGCCGGTAAATCCCGAATACAATGCTCAGGGCTGGACTGTCCTGCCGTATAATATAGGTATTAGTTTTGTTTACGTGATCAAATGATACTAAGACGTTGCAATAGAATTCAATGTGTCTGTGCTGCTGTGGTGAATGGCGGTGCAAGATGCATTATGTATAGTTTGTTCGTTCTTCCGTTTCAGGCTTTTGCTCTGTCTGAAACCGATTCGTTGTCCACGAACAAAGAGACAGTAGCTTCTGCCGCTGACGATGAGGCAAAGAAGAGTAAGGCGAAGACAGTGTCTTTCCGTCCCGAGGATGTCCAGGTACAGAAGAGGTATCGTCCAACAGAGAACGACAGCCTTTTTCCCACGCAATGGTGGCGACGCTTGTATGTAGGTGTCGGAGGTGGCTACCAGTGGCTATCTGATAATGTCAGCTCTGTCGGAAATGGTGGTTTCAATGCATATTTGGGTTACAGGTTTACTCCTGTGCACAGCCTCAGAGTGCACGGAAGCATGAGCACTCTCCATTATGCAGGGGACCAGAATAAGGCCAAAAGTGCCACGATAGGTATTGACTATTTGGCCAACCTGACTAATTTTGCTTGGGGCTTCGACCGCTCACGTGTTTTCGACTTGAGCACGCTCGTTGGTGCCGGTATCAGGATGAATGGCGGAAACCTTTCACGTAAAACGTCCCCGTATGCTTACATAGGCCTCCATGCAGACATGCACCTTAATGGCAATTTCGCTTTCTTCGTGGAACCGTATGTCGGTATGCAGCGCGGGATGGACGATTTGTTTGGCCGTACCAATCGCGAGCCTTGGAACTTGATGTATGGTGCCAATGTCGGTTTGCAGATGACACTGGACAGACGTCACTACTTCTTTGCCGAGGCTGACAGCATTTATCGCAATTTCTTCTTCGATAGCAGTATAGGTGTCGCCATACCAGGGCGCTTTGGCGGATTGCTGCATCGTTCGGGAACCGCTTATCAGGCTGCCTTCGGCATGTGGTTCAACCCGATACTGGGTATGCGCCTTGGAGTGCAGGCACAGACTGGCCATTGGCTTTCCTATCCGAGGATTGTGAATGGCGCGGAGGTAAGGCTTGCCAGAGAACAGGCTCTCGTGGGTGGCAGATTGGAACTCATGGTAGACCCGATGAATTTTTCCAAGCGTTGGCGCAATACCAAGGGCGGGCATGACTTCGACTTGAATCTTTTGGCCGGTGTCGATTATGGCATGAGCCTGAAGGCAGATGGCACTTTGTCAAGCGGCATGTCCCGAAATTCATATTACGGTTTTACCGGTGCCCTCCAGGCACTATACCGTATAGCCAAGCCTGGTACATACATCTTCGTGGAGCCTCGTTATCTGGCTGCGGTGTATAATACTCCGGATCTCAGTGCTAACGTTAACCAGCGTGATGTGGCCCATAGGGTGTCTTTCAGTGTAGGTACACGCCTATATATGACCAATGCCTTCCGTTCAGGTGCCGGAGATGATGAATTTGAGCCTCGTTGGTGGGCCGGCTTGGATGTCGGTGGCGTGAAGTGGCAAAAGGGCGCCTCATTGTCAACCGGTGGATTAGGGATAAATCCTACTGTTGGTTTTTCTGTGG
The DNA here is from genome assembly GCA_002297545.1 of Prevotellaceae bacterium UBA711. GTDB lineage: Bacteria > Bacteroidota > Bacteroidia > Bacteroidales > Bacteroidaceae > Physcousia. Next base: position 27,862 of record DBLZ01000040.1, on the reverse strand, counting down.
GATATGACTGGAAACGCTATGCTTCGTTCCGGGCACAGTTGTCATATCAGCGGTTATATAATACAAGAGCCAGCTCTTACAGTGGGTACAGTTATGATGACAATAAGTTATACAAGGGTAGTGCATTATGGAACTCCGCTTATGACCTTTTGGACCTCCGACTGTCGTACATGCTGAACTTGAATAATGTGTTCCAGGGATACGATAGCGACCGTAGGTTTAATCTGTGGTTGACGGCTGGTCCCACTGTCAGTTACCTTTTCAACCAGTCCGATACATGGGTTGAGGATCAAAGCACCAAGATGCCGTCTGTGGATTTGATAAAGGTGAACAACAGTAATGAGGGCAAAGTATCACCGGGCGTATCTATGTCTTTGATGGCAGCATTGCGTGTGGCCCCCAAGTATGAGATTACGGCCGAAGCCTTTGGACAGTATAATTTCATCCACGGAGTAAATCCTGTTGCCCTCACGGCCCAAAGACCAACATTGAACAATATCAAGTATGGCCTTACTGTGGGTTCCAGATACTATTTCGACGAGGACAGGCTATGCGATTTCTTCCGTGCTACCGATGCCAAACCTTGGCAGAAGGGATGGGAACTTACGGCATCCTATGGTTGGGCACTGCCTTTGGGCACAGGATTGGGTATGCATGGCAGTGGCAGCAACATGGCTATATCTGCGGGTTACTGGTTCAATGGCATCTTGGGTGCCCGTATGGGAGTGGAAAGCCAGCAGACATATTATCGCAAGTTTGATTATGATGCTGTTGTGGATAAGGTTTCCGGCACTCAAATCCATGCTCCATTTACTTGGTATCAGTCTCAGTTGATGGTGGGCGGCCGTGTCGAGTTGATGTTGAATCCCTTGAATTTCATTCGTGCACGTCGTGAGCGTGAAAGTGCTCCACGCTGGGATATGGCATTGTCTGCAGGTATGAATTTCGGCGGAATGCACAAGACCGGTAGCTTCACTGGTGGATATGTTGGTTTCACTGCTTCGGCAGCACTCTTGTACCGACTTTCCAAGGAGATACAGTTGTTCGTGGAACCGAGATATAATACGTATGGCTATAGCAGGCACAATGCTGTTATGGATTTTGACGAGTCGTTATCAGATCGTATGTTCACTGTCAGCATAGGTACGCGTGTCATGCGTCCGGTCGGGGAGGGGCGTGAAAGCAAGCGTATGACAACGCCGGACCAAATGACACATCGTGGTTGGTGGTTGGCCGGAAGTTTCGGCGGCTCCAAGATGATACAGAGCGACCGTTTCTCTACCGGTGGCACTTCTATACAGCCTTCCGTTACGCTTTCCGGCGGTTATGACCTTACCCGTTTGAGCAGTTTCCGTGCCAATCTGGGCTATGATATGGAATCCCGCCAGTTCTATGGCAATGCCATATTGGGCAGCGGTGCGAAGCGCCATAACTCCAGAGCGATGATCAATAACAAATACCACATGCTGGACGTGCAGTTGCTGTATATGCTGAATCTGACTAATCTGTGGACCGGTAATGACAAGCGCAATGCCTTGAATATGTACTTTGAAGGCGGTCCGATATTCTCCACCATCATGGGGCATGGCCGCTCTTTGGCAGATGGTGAATATCCCGGAGAAAATGCTGTGTCTTTCTGGAAGAGTGGAAGTGTCGGGAAATCTTCTTTCGGTTTGGCTGCCGGCATCCTGATGGCTGTGCCCGTCCACAAGCATTGGGACATTACCGCAGAGGTTATGGGGCAGTATTATATCAAACGCAGTTATATGCCTAAGATATATTCAAGATATACGGATGACATAAAGATAACCTTCGGGTTGGGTACGAGATACAACTTCTGATAAGACCATCAGTACCGGCATGCTCCATGTATGTCGGTACTGATGCTGTTTAGGGTACATTCTCTGATTGCAATTCACATAGAATTAGCTGTTCATCATGTTTCGCCTGTTCAAAAGGGCCTGACGGCACCTGCGGCAATGACTATACACCAGAATAAACACAATATCACCTCAAACATAATATGAAACGTTTTCTTTTGTCTTCCATGCTGTTCGCAACAGCATTTGCGGCAATGGCCGACTCTGACTTCATCAAACACCGCTATGATAGTTTCAAGGCCTGTCGCGTATCTAACAGCAGCATTGTCTTCGTGGGTAATTCCATTACCAACATGGGCAATTGGCATGAGCATTTCGGCAACAATTCCTTTGTGGTCAATCGTGGCAACTCCGGGGCCTGTTCGTACGAGGCGTTGGAGAATTTGGAAAGTATCCTTATCGGTAAGCCAGACAAGATGTTCGTCATGATAGGAACCAACGACATTGGCTCCGATACCGGCACTCCGCAGACTGTTTCCCGCAATGCACTTGCGATGATAGAGCGCGTAAGAAACGAGAGTCCGTCCACAACGCTTTATATCGTAAGCACGTTCCCCTCGTCGAACGGCTTGCGTACTCCCGCCAATCATGCCGAAATCAACCGTCTGCTCAAGGAGGTATGCGCAGAGACGCAGACAACCTTCATTGACCTGTGGGACGATATGCAGGGCATTCTTGACAACAGTATCTCTGCCGACCGTCTCCACGTGACCGAACGCGGCTATTATATATGGAGCACTGCCCTGCTGCCGTATCTCGGAGATGGTTTCACGTGTACCTTGCCTGCCACATCCGAGGCTGCAAACACATACAAATGGTCCAACGGCAACGGTCTTAGGGTCAATATGCTGGCATCATTGCCAATAGCTGCCGAAGACATTCTCATGATTGGCGGTGAAATGATAAACAACGGCGAGTGGCACGAAATGCTCAATAATCCTCATGTCAAGAACCGTGCCGCCACTTATGGTTATGGCGACTACCTTTCTGCCGATTGGATAACGTTCATCGGCTATATGTTCGATCTGAACAAGTCCATCAAGCAGTGCCCTGCGCAGATATATCTCAATATCGGATCGCAAGACATCAATACCGGCGTGAGTATCGAGACACTTAAGGGCAATTATCGTAAGTGCGTGGAATTGCTTCGCACCAAGGCTCCCGGTGCCATCCTGCATCTTACATCGCTGACCCCTCACACCAATGCGACCAAAAACCGCACAACCCGGGAGTTCAACCAGTTCGTGTCCTCGCTGGCCGAAGAACTGGGCCTGCAGTTTGTCGATCTCTTCGAGGCTACCGCTACGGCCGACGGCAATGCTGATGCACGCTATATAACAGCAGATCTCAATGCCCCATATCTTTCGGCCCGCGGCTATCTGAAGCTGGCACGTACATTGGCTCCGTTCATCGGCAACTGCAATGTCGAGTCTGACGAAGACTTTCAAGCCCGTTATGAGATAATCAATGCACGCCAGGCACTTGGTAACATCATCTCAGCTACCTACACTGCCACCCCCGGTACCGCCACCGGCCAGGTCAGCACAGAGTCTGTTGAAGCGCTCATTGCAGCGCGTCCGGGCATGTACGATGCTTTGAATAAAGAAAACGCCACTGCAGCCGAAATCAATGCGGCTTATACTGAGGCTCTTCCGCTCTACGAGGCATCGCATAAGCTCAACCAGCCTACACAGGGCAAGTACTATCATATAGTTTCTGTGCGTGGCGACCGCTTCGTAAACATGACCGAACCGTCAACTGTTGTCAGCACTCCACGCGGAAGTGCCGACCTCCATTCTACGGCAACGATGTGGGAGTTCCGTATGCGCACTGATGGTACCTGGAACATCGTGAACCGTCTTTATCCGTCAATATACCTGACACCCTCTGCCACCGTCAGCAACTCCGAACCTGTTGCCGGCTGGACACTTGACAACCATGTCCGCACCGGAACGTATATCCTTTCGTCGGGGACCAACCAGTTCCACCAGCTCAACAATGGCGGCCTCACCAGCTGGGGTGGTGGCAGCAACGTCACGGACCAAGGTTGCGCTTTCTACATCAATGAACTGCCAAGCGACTATCCTGCTTATGACCCCGAAAAGGTAATTATTGTCAACGAACCGGAAGCTACGACAGACCAAAAGACGATAGTATATACCTTTACCGCCGACCGTGCTTCCAAAAAAGTGTCGGAGGCTGCCGGCAACTGGGTGCTCGGCACAGACGGCGGTACAGACATGTCAAAATGGTATTTATATGCAAGGACCGATGGTTCGTTTGATATCTGCAATGTCTCTACCGGGAATTATATCGACCCGGAAAACATAAACACTGCCACCGAGAATCAATACATGACCTCGAAGGAGGTACCGGCTGTTGGTTGGACGTTCACGGAGATTGCCGGTTCGCCAGGCAAATACATCATTACATCCGGCACGCAGAAACAACTCCATCAGGCCAAGGCTCCTTGGCGCATCATCAACTGGGGTTACGGCACCAAGAACCCGGGCGAATTCCGGACCGATGATGAAGGATGCCGCTTCTCGCTTTCGGGACTTGTAATTAAGAACGAGACAACAGGTATTGGCGATATGGAGGCTGCACCGGAAGGTTCCGCAGCAACCGGTATCTTCGACCTGCAGGGACGTCGGATATTGCGTCCGGTGCATCGCGGGGTTTACATCGTCAACGGGGTCAAGACGACAATGTGACCCGTGGTATAGCCGTTCACCACATCATGCCATCGGAATAAGGCGATACTTACGGGACTTGTGTCACACAAGGCTTGGCCTCGGACAGCAGAAAGGGCTATTGCCGCAAGGCTGTTCCCACGCCTAAAGCAGGTGTCGTGAAACGCCCGGCCGGGACGCGCCATCGAATTCGCGAATTCTCACCTTTGAATTCGTGAATTTGAGGGCGCGAATTCGTGAATATGCGACATCCTCTCCGTGGGGCGGGAAGACACTCTCCGTGGGATGGGAAAACTCCCTCCGTGGGCCGGTGGCTTGTTGTCCCTTCGGAGTGCTATCGTTGCCGTTGTCGTTATTGCCGCAGCTTCGTGTGGTGTCGTACTTGCTGTTCTATGATGGAGCACAGCTCTTGTTGTGGTGTACCGCCTTTGTTGTAATATGGGGGCAACACACCGCGCTTGCTTGTGCCGGATAGTCATGCCATGGCATCACGATAGGGCCTATTACTACGAATAAAGGTTAAATATGGGTCCATATCTAATAATTCCAATATCTAAACCTTGCGATATTTGAAGGCAATACCGACCTTTGCCATTGCCAAATGTAATGGATACGCAGATGAAACGCAATGAGAACATACTTACAAAGGTGGAATTCGAGGTGATGAGCATCCTGTGGGACCTGGATCGCCCATCATGTGCATGGGACGTGCTCAACAGTTGGCCGGCCCCCCGTCCGGCCTATACCACTGTGGCAACGTATCTGAAGGTGCTCTACGAGAAAGGCTACCTGGACTATTCCAAGACCAAGGGCGAGGGCAAGACCCACATGTATGTGGCACTGGTCTCGCGTGCCGAGTACACCCGCCGCACCATGCAGGATGTGAAGAAGAACTTCTTTGGCGGCAGCCTGAAGTCCATGTTCAGCTACTTTGTACGCGAGGAGAACCTCACCCCCGAGGAGATACAGGAACTTTTGGCATCCATAAGCAAGGAAGAGGACTGAGGCCACGGCCGTCGTCAGCATAGTTGCCCGTCACAGGCATGCACTCCATTTACACGAAATCAAAATAAAAGCAATACCATGATAGAATCCATATTGGCATATTCCCTCCGGTCCGCCCTTGCGCTGTCCATGCTGTACATCCCGTATATGCTTATGCTCAGGAAGGAAAGTTTTTTCCGTCTGAACCGCATTGTACTCCTGTCAATCCTGCTCCTGTCCTTGGCATTGCCATTGTTGGATGTCCATTCCTTGGCGTGGGAAGGCCTTGCCCCGGTGCAAACGGTATTCAGGCCTGCATCGGCCGGGAGCGATGTACAGGTTTCTGCCGTATTGATGCCGGAGGTGGACGTACGCGCCGCACAGGTCATCGGCTCTCCTGCATTGGGTGCTTGGCACTATGTGTCACTGGTGTTCGTGGCAGTGATGGTGGCGGTGTTCCTGTGGCATGTGTATCAGGTTGTGCAGATGGGTGTGGTGATGAGGCGGGGCAGCCTGTGGCGGCAGACCAGTGACGGAGTGCATGTCTACTGCCATGCCGAGGAGGTGGCGCCATACAGCTGGATGCGTTCTGTAGTAATCAGCGAACGGGACTATCGCGAGAACGGCCGGGAGATTCTCCTGCACGAGATGGCCCATGTACGTGCCCGGCATTCCTTGGATTTGCTTCTCCTTGCTTTGGTACAGACATTGCAGTGGTGGAATCCGCTTGTATACATACTGGGCAGTAGCATGCGTGACGTGCACGAGTATCAGGCCGACGACAGCGTCCTGCGCCACGGTGTCTCGGCCCGGGACTATCAAATGTTGTTGATAAAGAAAGTTGTTGGCTCCAGTTCCTACGCCTTTGCCAACAACTTCGACCATAGTTTAATTATAAAACGTATCACTATGATGCAGAAATCAAAATCCGCGAAATGGATGTGCAGCAAGGTGCTGTATATCCTGCCGATGGCAACCTTGGCACTCAGTGCCTTTGCCACAGTCCAGCCCACCGCCTCATCGGCCAATGGCAATGATGCCACCGAGGCTTCAGTCGGCAAAGTTAGTACAAAAACCATTAACAAGCAAGCAAAAGAGCAAAAAGATGCGGCCTTTGCCTTACCTTCCGCCGTCAAGGGTGATGCTGACAGCGTAAAGGTCTCTGCCGACTATTGTGCCATTGTACCAGTGTATCCAAGTTTTCCAGGAGGAGATGAGGAGCTCTTTGCGTTCCTTCGTAAGACGATACGTTATCCTGCCAAAGCCCAGGAACTGGGCATACAGGGTAGGGTGGTGGTGCGGTTCCTTGTGGGCAAGGACGGCAGTATCAGCGACGTACGTATTTTGAGAGAAGTTGCAGATGCCGCTAAGCTGCACACCGTTACCGTCACCGCTCGTGCCAAGGATGGCAAGACTGAAGAGCATGATGAGGCCGCCTATCAAGAAGCTGTTGACGCCTGTTCCGAGGAAGTCATCAGGTTGGTGAAGGCAATGCCCAAGTGGACGCCGGCTTATCGGGACAAAGAGAAGACGCAGCCTTGTGCCACGCATTTTGCCATACCAGTTATTTTCCGTCTTAAATGACGGCAACCCTGGCAGGCTGAGGCTTGCTAATCTGATAGGGTGTGGCATATATAAGCTAAAAGGAACCGGCAACAAAAGCGCGTCGGTATGTAATAGATTGAAATAGAATTGATGTGATTACGGAGAGGGGACAATATGTTTTGGTTGTCCTCTCTCTCTTGTGATGTGGGCAAGGTGGATGGCCCAGAAGGGTTGAGAAGTAACGGAATGGGCTTATAGGAAGAAAGTGGGAAGAGAAGGCTCTGATGGATTGGGATTTTGGGGGAAAGACCTATTCACGCGCGCGTGTTGTATATTAAGGTATAGGGGGGAGGCAAATAGGTGTGTCCCCTTAAAGAAGGGGGAACATGTAATGGAAGAGGTGGTTCAGTCCATGCGCACCACGCGCGTGCCGTCTTCTTGTGCCTCAATATATACATCCACGGTATCTTCGGGCAATATCTCTTCTATCAGTTCGGGCCATTCCATCAGACAAAGATGCCCGCTGTAGGTATAGTCGTCAAAGCCTAAATCCATGACTTCGGAGATACGTTTGATGCGGTAAAAGTCGAAATGATAAATTGGGCCATGTGCCGAACTGTACTCGTTGACAATAGCAAAGGTGGGACTGCTGACTGTATCCGTCACTCCCAACTCATCGCAGATGGCCTTTATGAAGGTAGTCTTTCCTGCTCCCATGTCTCCGTAGAAGGCAAAGAGGCGTCGCTCGCCGATGTGTGCCACGAAGGAGCGTGCAGCTTCTGCTATCCTGTCCAGTGATGGGATTATGATTTCAGCAGTTGTCATGAGCAGGAGACAGAAGAGGTGCAACGATGGATAGCAGCACGTACCATAGGATGATGGCTGCAAAACAACTTTCAGCCAGTAGGAAGCACGGTATGCAGCCCAGCAGGAAGATGTATTTTACCTTGTTGTCCGTCCACGACAGGTTCTTGAACTTCAGGGCAAACAGCGGCAACTCTGCCACCAGCAGGAAGCAAAAGAGCAGCATGAAGAGGAAGAGGAACAGGGCATTGAACTTGCCGCTGATCAGGAATGCGTGTTGTCCCACAATGAGGCTGCCCCAAAAAAGCGCGTTGGCCGGTGTGGGCAGACCTATGAAGGATGTACTCTGGCGGGTGTCCAGGTTGAACTTGGCCAACCGTAGGGCGGAGAATGCCGCCATTATGAATGCCGTGTAGGGCATGATGTAGCGCAGGGATAGCATGAACTCCGGGTACTGCACCTCGCGGAACAGACTGAACAGCATGGCCGATGGAGCCACGCCGAAAGTCACCACGTCGGCCAGCGAGTCCAGTTCCTTTCCTATGGGTGAGGATACACCCAGCAGGCGTGCCACCATGCCGTCGAAGAAGTCGAATATGGCTCCTGCCAAGATGAAAACTATGGCCCAAAAGTAGTTGGCCGGAACCGTGGCCTGGAATGCTGCGCCCGTGGCAATGCAGCCGCAAATGAGGTTGCAGCAGGTGATGGTGTTGGGAATATGTCTTTTCATTATAGTGTCTGGTGAATGGGTCCTGTGTGGTATGTCGTTGCCACTAAGGCAGACGGGCTATTTCGGTCTCGTTGCCTGTGGTGCGCTGTCCCAGGCGTACCTGTACCTTGGTACCTATGGGCAGGAAAATGTCCACTCGGCTGCCGAACTTTATGAAGCCCATGTGCTCGTCTATGACGCAATCATCGCCTTCCTTCAGGTATGTGACAATGCGCCGTGCCATGGCTCCGGCCACCTGGCGTACCAGTATCTCGTGTCCCGTGGATGAGGTTATCACCACGGTGCTGCGTTCGTTCTCGGTGCTGGACTTGGGCAGCCATGCAGCCTTGTATCGTCCGTCGTGATGGCGCACCATTTTCACCTTGCCGTCGCACGGTACCCAGTTGGCGTGCACGTTGAACAGGCTCATAAAGATGCTCACCATCAGTCGGCGGTCGTGGAAGTATTCGTTCTCCTCCACTTCCTCGATGACCACCACCTTGCCGTCGGCGGGCGCTATTATCAGACCGTCGGTGTCGGGATGTTCATAACGGCGTATGGGGCAGCGGAAGAAGTTGACCACGACAAGATAGACAACTACCGTGATTGCGGCAAATGCATAGCTTACCGCAGGGCAGAACGGGCTGACCACATAGTACACCAAAGCATTCAATACAGCAAAGACGATGAACCCGAGGACAAGGGTGGTTGTTCCCTCGCGATGCAGGCGTATCTTTTTCAGTTTGCGCAGTCTCTTACCCATTTGCTCTACTTTTTAAAGACAAAGATATAAATAAAAAAGCATACGGGGGCATGTGTGCACGCTTTTTTGCAAAAAAGGCTTAATTATTGTGCCCCTGGCAGTGCGGACCAAGGAAAATACATTACCTTTATGCCATCAAAACAAGGAAAGGACACTGCTCACAATGGAAGATTTCGTTCACTTGCATGTACACACACAGTATTCCCTGCTCGACGGGCAGGCCAGCATACCGCGCCTGGTAGACAAGGCCATTGGCGACGGCATGCGAGGCATGGCCATCACCGACCATGGCAATATGTTTGGCATAAAGGATTTCTTTGACTACTGTGCCAAGGTGAACGGCAAGCGCAAGAAGGAGGGGCTGGAACCGTTCAAGCCCATCTTCGGTTGCGAGATGTATGTGGCCAGGCGCGGAGACAAAAGCCTGCGCGAGGGCAAACAGGATCAGAGTGGCTGGCACCTGGTGGTGCTGGCCAAGAACGAGGTGGGGTACAAGAATCTGATCAAGCTGGTCAGCCGTTCGTGGGTGGACGGATACTATATGCGTCCCCGTACGGACCATCGGGATCTGGCGCAGTTTCATGAGGGCCTGATTATATCCTCGGCCTGTCTGGGCGGCGAGATACCGCGCAAGATACTGGCCGGTGACATGGCCGAGGTGGAAAAGGCCGTGTTGTGGTTCAAGGAGATATGGGGCGATGACTACTATCTGGAGGTGCAACGCCACCAGGTGAAGGACCCGCGTCAAAGGGCCAACCGCGAGACCTACGAGTTGCAGAAGAAAGTCAATCCGGTCATCATGGACCTGGGGCACCGGCTGGGCGTGAGGGTGATTGCCACCAACGACTCGCATTTTGTGGACGAGGAGAATGCCGAGGCCCACGACCATCTGCTCTGCCTATCCACCAATAAGGACCTGAACGACCCCACGCGCATGCTCTACACCAAACAGGAGTGGTTCAAGACGCGCGACGAGATGAACGAGGTGTTTGCCGACATACCCGAGGTCCTGGCCAATACTACCGAGATACTGGACAAGGTGGAGATGTATGGTCTGGACTCTAATCCCATCATGCCTTTCTTTCCCATCCCCGAGGAGTTCGGCACTGAGCAGCAGTGGCGCGAGCGCCTGACAGAGGAGGACCTCTTCCGTGAGTTCACCACTGACGAGAACGGACAGAACCCGCTGTCACGCGAGGAGGGCGAGAAGAAAATTGCCAAGTTGGGCGGCATAGACAAACTGTACCGTATCAAGTTCGAGGCCGACTATCTGGGCCATTTGGCCTATATCGGAGCACGGAAACTCTATGGCGAGAATTTGTCCAAGGAGGTGGACGACCGCATCCGCTTCGAGTTGCACATCATGAAGACCATGGGCTTCCCCGGCTACTTCCTCATAGTGCAGGACTTTATCAACTCTGCCCGCAACGAGCTGGGTGTATGGGTGGGGCCCGGACGTGGATCGGCCGCCGGCAGTGTGGTGGCTTATTGCCTGGGCATCACGCGACTGGATCCGTTGAAGTACGATCTGCTGTTTGAGCGTTTCCTCAATCCCGACCGTATCTCCCTGCCCGATATTGATACCGATTTCGATGACGATGGCCGCGGTCGCGTGTTGCAGTGGGTGATGGAGAAGTACGGCAAGGAGAACTGTGCCCACATTATCACGTACTCCACCATGGCTACCAAGAACAGCATAAAGGATGTCGCCCGCATAGAGAAGTTGCCGCTGGACAAGGCCAACGCCCTCTGCAAGGCCATTCCCGACCGGCTTAACTTGGACGGCAAGGACCTGAAGATGAATCTGACCAATGCCATCAAGTGCACCGTGGAGTTGCAGCAGGCTGAGGCCAGTTCCGACCCCGTCCTGGCCAATACAATAAAGTATGCCCGCATGCTGGAGGGCAATATCCGAGGCACCGGCATCCACGCCTGTGGTTTCATCATCTGCCGCGACCCCATATCCGACCACGTCCCAGTGAGCACGGCGGACGACCCCGACTTCCCCGGCGAGAAGACTGCCGTGACACAATACGACGGCCATGTCATAGAGTCCACAGGTCTTATCAAAATGGACTTTCTTGGCCTGAAGACGCTCTCGGAGATGAAGGAGGCATGTCGCGTCGTCAAGGAGGCGCACGGCATAGACATAGATCTGGACAGCCTGCCCATTGACGACGAACTAACCTATAAGCTATATCAGGAGGGGAGGACGATAGGCACGTTCCAGTTCGAGTCTGCGGGCATGCAGAAGTACCTCAAGGAACTGCGTCCTACGGTATTCGAGGACCTCATAGCCATGAACGCCCTGTACCGTCCAGGCCCCATGGACTATATTCCTTCGTTCATTGCACGCAAGAATGGCCAGGAGGAGATCAAGTACGACATCCCAGTGATGGAGAAGTACCTCAAAGACACCTATGGCATCACCGTCTATCAGGAGCAGGTCATGCTGCTGAGCCGTCTGCTGGCCGACTTTACCCGAGGCGAGAGCGATGCTCTGCGTAAGGCCATGGGTAAGAAGAAGAAGGACATAGTCGATGCCATGAAGCCCAAGTTCATCGAGGGCGGCGTGCGCAACGGTCACGACCCCAAGGTTCTGGAGAAGATATGGGGCGACTGGGAGAAGTTCGCTTCTTATGCCTTCAACAAGTCACATGCGGCTTGCTACTCCTGGGTGGCCTACCAGACGGCCTACCTCAAGGCACACTATCCGGCCGAGTTCATGGCCGCCCTGCTTACACGCCGCAAGGACGATATCAAGGAAATAACCAAGCTGCTGGACGAGTGCCGCGCCCTGAAGATAAAGGTGCTGGGACCCGACGTGAACGAGTCACATGCCAACTTCGGCGTGAACAGCCAGTCGCAGATACGTTTTGGTCTGATGGCCATCAAGGGACTGGGCGAGGCTGCGGCCGAGGCCATAGTGCAGGAGCGTGAGAAGAATGGCCCGTACAAGGACTTGTTCGATTTCGTGCAGCGCGTGCCCATATCCACTGTCAAGCGCAACGGTTTGGAGTGTCTGGCCCTGAGCGGTGCCTTTGATACCTTCAGTGAACAGATCCGGCGCGAGCAGTTCCTGGGCTTCAACAGCAAGGGCGAAATTTTTCTGGACACCCTTGCACGATATGGCAACAGTTACCAGCAGAGCATGATGGAGGCGCAGTTCTCGTTCTTCGGGGCCGACATGGTGGAAGTCAGCACTCCGCCCATACCGCAGGCAGAACCGTGGAGCACTTTGGAGCGTCTCAACCGCGAGCGCAGTCTCGTGGGCATCTATCTCTCGGGGCATCCGTTGGACGAGTATTCGGTCATCATCCGCAACGTCTGCACCATGCATGCTACCGACCTGGAGGACCCATCGGCCTTTGTCAATGGCGACTTTTCCCTTGGTGGCATCATCACCAACGTCAAGACGGGTATCAGCCGCCGTGGCTCGGGCTACGGCATAGTCACCATCGAGGACTATAGCGGCCAGGGCGAGATAGCGCTCTTCGGTCAGGACTGGCCCAGGTGGAGCGGATACATGATGGTGGGCAGTACGCTCTACATCAAGGGACAGGTGCAGCCGGGACGCTTCGACCCCACGCGTGTGCAGTTGACCATAGGCGAGATACTGTATCTGAGCGATGTGCACGACGACCTTATCCATAAACTCACCATTCACCTCAACGCCGACACCCTAACCGAGGAACAGGTGCTGATGCTCAGCGAGTCACTCCGTCAGGAGGAGGGCAACGTGCCGGTGGAGTTCACTTTCTACAACAGCGACGGTTCCACTCTATCCATGAAGCCGTCCGGGCTGAAGGTAAAGGTCACACGCCAACTGATAGACACTCTCCAGGGCAACGACGGCATAGAGTACAGCATCAATTCGGACTGACGTCCCTTCCTTACCACCATATTCACATTAGAGCAACGACATAATACTAAGTATAATACTAACACAAACAAGACACGATTATGGCACAAGTAATTAACAGCGCAAACTTTGAAGAGTTGATAGCATCGGGCAAACCCGTAGTATTGGATTTCTGGGCAACATGGTGCGGCCCCTGCAGACGCGTAGGTCCCCTGGTGGAAGAACTGGCTGCCGAGTATGCCGACCAGGCCATCATAGGCAAGTGCGACATAGAGGAAGACGAGGAACTGCCCATGCGCTTCGGTGTACGCAACATCCCTACGATACTCTTCATCAAGGGTGGTCAGGTGGTGGACAAGCAGGTGGGCGCATGCCCCAAGGCAGTACTGGAGGAGAAGCTGAAGGCTATCTTGTAAGGACCCCATCCTCTTGCCACCGCCAGTGATATGCACCCCTGAAGAGACGGGTGTGCCTAAACAGATCTATTTACCTTAACACACACAACTGCTATGAGCGAATTCAATGAAGAGCTCTTCTTTGCCGAAGAAGACCGCCAGACAGTGGCTTTCATACAGAGCTACCTGCCACAGGAGATTAAGGATAAGTTCACCGAGGACGACCTCTACTACTTCCTGGATGCCTTTGCCGAGTACTGTGAGGCTACGGGCATCATGGACAACGAGGAAGAGGAGACCGAGATAGATGTGGAGGAGGCTGCTGTCTTCATGGCCAACCAGGCCAGGAAAGAGAAGATAGGAAACTTCGATGCCGATGATGTTCGCTGGATAGTGGACGGTCAGTTGGAGTTTTTGGAAAGGCAGGAATGACCGACGAGCAGTACATGAAGCAGGCTCTGCGGGAGGCTGCCCGTGCGTACGATGAAGGAGAGATACCCATAGGTGCGGTGATCGTGTGCCGTGGGCAGGTCATTGCACGTGGGCACAATCTCACCGAACGCCTGCACGATGTCACCGCCCATGCCGAGATGCAGGCCATCACGGCCGCCACGGAATACCTTGGCGGCAAATACCTGACGGACTGCACGCTCTACGTCACAGTGGAGCCGTGCATCATGTGTGCCGGCGCTCTGGGATGGAGCCAGATACCGCGTGTGGTCTACGGCGCTGATGACGAGAAGCGAGGCTTCCGTCGCTTTGCCCCGCAGGCTCTGCATCCGCGGTGCGAGGTGGTCTCGGGTGTGCTGGCCGCGGAGTGTGGGGCACTGATGAAGGACTTTTTCGCCAGGAAACGTTAGGGCAATGCTTCTACTGCGACAAGTTGGGTGGGATATATCTGCGACATAACTCATCTTCTTATGGCACAGCATAATGATTTCGGCACACAGGGCGAGGACATAGCAGTGGACTATCTCCGTCGCAAGGGGTATATCCTGGTGGAGCGCAACTGGCGCAGCGGGCACAAGGAGATAGATATAGTGGCCCGTCAGGGCGACACCTTGGTGTTTGTGGAAGTGAAGGCCAGGGCCAACCTCATGTATGGCAACCCGGAGGATGCCGTCACCCGGCGCAAGATGCACCTGCTGGTCATGGCGGCAGACGCCTATCTGCGCTGCAATGCCTTGGACTGCGATGTGCGCTTCGATGTCATCACCGTCACAGGGACGGTGCAGAACCCTTATATCAGGCACTATGAACATGCTTTCAGACCCGGAATTGGAATATAAGCACCTGGACGAGGTCTCGTCCACCAACGACTACCTGCGCGACTATATCCCGCAGGCCACTACCACCATGACCGTGGCCGTGGCCGACTTTCAGACCCGTGGCCGTGGACAGGTGGGAAACACTTGGGTCAGCGACCGTGGGCAGAACCTCCTGTTCAGCGTACTTGTCTGCCCCGAGACACTGCGGGCAGGCAACGGCTTTATCCTGAGCCAGGCCATGGCTCTGGCTATCAAGGGGGTGCTGGACCGCTATCTCCCCGACGTCCTCATCAAGTGGCCCAATGACATATATTGCCAGGGACGCAAGATCTGCGGCACGCTCATAGAGAACACTCTCAGCGGCGCTTTGGTGGCACGCTCCGTGATAGGCAGCGGCATCAATGTCAATCAGACGGACTTTCCCCTCGGGCTGGCTGTGCCGCCTACATCGCTGCGGTTGCAGGTGGGGCATGAGATGTCCGTAGAGAGCCTGCTCGCTGACATACTCTCATGCTTCCGCATCTACTACGACGAGGTGCGGCAGGGGAAGTTCGAACGCATACGGGAACAGTATCACGCCTCGCTGTACATGCGTGGACGGCAGTGCGCCTTCTGCGATGTGGACGGCCGCTTTGAGGGTGTCATCTCCCGTGTGGAGTCCGACGGGCACCTGATCATCGCGGACACCGGAGGGCGGGAGCGGCGCTATGCCTTCAAGGAAGTGAAGCTGCTGCGCAATGACATTTAATCAGAATACACATACATACGACAATGAAATTCAACCGTATCTTACTGAAACTGTCCGGCGAAAGCCTGGCAGGAGAGCAGAAACAGGGTATCAACACTGAGCGTCTCAATGACTATGCACGCCAGATCAAGGAAATAGCCGACATGGGAGTGCAGATAGGCATTGTCATAGGCGGCGGCAACATCTTCCGAGGCCTGACCGGCGCCGGCAAGGGGTTTGACCGCGTCAAGGGTGACCAGATGGGCATGTGCGCCACGGTCATCAACTCCCTGGCCTTGAGCAGTGCCTTGGGAGCCATAGGGCAGAAGAACCGTGTGCTGACGGCCATACGCATGGAACCCATAGGCGAGTTCTATACCAAGTGGAAAGCCATCGAGGCCATGGAGCGCGGCGAGGTGGTCATCATGAGCGCCGGTACGGGGTCGCCCTATTTTACCACCGACACAGGATCCTCCCTGCGCGGCATAGAGATAGAGGCTGACGTGATGCTCAAGGGCACCCGCGTGGACGGCATCTATACTGCTGACCCCGAGAAGGACCCCACAGCCACCAAGTTTCAGGACATCACCTATCAAGAGGTCATCTCCCGCGGCCTGAAGGTCATGGACATCACTGCCACAGCCATGTGCATGCAGAATAACCTTCCCATCTATGTCTTCAATATGGATATCGTGGGTAACCTCAAAAGGGTCATCTCCGGTGAGGAAATAGGCACTCTGGTGCACAACTGATATGGTGCACTCCGAGCGTGTCACCCCTCGTGGAGGCACTTCCGAAAGTCCGGTAGGAACGAACCTTTGAGCCTATCGGACTGTCAAGTGTATTCCTATCGCTATCGGGTTGGAAAATCGTCCTTTGACTTGGTCACGTGCGTTGTCCCCGTCTTACCATTGTATGTATTATTTTGCTTGGGCTATAAAGTCTTCATACGAATATGGGCCGCGTGTATGTGAACCTCGTCCTGTCGGCAGTCATTGTCGCTGCCGTGTCCATGGTCGGTGTGGTTTATGGCACATTTCCTGCTTGATGAGGCTCTGCGCCAAGCCCGTTTTCTTTTCCTCTCAAGGTGTTTTGCATGTACAGTTTGGGGGCTATGCCGGTCTGCTGGTGGAAAAGCCTTGAAAACTGCGACAGGTTAGGAACCCCCACTTTGCGGGCTATTTCCGTCAGGCTCATGTCGGAGGATAGCATCAGCGTCTGTGCCCTTTCCACCCGTTTGTGCTGAAGGAACTTGTTTGGCGTCATTCCGTTGATTTGCTTGAAGATGCGGATGAAATGGTCGGGGGGATACGCACATGATTTCTGCCAGTTCCGCCACGGTGATGCGTTGGTCCAGGTGGTTGTTGATGTGGTTGAACACTTGCACCATCCTGGGATTGATTTGAGAGAAGGGTCGTGTGCCCTCTTTAAGGAATCTGGAGAACAGCAGGAGCAGTATGTCGGAACTTTCAATGTCCACTTTCAGTTCCCCGATAGGCTTTTCGCGATTGATGGAGAAGAGTTCGGGGCGATTGTCGTAGGTGAGTGGGTTGGTATTTCCAAGAGCGCAATGCGGGTTCAGACCAATGAAGCGCTCCATCAGATATTTGTCAAGTTCCGATGCCTTGGGGCAATAGTTGATGCTGGCATATTCGAAGGGGTTGCGCCCGCCTATTAGTTGGTCCAGGAAGCAGATGTAATAGTGTCCCATGGATTCCAGGCATTCGTATTCGTGGAAAGTAAACTTGGGTATGATGAACATGTCGCCCTCCTTCAAGTCGTATTTCTCATGGTTCATGTATACCGAGGCATGGCCTTCGTTTATCAGGTAGAGGCGTGTGAACGGGCTGACAACGTTCTTGTAGCACCATTCTGTCCCCACCTTGGAATAGCCTGCGTAGATCATTTGCAACGACAGGGTATTCTGGTAGTCTGCATACTTCATCTGTTATCGGGATTTTGGGTGCAAAGATAATCAATATGTCGATTTATGCAAAGTAAAGCGCGGTAATAAAATCGTCGTTACTTCCAATAAACGCTACCTTTGTGGTGGAATTATCATTAATATAATAAATTTATTGCCTCATGAGACGTATTTTATCCTTTTCAGTCATTGTCATGATTGTTTCCCAATGCATTTGGGGACAGAAACTCCATCTGCCTGTGCCTTCCGTATCGCCAAGTCCGGTGCAGAAGAAACAGATAGAACGTAAGTATGGCATGTTCCTGCACTTTGGCATCAACACTTTTCATGATGAGGAATGGACGGATGGGTCCAAACCGGCATCTTCGTACAATCCTACGCAAATCGATGCGGAGCAATGGGTGAGGACCGCCAAGGAGAGCGGCATGAAGTATGTCATCCTGATAACCAAGCACCACGACGGTTTTTGCCTCTGGGACAGCAAATACACGGAATACGATGTCGCCAATTCGGGTAACAAGACCAATGTGGTGGAGACTGTTGCCAAGGCATGTAAAAAATATGGCATAGGGCTGGGACTCTATTATTCGTTGTGGGACAGGAAGGTAAACGGCAATGTGGAAGACCAAAGCCAGGATGCCTCATATAACGACTATATGCTCAAGCAGTTGGAGGAACTGATAGCCATCACCCGTAAGCATACCCACATTGTGGAATTCTGGTTCGATGGCGGATGGGTGAAGCAAAATTACCGCTGGCCTATAATGGACATCTACCAGACCATCAAGAGGAGAGAGCCCGAATGCCAGGTGGGCATCAACTGGACAATAGGTTCGCCTGACAAACTTGACGTCAATGTTGTTCCCGAGGAGCAGAAAGCCGGTTATCCCTTCCGCTATTTTCCCAGTGACTTCAGGTTGGGCGACCCTTATCTGCCTGCCGACAACGACCCCAAAGTATTTACTCACGACGGACATGACTACTATCTGCCATGGGAGTCCACGATATGCATCAGCCAACGCTGGTTCTACAACACGAAGGACAATACGTTCAAGTCTGTGGACGAGCTTGAGAAACTCTACAAGCGTTGTACCAAGAACGACAATGTGCTCATCCTGAACTGCCCGCCCGACAGGGATGGACGCCTGAGGGCAAAGGATGTTGAGATACTGAAGGAACTGCACAAGCGTATAGCGCTCCAATGACCTCTTGAAGAATCAAATAGAAAGTAGAACCCATATATAAATAAAAAAGAAAGAATGAGAGACCTAAGCAAGACACTGTGCCTTCTGAGTATAGGCGCTTGGTTGTGTGGTTGTTCTTCCACACCGAAGACCGAAGGACCACAACCTACTGCTGGACAGCAGGCGATGATAGACCGCAAGTATGGCATGTTCCTGCACTTTGGCATGAACACCTATCTGAATGTGGAATGGAGCGACGGCAGTGCCCCGGCTTCTACTTATGCGCCTCCGGCCGACATAGCCGAAAGGGCTGCGGAATGGGTGGAAAATGCCAAGCGTGCGGGCATGAGGTCGATAGTGCTGACCACCAAGCACCACGATGGCTTCTGTCTGTGGGATAGCGAGTATACGGACTTCGATATCGCCAACCCGGACATAGAAAACAAGGTGGACATTGTACGGGCCGTTTCGGATGCGTGCCGTAAGGAAGGCATTGCCTTTTCCGTCTACTATTCCCTGTGGGACAGACATGAACCCACGTACCGCGAAGAAGACAAGTATGCCTATATCCAGTACATGAAGAACCAGTTGCAGGAACTGATGACACAGTATGGCACAGTCCACGAACTGTGGTTCGATGGGGCATGGGACCGCAAGAACGAGGACTGGCACCTGCAGGAGGTATATGACTTTGTGAAGGCCATGCAGCCCGAATGCCAGATTTCTACCAACTGGACCATAGGCAAGCGTCCTGTGGACATGCAGGAGGGTGACTCCATTATATACTTCCCGTCTGACTTCCGTCTTTGGGATCCCTTCCTCCCTGTGAAGAACGACCCTAAGGTATATAGGCACAGCGGCAAGGAGTACTACTTGCCCTTCGAGAGCACGCAGACCATTTCGGTGATAGGCAGTTGGTTCAACCATCCCGAGGACACGACGGTGCGCGATGTGGACGAGTTGGAGGAGATATTCTACGTAGCCACGTCCAACGACAACTGCCTGTTGCTGAATGTGCCGCCTGCCACGGATGGACGGCAGAACCCGCAGGCTGTGGAGAACATCGTGGAACTTGCCAGGCGTTTGGGCATAGAAGGCGGGAAGGCCTTTCCGAAGGAGTTGGACAAGCCTCGCTCCATCACCACGGATGCCGTGGCAACATCGAGCAGCATCTACAGGAACGACACGTTGCATTGCAGTGCCGGCTATGCAGTGGACAGCGATGTGAGCACGGCCTGGATGGCGGGCGACTCCCTGGCATGGATGACTGTTGCACTGGACGGGGAACGCACGTTTGACAAGTTCTTCATCATTGCCGTCGCGAACAGCATCCGACGCTTGGACATAGAAGTTTTGCGAGATAATTCCTGGACGCCAGTGTACCAAAGTGAGGTGTTACCCGTGTCTAACCAGAACAGCTTCATGGGCTATGGCATAATAGAGTTTGCATTGCCCGAAACGCTGACAACGGACAAATTCCGCCTCAACATCAGACAGTCAAACGGGAAGCCCAGTATATACTCAATACGTCTGAAATAAGGGATGTTAATAGATAGGTAATCGCAATCGTGGAGGAATGGACCACTGTACGGCCATTCCTCCATACATCAGCAAGACCAACAGTGAAAGCCATTTACAGACATATATCATGAGTATAAATGATAGTAGATGTGCTGTCCGGCGTACAATTGCTGCCACTAACCGTCAGCTGCGCACCGGAACAGTGTGTCTACTATTGTCTCCGCCGCAGGATGTCAACATAATGGTACTGGAGGTAAGACTAAAGAAATCGTGTCTTATGATGGCCGGTCAGTTAGGTTAAAAATATACAAAAGCATGCCTGTTGTTAGGTCGTATCATCAAAATTCCCGACCTTTGCCATAACTAACCATATACAGACAGGAAGGATAATGAAGACAAGTACGCTTTTATTGGGAGCATGCCTGGTGGCAGTTTGCACATCATGCCTGGGCGGGTCTAAGACAAATGACGCAGCAGCCGATGAGGCACAAGCCGCATCTACGGATACCGCGGCTATCGTGGCCTCTGAGGACGATGTTGTCCTGGGCGAGATGCAGCATACCTATGAGGGACTGTTGCCGGCCGCGTCCTGCCCCGGCATAGAGTACCGCCTGACCATACACCATCGCGAGCATAGTGGCGACGGCACCTTTGAGTTGACTCTCAACTACAAAGAGGCCGAAGATGGACAGGACAAGGCATTCACCTACACGGGCAAGCGCTTGACTCTGCGTGGCATCCCTGGGGACGACAACGCTACTGTATGGCAGTGCATCACTGAGGACGGCCGGGAGACTTTCAATTTCCTTCGCGAGGATGACACGACCATCACCTTGCTTAACGATAAGTGCGAGAAGGCGCAGTCGCAACTGAACTACAGTCTGAAGCTCGTGGAGTGAGGCACATTATCCGTGCCGGCAGTTGCCGGATAAGGAAAGGGCAAGAGCGTACCACACGGTGCGCTCTTGCCCTTTTTGCGAATGAAAGTTCATACTTAGACATTTTCCTCCTATAAAGGCATGTCACTGTCGAGTCTTGATGGGGTGCCTGTTTTTCCTGATAGTGTCTTTGTGTGCATGAAAGTCGTCTTGTCAGTGACTTGTGCATAACATGTATGTCAAAGATGGTGAACTTGCTCCTGTTGTGTAGTCGGTATGTATGAATATTCAAGATTGCACTTCTATCTTGAATATTCACCTAACGTTTCTTCCCCTGCAGCGTAATCAGGGGGATGAGCATTTCCTCCATGCTTATGCCGCCGTGCTGGAAGGTGTCGCGGTAGTATTGCACGTAGTAGTTGTAGTTGTTGGGGTAGGCCAGGAAGTCCTGGTTCTGAGCGAAGATGTAGGTGGTGCTGATGTTGGGGGCCGGGAGACCTGCTTTGCGGGGATCGCGGATCTCGAAGACTTCGCGTGCATTGTAGGCCAGATTCTTGCCCAGTTTGTAGCGTAGGTTGGTGTTGGTGTTCTTGTCTCCGATAACCTTTACGGGATTGTTGGCACGCATGGAGCCGTGGTCTGTTGTGAGGATGACGCGGCAGTCTGTGGTGGCCAGGGCGCGGAACAGTTCGGATACGGCGGAGTGCATGAACCAGCTGCGCGTGATGCTGCGGTAGGCAGCCTCGCTGTTGGCCAACTCGCGCACCATACGGCTCTCGGTGCGGGCATGGCTGAGCATGTCTATGAAGTTCAGAACAATGATGTTAAGGTCGTTGCGCATCATGGTGGGCAGTTGTTGCAGGAGCTTCTCGGCACCGGCAGAGTCATTTACCTTGTGATAGTCAAAGGTGTTGCGGCGGCGGAAGCGTTCGAATTGGGTCCTGACCATGGGCGACTCGTTGAGGTTCTTGCCCTGCTCCGACTCCTCGTCCACCCACAGGTCGGGGAACATAGCCTCTATCTCTATTGGCATCAGGCCGGAGAAGATGGCATTGCGGGCGTACTGTGTGGCGGTGGGCAGAATGCTGCAATAGATGCTTTCCTCTATGTTGAAGAGGTCGGCCACCTCGGGCATGATGCTCTTCCACTGGTCCCAACGGAAGTTGTCTATCAGCAGCAGGAAAACCTTTTCGCCACGGTCAAAGGCAGGGAAGATGCGATTCTTGAAGATGTCGGGACTCATGAGCGGGCGTGCGGCATCCGAGTCGTGACGGATGAGGCTGTCCATCCACTGCATGTAGTTCTTGCGAATGAACTTGCAGAACTCCACGTTTGCGTCGCGCTTCTGCATGGCCAGCATTTCCTTCATCTCCGGGGCCACATCCTGTAGCTCCAGCTCCCAACGCACCAGGTTGCGGTAGACGTTGGTCCAGTCCTCTATGGTGCGGGCATCGCTGATCTGCATGCTCAGGCGGCCGAAGTCCTGTTGGTAGGCTGTCTGGGTGGTCTCGCTGACTATCTCGCGGCTGTGTATGTTCTTTTTCAGGGACAGCAGTATCTGTGTGGGGTTGACGGGCTTTATGAGGTAGTCGGAGATCTTGGCGCCTATGGCCTGGTTCATGATGTTCTCCTCCTCGCTCTTGGTGACCATGATTATTGGCAGGGTGGGGTGCATGTCCTTGATGCGCGCCAAGGTCTCCAGACCGCTGAGTCCGGGCATGTTCTCGTCCAAGAGCATCAGGTCATAGTTCTCCCTTTGGCACATTTCCAGTGCATCGTAGCCATTGCTGGCGGTGTCCACGGCGTAACCTTTTTTCTCCAGGAACAGGATGTGCCCCTTGAGCAGGTCCACCTCGTCGTCCACCCATAGCAGTCTGTATGTCATAGTCGTATCCTTCTATTGTAATATATAAGGTGTGGTCAGAAACCGAATGGGAAGTCGTCTTCCACGTCTTCGCCCTCCTCCTCGGGCCGGTCTGTGGTCTCGCCCTCTTCTTCGGTGTCGGGCACCTCGTCCTCGCCACGTATGACAGTTTCCTCGTCCAGCCGCAACTCTTCGGGTATCTGCAGTGGCGTGAAGTGCTCGTCGTAAAACCGCTGGTAGTCGTCGAAACTGTATCGGGTGCCCAGGAGGCTCATGTTCTCCTCCAGTATCAATAGCGTGCGTATGCCTTCCAGTACGGTGGCCATGTGGCTGTCAGCGTAGAGACGCTGTGCATAGGCGTGTACCTCGTCGAAGCTGAGAAAACCCTTTACGGCCAGCATACTGATATCGCCGAGGTCGCTGATCTCCAGCTCGAAGTTGCGTACCATGAAGGAGGTGAAGTTGTAGCGTGCCATCTCGAAGAGCAACTGGTCTTCGTCCAAGGCTCCCTTGGGGTAGGCCAGCACGAAGGCAAAGTTACCCAAACGGTCGTCCCGGAGCACGGCAGCCTCGCCGGTACTGTCGGCTTCGGCTCCCAATGTCTTGCGTGCCCATATTCCGCTGGTGTCCCACGGACCATCATTCAGCAGGCGTCCCTCGCTGATGCCCTTCATGATTTCCGCAGCCAACTTGGCTATCTCCTCGGATGAGTATTTCTCGGTCAGTTCTTTCAATAGAGCGAGGAACCCGTCCCGGTTGCCCGAGTACAGTTGTCCCATGGCATGTATGAACATGAAGCGTGCACGGTGCTTGCCCTCAGGGTAGTTCTCGGTAGAGAAGTCATAGTTGGTCTTTACCAGCCCATAGTCTCCGGCCAGATAGGCCGTGTAGGCGTCGGCGTAGACCGAGTCCTCCAGATGGCGGCCTCCGCGTGCTATGAGGTCGTACTGCGGATTGGCCAGCAGTTGGGCGTAGGCGTTTTGTGGGAAGTCGTTGATTATCCTTTGGCGATAGACGTTGGCCTCATCGTTCAGGGACAGGCGTCCGCACGTAAGGAACAGGTGATAGCAGGCGTCGCCCACATTGTCATGTTCGGGATAGTCGGTGATGAAGCGCATGAGGGTTTTGCGGGCCAGCGGGAAGTTCTCCAGTTTCTCCTGCTCCAGCACTCCGGCTTGGTACAGGGCATCGCTCAGTATCCGGTGTGATGCGGCCATCTGCTCCTCGGTGACGGGTATCTGCTTCAGGTAGAAAGCCTTGTTGCGCGGGTCATTCTCTGCGCTGTCCGGCATGGCTACGTCCGTAGTGTCTATGTCGCCCATGTCCCAAGTGTCGTCCTTGTCCAAGGCGGCAATCTCATCGGGCAGCGTGCCGTCCACGGCAAAGCCGCTTTTGTCTGCCCAGCGCCAGTAGTCGGTGTTGCGGCGCTTGCCCCACTTGCGGAAGAAGGCTGCCTTGCCCTGTGCCACGGTTGCGGGGTTGGCAAAATACCATCCTGCGGTGGACTGGCCGCCATTCTGTGACTGAGGTTGCAGTTGTTGCTGTAGCTGTAGCGTGTTGTCGGCGTTGGTGTTGCCGTTGGTGTTGCCCTCGGCTTCCCGGTCACGCCGCTTTGCTTCCTCTTTCTCCTTCTTTATGTATTCCTCGGCCAGGCGTTTGGCCACGGCCTCGCGTTCCGCCTCCGGCAGCTTGGCCAGTGCTTGCAGGCTGTCCTGTAATTCTATGGCCGTGAGCGGTTCAGACAGACCTTCCAGGGCCTGGTTGCGTTGGTTCACCCTGTCGTACTCGTCCCGCTCCTTGTCCAAAGAGGAAAGACATTCCTTATAGCAACGTGCGGCGTCCACATATTCCTCGCGGTCCCAGTAGAGGTTGGCCAGGCGCAGCAACAGGGTGCTCTTGGCGCTGCCACCCTTGCTGTCGCGTACTCCGTCTTCCCATGCGTAGATGCAGCGGAGTGTGTCTCCTGCGTTCATGTATATGTTGCCTATGGCCAGGTGTATCTGGTCGCGGTATTGTTTGTTGGTGCTCTTTTTGGCCATGCGGCGCAATTTGCGTATCATGCTGCCGGTTTGGCTTTTGCTGGCCATTTCGGACTGGAGGACACGGGCATTGAGCGACATCTCGTATGGCGGATTGGCACGCAGCACTTTGCGCAAGGCGGCGTAGGCCTCGTTGTTTCTGCCTGTTTCGCGGCACAACTGCCCCAGGAGATAGTTGAGGCGTGCCCGTGGCGTGCTGCCCTTTTGGTGGGCTATGGTCTTGCGAAGCAGAGGGATGGCCTCCTCGTACTGGCCGGTCTGGATGAGCCATGCCGTGCGCGTATTGTCGTAGCTCTGTTGCACCCTGTAGGTCAGGCTGTCCTTGGTGAGACGGCGCAGAACGTCCTCGGCATCGTACGGCCATTCCATGGCCACGTAGCATCGTGCCAGCCACGTGCGGGCAAGGTTGGCTATGGACGGTTGGGTGGAGTAGAGGCGTATGGTGTAGTTGAACGTGGATGCCGCCTCGATGAAGTCACCCTGATTGAACTGGCTCACGCCCATCATCATCCAGGCGCGCCACAGGTAGGGATTGAACTCCTTTCGGGCCAGATAGTCCTTGGTTTCCTTGTCCTTCTTCTTGCCAGGCTTTACCTGAGGCTTCTTCTTGATACTGTGCAGCTTGATGGCCTTCTCGCACTTCTCTATGGCCGCGGCATAGTTGCCTTTGCCCATGTTGGCCGTGGCCTTGCTGGTGCTGATGTACATGGGCAGGAGCGAGTTATAGTCGTCCTTGTGCCCGTCCGTCTGGGCGTCCTGTCCTTTCAGGAAGGCCTGCTCGCCGTTGTACATTATATTATAGTGCGCCGTCATGGAGTGGTAGAAACGCGTCATGGGCGTGTTCTTCTTTGTAGAACACGAAGACATGGCACCGACCAGGATCAGTGCCATCAACCATGCTATCGTTCTGTTCTTGTGACTCATTCGAGGCTATATATGTATAACGGGTGTAGGAGGTACTTTATTGTCGCCGCTCGCCTATAATCAGGAACACCTCGTCCTTGAGCTCGTCGGGCAGTTCCACCTGTCGCAACTGCAGCGAGCGCACCCATCCGGCCACCTCGTCATCGCGCATCGTGTACAGGATATAGCGGAACTCCTCTATCTCCGGTGGCAGATACTCGTCTGAGGCCACGCCACGGAAACGGTCCAGTTCCTCGTCATCGTAGTACTCCACGTCCTTGCTCACGGCAGCCAGCAGGCTGTCCTTCTCGCATGTCTCGTGCATGCCGCAGCATTCGGCATCCGGTACTATTATTGTGTTGTCATTGTCCTTGCCCATTGTGGCCTCCTTGTCTTACTGTCGTATCTCGAATCCGGCTTGGCGTAGGTCGTCCCAATAGGCGGGGTAGGACTTGCTCACTACCTGTGGATTGTTGATGATGATGCTTCCTCGCTTCAAGGCTACGGGGGCAAAGGCCATGGCCATGCGGTGGTCTTCGTATGTGTCTATGTCAACGGTATGTCCGGGAATGTCGAGGCGGCTGCCCTCCCAAAATACGGCATCATCGCCCTCCACACCCAAGGGGTAGCCCAATTTGCCCAGCTCTCTCTGTAGGGCGGCAATGCGGTCCGTCTCCTTTATGCGCAATGTCTGCAGTCCGGAAATTCTGAACGGTATGCCCAGCATGCAACATGTCACTACGATGGTTTGTGCCAGGTCGGGTTGGTTGCGCATATCCAGTTCCAGGTTGCAGGCCCCACGGCCTGTCTTGAACAGACGAACGGACGTACTGTCGTACTCGGTGCCAACGCCTAAGGGTTCAAATAGTTCTGCCACCCGGGCATCGCCTTGTAGACTGTTGCGGAACAGACCTGGCAGTACCACCTTGGCATTGCCGTCGTCCGTCAGGGCCACTATTTCGTACCAATAGGATGCCGCGCTCCAGTCCCCCTCTATATAATAAGGTATGGGGATATAGGGTACGGGTCGTACGGAGATCTCGCAGTCCGAGGTCCATTGTGCCTCGGCACCGAACTGCTTCATTATGGCCATCGTCATGTCTATGTACGGGCGGCTGATGACCTCACCCGTCAGTTTCAGCGTCAGTCCGTCCCGTAGGGTGGGGGCGATCATCAGCAGGGAACTGATGTACTGGCTGCTGACATTTCCCGGCAATGTCATATGGCCACCAGGGAGCTGCCTGCCCGTAATCCTCAGTGGCGGATAACCCTCCGTGTCCGTGTACTCTATGTCTGCACCGATGCTCCGCAATGCGTCCACCAGTATGCCTATTGGTCGATTGCGCATACGTTCCGTACCTGTGATGATGTGCTGTTCTCCGGGGAGAGTGGCCAAAAGCGACGTGAGGAACCTCATTGCAGTGCCGGCCGCCTTGATGTCTATCACGTGCGGCATATTGCGCAATGCGTTCACCACCACCATGCTGTCATCGCAGGGCGAGATGTTCTCTATCGGCAACCGGCAGCCGCTGAGCGCGCGTATTACCAAGGCTCGGTTGCTGATGCTTTTGCTTGCTGGCAAGGCAACGCGTGTCTTTATTGTTTCTGGTGCATTGAGTAGCATTGTGTGGCCTGCAGAAAGAATTGTCCTATTTTTATGTACAAAAGTACAAATAAATTTGGACAGTACAAAATAATGTCGTACCTTTGCACCGCAAACGAGGGAAATAACCCTCCGATAGCAAAGGTAACGGGATGTAGCGCAGTTGGTAGCGCACACGTCTGGGGGGCGCGAGGTCGCAAGTTCGAGTCTTGTCATCCCGACCTGAAGAGAAGAAGGACAACATTGCTGCTGTCCTTCTTTCGTTTATATGGCTATTGGGGGTTAGCGGGTATTGGGGGTCAGCGGATTTTCCCGG
>DBLZ01000010.1 GCA_002297545.1 Prevotellaceae bacterium UBA711 | reverse complement strand
GAGTCAAAAATACGTGTCTCGCGACGGCCTGCCTTTGATCTCATTTTTGCCTTTGGGAATTTTGAGTGTCACTCCAAATGTCGGATGAACCCAAACGATTTCAGTTATGGGTATTTAGTGAGTTTCATAGTGGATAGTAATTTTACAACTAACAGATATTCAATCAGGATTAGTTAAGCAGGCTATCACAGAATATCATATTGCCGTTCTCATAATTTGGAGGTCATAGGTTCAAGCCATGAATATTCAAGATAGAAGTGCAATCTTGAGTTATATAAAATATACACCATTCTCCGTATGTCACAGATGTTCTCGGAGCTTAGCGACGAGGTTATCTGTGACATTCGGAGAAAAACAACCGGCAGTGCAAAAAAACAGAAAAGGGAGGCCGCCGTCTCCCCAAGATTAAGTAACTTTGCATTGTATTGCACTTGATGGTTGACTCTATACATGCTTATAACGGGACTGTTGTTTGAATGAGAGATTGATTATGGAGAAAAGGAATTTGGTGATGATGGCTGTCATGCTGTTGGCAACGGCGTCGGGAGCCTTTGTGCCGCCCACCATGGGATGGGCTTCATGGAATGCCTATCGAGTGAACATCAGCGACGAAGTGATATGCCGTGAGGCTGATGCCATGGTGCGGACGGGATTGAAGGATGCGGGTTATGATCATATCAACATTGATGACGGATTCTTCGGCGGACGTGATGCGGACGGTACGTTGCTCGTCCATCCCGTGCGTTTTCCTCGTGGGCTGAAGCCTGTGGCAGACTATGTACATGCGTTGGGGTTCAAGGCGGGTATCTATTCCGATGCGGGACGCAATACGTGCGGCAA
Organism: Prevotellaceae bacterium UBA711; assembly: GCA_002297545.1. GTDB lineage: Bacteria > Bacteroidota > Bacteroidia > Bacteroidales > Bacteroidaceae > Physcousia. The sequence continues at coordinate 14,758 of DBLZ01000010.1, read as the reverse complement.
TTTTTGGGATCATGACACGATAGCCGAGGGGGTGGGCTTCTATGGTCACGATCAGCACGATGCAGACTTCTATTTCCGGAAGACGGGCTTTGATTACATCAAGATAGATTTCTGCGGGGGCGATCCTGCCCAAAACACCGAGCACCTCGACCTGGACGAGAGCGAGCGTTACCTGGCCATACGCAGGGCCATAGACAAGACTCGTAGAAAGGATGTACGCATAGATGTCTGTCGATGGGCCTTTCCCGGTACATGGGTGCACCGGGCCGGTAACGCATGGCGCATATCTGCCGATATACGTCCCATGTGGAACTCCATCAAGTACGTGTTAGGGAAGAACCGCTATCTCTCGGCCTTTGCCGACGGGCGCGGATACAATGACATGGACATGCTGGTCATAGGCTTTGGTCTTCCCGAGGCAGAGGAGCGCACGCACTTCGGCATGTGGTGCATACAGAGTTCACCACTCTTTGTCGGTTGCCGGGTGGAGTCGCTGTCCGAGGCTTCGTTACGTTTGCTGAAGAACACGGAGTTGATAGCCCTCAATCAGGATCGGCTTGGTCTGCAGGCACGTGTGGTGAGGGTGGAAAACGGCGTGTACCTGTATGTCAAGGATATAGAGACCCTAAATGGTAGGACGCGGGCGGTGGCGCTGTGTAACCTGAGCGACGAGGAACAGCGTTTCACGATGAGGATGTCCGAGGTGGAGATGGCCGGCAGGGTGAAGGTGCGGGACTTGTTTGAGTGCCATGACATGGATGATGTGACATGTGGGATGATGAGCGTGACAGTGCCGGCGCACGACACCAGGATATACCGCCTGGAGGCCGAGGAACGTTTGGAACGTTCTGTTTACGAGGCCGAGACGGCATGGCTGGAACGCTTCCAGGACATAGGCATGAATCCGCAGCTGGGCTATGCCATATACGAGGATATGGCGAGCTGTTCCGGTGGTGGTAAGGTAGGAATGATAGGCATGCACCCTGACAACTGGCTGGAGTGGCGCGACGTCTACCGCCGTGCAGGTGGTGCGTACGATATGGACATCAGATACGTGCCATGTGGGGATCGCTTTGCTTTTCTGAGTGTGAATGGCGCTAAGCCCACGCGTATAGAACTGCCTGACCATGGTCCGGAAACCGGCAATACGGCAAGCGTTACGGTGCGCGTGAAACTGAAAAAAGGCCGCAACACCATACGTCTGTCCAACCCGTCGGCATGGGTGTCGGACCTGGACTGCATGACGCTGACGAGGGCGTCCATGCCTTAGATTGGCCCGATTGTCGTGGAACAATGCGCGTATTGTGTCGGGATAACCTTCCTCGGCAGCAAAAAAGTCCCTTACTCTATGGCCGAACGCACAAAAGTCTGTATCTTTGTTCGCATAAATAGCCATGTATGACACGAGAGGAGACCGTTTTGTCGTTTCTGAAAGAGCACGACATTCCCTTTACCAATTATAGTCATCCGGAGGGAAAGACCATCGAGGAGGCCAAGCGTTGGTGGCATGATGACGGCAGTGTGCACTGCAAGAACATATTCCTGCGCAACCACAAGGGCAACAGGCACTACCTGGTGTGCTACCACTGCGACCATGATCTGGACATCCACAGCCTGGAGCATCGTCTGAAGGAGGCCTTGCAGAGCCGTGGTCTGCCTGCGCCGGGCAAGTTGTCCTTCGCTTCGCCGGAGAGGATGATGCGCTATCTGGGGCTGGAGCCGGGGAGTGTGTCGCCGTTCGGGTTGATCAACGACGTGGAGCACCATGTTCACCTGTTCCTGGATGCCACGTTGCAGCAGGCCGGGACGCTCAGTTTTCATCCCAACGACTGCCGCGGCACGGTGGTCATAGGCCGAGAGGACTTTGAACGATACCTTGCCATCGTGGGCAATACCTACGAATACCTGGAGCTATACTGACTACACGCAAGCATATACACCCAAACATAAGCAAGATGATAAAGCACGTTATATTTGACTTCGGCGGCGTCCTTTTGGACCTGGACATGCCGCGCAGCATGGCCGCTTTCCGGGCATTGGGCGCGGACATGAGCACGTTGCAGCAACCCGCCACCCAGTCTTTGGCCGAGGGCAAGGCCGGTGCCACCCTGTGTGACGGCCTGGCGGCCTGTGGCGTGATGGACTTGTATCAGACAGGCGATGTCACCACCCCGCAGCTTGTGGACGAAATCCTTGCCCACTGTCGTCCCGGCACCACGGCCGAACAGGTGCTGGATGCGTGGGATGCCTGCTTGCTGAGCATACCGGAGTACAAGCTGGACTACATCCGCGATCTCCGCTCACGAGGCTATCAGGTGCACCTGCTCTCCAATACCAACGAAGCGCACTGGATGCGTGCCGCAGAGTCCTGCTTCGGCGGTCATCCCGAGGAGTTCTTTCACAGCCTTTTCCTGTCTCAGGAGATGCACATGGCTAAGCCCAACGATGATATATTTTTGGCCGTACTGTCACGCCTGCAGGCCGCGCCAGAGGAGTGTCTCTTCCTGGACGACACGCAGGCCAATGTGGATGCCGCCTCGGCCTTGGGCTATCATGTCTACAAGGCTCCGGTGCGCCATGATTTCCGTGCCGAGGTCGATGCCATCCTGGCCGATGTCCCTGCCGGGGACGTGACTTCTGCCCACATGACGTATGCCACCACGGCCATTGTCTCCACGGAACATCTTGCCTGCACCGTGGGCAGCGGCGACCTGCCTGTGCTGGCCACACCTGTGATGGTGGCCTGGATGGAGAACGCTGCCATGAAGTGTGCCCTTCCGCTCTTGGCCGGGGACGAGTCCACGGTCGGCAGCCACATCTCAGTCTCCCACTTGAGTCCCACGCCATTGGGAGGTCAGGTGATGGCCACGGCCACGCTTGTGGAACGCGACGGGCGCAAACTCACATTTCATGTGGAGGCCATGGACGGTAAAGGCAAGATAGGGGAGGGCGGACACGTGCGTTATATCATAAATAAGGAGAAGTTCATGTCCAGGCTGTGACTGCCGTGCCGGCATCTGCCGGCGTGGCGTTGCCTTGGAATGGGGTCGCCAGGGGACAGCATATTTCCCCGTCGGTGAATATCATCAATCTTTAATACATAACTACAATGCTGAGACTAAACTGTTTCTTTCAGGCCTCCGAAGGCCGTTATGGCGAGGCCGTCCAGGCTGCCATCGCCCTTGTGGCCAAGAGCCAGGGACATGAGGGTTGCCTGGCCTACGATGTGTTCGAGAGCGCCACGCGCCCCGATGTCTTCATGATTTGCGAGACGTGGCAAGACCAGGCTTCGCTGGACCGCCACACACAGACACCGGAGTTTGCCCAATACGTAGGCATAATAAACTCCTGCGGCGAGATGAAGATAGAGACACTTGCCTTCTGATGCCGAACCCATCTTTCGAGCACGGCAACACTTGGACACACCTGGCCGGTGTTGTCTTTGCGCTCAGTTGCATCTGGCTCTTCTGGCCGGCCGTGGCGCAAGGGTGGCAGATGGCCATGGGGGTCATCTTCTTCATTGCCGGCATGTTCCTGATGTTTCTCTCCAGCACCGTGTACCACATGGTGCCTCCGGGCCGTGTCAAGGCGGCATTGCGCAAGTGTGATCACATAAGTATCTATGTCATGATAGCCTGCTCCTATGCCCCTGTGTGCATAGGAGTGGTAGGCGGATGGCTGGGGTGGACCGTCTTTGGTCTGCAATGGCTCTTTGTGGTGTTGGGCGTGGTGTACAAGTTGGCAGCCATGGGTCGGTGGCCACGGCTATCCCTGGGGCTCTATCTGTTCATGGGTTGGAGTGGGGTGCTCATGGCGCGCAGTGTGTGCCAGCGCCTGTCTCCGCTTGCCATTGCGGGGTTGCTGGCCGAAGGGCTCTTCTACACCGCAGGCACGTACTTCTTTGCCTATGACTCCCGTCCCCACTACCATGCCATCTGGCATATCTTTGTCCTGCTCGGTGCCATGGCGCATTTCAGCGCCGTACTGTGCATAGTCATGGGGTGGTAAGGCAGGCTTGTTTTACAAAAAAAGACATTCTTGGAGATATGAAGACAGTCATACTTGACGGTTACACCGCGGCACCCGACCCTCGGGCTTGGGACGGGTTGCGTGCCTTGGGCGAGACCGTGGTCTACGAACGTACCTCTCCCGAGGAGGTGGTACGGCGTGCATGCGGTGCCGAGGCCGTGCTGGTGAATAAGGTGAAGATCACGCGCGAGGTGATGGAGGCCTTGCCCGGACTGCGGTATATCGGTGTGCTGGCCACCGGCTACAATGTGGTGGACCTGGAGGCAGCCGGGCAGCGCGGCATAGTGGTGACCAACGTGCCGGCCTACAGCACCATATCCGTGGCGCAGATGGTTTTTGCTCACCTGCTCGACATCACCAACGGTGTGGCCCATTATACCGAGGCTGTGCGGAATGGGCGATGGACAGGTGCTGAGGACTTCTGCTTCTACGACACGCCTCTTACGGAACTGGACGGCCGCACCATGGGTATCGTGGGACTTGGCAACACCGGCGCCGCCGTAGCCCGCATGGCTCAGGCCTTTGGCATGCACGTGCTGGCCGTGAGCAGCAAGCCGCAGAATGTGCTGCAGGGGATGGGCGTGGAGCGTGCCGCTTCTTACGAGGAGCTTTTCTCCCGTGCCGATGTGCTCTCGTTGCATTGCCCGCTGACACAGGAAACCCACCACTTGGTGGATGACGCCCGCCTCTCCCTGATGAAGCCTTCTGCCATACTGATAAATACCGGCCGCGGGCCGTTGGTGGACGAAGCCGCCCTTGCCGGAGCCTTGAATTCGGGACGCCTGTATGCAGCCGGAGTGGACGTGCTCACTGAGGAACCGCCCCGGCAGGGCAGTCCGCTGATGTCGGCGCGTAATTGCCGTATCACTCCGCATATAGCATGGGCCACGGTCGAGGCCAGGCAGCGCCTCGTGACTACCGCCATAGGGAATGTGCACGCCTTTGCCATGGGGCAGCCACGTAATGTGGTGGGGTGAGACCTATAAAAAAGACTGTGATGACTGACAAGAAATATAAGGATATATTCCTGGACTTTGATGACACTCTGTATGATACTCATGGCAATGCCGACATAGCCTTGGGTGAATTGTACGACGAGTTTGGGCTGCACCGCTATTTTGACCGTAGGGAGGACTTCCTCGTTCCCTATTGGCAGGTGAACGTGGAACTGTGGGCACAGTATGCCGCAGGCCGGATAGACCGCAGTGTGTTGATATTGGAGCGTTTCCGTCGTCCCCTCAGCCTCGGCCACGGGTTGGAGAATGTCGATGCAGACTTCTGCATGCGTGTGAGCGACCGTTTTCTGGAGCTTTGTGCCGTGAAGCCAGGCCTGGTGCCGGGGGCGCACGAGGTGATGGACTACCTGAGGGGCAGGGGGTATGGCCTGCACATGTGCAGCAACGGTTTCCACGAGGTGCAGTACCGTAAGCTGCAGGCTTGCGGCCTGAAGGATTACTTCAACAGCATAGTGCTCTCCGAGGATGCCGGTGCAAACAAACCCCTTCCTGCATACTTCGACTATGCCTTCCGCGTCACCGGTGCCACACCTTCCGCCACGTTGATGATAGGTGACAACTTCCAGACAGACATCTTGGGAGCAAAGGGTGCAGGACTGGACGTGATGTGGTTCAATCCCGTCCCCGAAACCAATAAGGCAACGGAGGCCGTGGACTATGAAATCCACGACCTCCGGGAGATACTGTCTATATTGTAGGAGGCAGGGTGCCTGGCACCATACCATGCCTCAGATTAGCTTTTCCAGTTCGTTTACGTTGCGTGCAATCTCCTCATCGGTGACCTCGATGTCGAACAGGTTGCCACAGAGGTATTGGTTGTAGGCGGCCATGTCTATGAGGCCGTGTCCGGACAGGTTGAACAGTATTACCTTCTCCTCGCCCGTTTCCTTGCACTTCTCGGCTTCGGCTATGGCAGCCGCTATGGCGTGGCACGACTCCGGTGCGGGTATGATGCCTTCGACACGTGCGAAGAGCAGTCCTGCCTTGAATGTTTCGGACTGGCGCAGGTCCATAGCCTCGATGTATCCGTCCTTAAGCAGTTGGGACACCACTATGCCGGCACCATGGTAGCGCAGCCCGCCGGCATGTATGTTGGCCGGCATGAAGTTGTGTCCCAAGGTGTACATGGGCATCAAGGGTGTGAGGCCGCTGAGGTCTCCGAAGTCGTACTGGAACTGTCCGCGTGTCAGTTTGGGGCACGAAGCCGGTTCGGCCGCTATGAAGCGGGTGTGGCGCTCCCCGGAGAAGTTGTGGCGAAGGAACGGGAAGGCGATGCCGGAGAAGTTGGAGCCGCCACCAAAGCAGCCTATCACCACGTCGGGATACTCGCCGGCCATCTGCATCTGCTTCTCGGCCTCCAAGCCAATGACCGTCTGGTGCAGTGACACGTGGTTCATGACGGAGCCGAGCACGTACTTGCAGTTGGGTGTGGTCATGGCCAGTTCCACGGCCTCGGAGATGGCCGTACCCAAGGAACCGTTGTTGTTGGGGTCGGCGGTGATGACGTCCTTGCCGGCACGTGTAGACATGGATGGCGAGGCCGTCACCTGTGCTCCGTAGCTTTTCATGATGGCACGGCGATAGGGCTTCTGCTCATAGCTGATCTTCACCTGATACACCGCAGCCTCCAAGCCGAAGACCTTGGCGGCATAGCTCAGTGCGCAACCCCATTGTCCGGCACCCGTTTCGGTCGTGACATTGGTCACACCCTCCTGCTTGCAGTAGTAGGCCTGTGCCAGTGCGCTGTTCAGCTTGTGGCTGCCCACGGGGCTCACGCTCTCGTTCTTGAAGTAGATGTGTGCCGGCGTGCCGATAGCCTGCTCCAGGCCGTAGGCGCGCACCAGGGGTGTGCTGCGGTAGAACTTATACTGGTCGCGTACGGGTTCCGGTATGTCTATCCACCTGTGCTCCATGTCCATCTCCTGCCGGCTTGCCTCCTTCGAGAAGAGGGGGAACATGTCTTCGGCAGTCATCGGCTTTTTGGTTTTGGGGTTCAGCATCGGCATCGGCTTGTTGGGCATGTCAGCCTGTATGTTGTACCATTGTGTGGGGATCTCCTCCTCGGGGAGGAAGTAACGTTTTTGCTTGCTCATAATGTCGTGTTGTTGTCTTTGGTGACTGTTGGAGTTGCCATGTCGTCACTTTATATTTGTATTACATGTGTCTTCTTGCCGTGTAGTCGGGTGGTGTGTATTCAGCTCAGCCTGTACATGCCTCCTGGCAGCATTCTCACTATGCCACGCATCTCCATGGTGAACAGCATGCCGCTGAGGGTGCCGGCCGGTATGCCTGTGGCTACGGAGATTAGGTTGAGTTGCAGGCGCTCCTTGTTTCGGAGCGTCTCTACGACCAGTGTTTCTTCGGGTGAAAGTGATGGGAAAAGGTCCTGCTGCACGCCCTCCTTCAGCTGTTTCTTCATGGCCTTGTCGTTCTGCCATCCCATGGCCTTGGCAAAATCCTCGGCACAGGTGACCAGGCCGGCCGTATTGTTGGCGATGAGACGGTTGCAGCCCTCGGACTGAAGGTCGGTCATGCGTCCGGGGAAGGCAAATACCTCCCGGCCATAGCCTTGTGCTATCTCTGCCGTGACCAGGCTGCCGCCCTTAGCCGCACTCTCCACCACGATGGTTGCGTCGGCACAGCCGGCCACTATGCGGTTGCGCTGCAGGAAGTAGCGCTTCTCTATGGGTGTGCGTGACATGAACTCTGTCAGCAGTCCGCCGTGTTCCAGCATTTCGCGGGCAGTATCCCGGTGCAGGGCGGGATAGATCTGGTCGAGGCCGTGAGCCAGGACTCCCACTGTCTGCATGTCGTTCCGCAAGGCTTGTCGGTGACACTGCACATCCACTCCGTAGGCCAGTCCGCTCAGCACCACAGCGTCCGGGCACAAGTCGGACAGTTCCCTCAGGAAAACCTCGCACATCTGTCGGCCGTAGTCGGTAATTTTCCTTGTGCCCACCATGCTCAGGATACGTTTGGTATTGAGGTCGGCCGTGCCGCGGTAGTACAGCATCATAGGGGCATCGTCGCACTCCTTCATGCGTGCCGGGTAGTGTGGATCCATGAATCCGATGCACTCCACACGGTTGCGCTCGGCCCAGGCCATCTCCTCCTCGCACCGTGGCAGGCACGAGTCCATTAAGACCAGGTTGTCGCGCAGGGCGGGGATAGCGTCCGGCACGGCATCCAGAATGTCGCGTCGATGCTCGTAGACGGCCGTGGCACTGCCCAAAGTCTCCAGGAGCATGCGCTGCTGGGCATGGTTGAGCTTGGGCACACGGGTCAGTGCCATCATGTATAACGTTTCCTTATTCATGGTGCTTCATCGTGTGGGATATGTACTCGAAACCGAAGCGGCAATCCAGGCAACGCATGTGGTCGCAGTACTCCTTCTTCAACTGTATCAGGGCCTGACTGTCATAGGCTGTGCCCACGTCCAGACCACATGCCTTCCACTGCATCAGTATGTGGTTGCGCTCGCCTGGCAGCTTCTCCAGTAGCTCTACCGCCCGTGTTCTGTGCTCGTACGTTCCGTGGTACAGGTCATAGGCATAGAGCAACGGGGCCACCGTGTTGATGATGATGAGGCTGCGACTGCCCCGGCTTATACCCAAGGTGGCCAGCCGCTTGTCAATATCTTCGATGGAACCGGGCTCCAGCAGTCGGCTCATGGTGCATCCGCCCTCGTGGAAGAGGCGGGCCAGCTGACGTATGCGTACATCGGGAAAGTTCTGGGGACGGGTGCGCAGGTAGTGCCATAGCGATGGCTCGATGGCAGCGGGCAGGGAAAACTTGTTGCACAGGAAACGGTACTCGGCCAGCAGGTGTCCGTGCCGTGCCTCGTCTGTCTCGCGGTCTATAAGCCCTGCCATTCCCAGGAAGAGACTCTCGATCTGTAGCAGGTTGTCGCGGTGCTTGCCGGCCGCCTGCAGGGGGATGCGCTTGGCCCACATCTCGAAGATGTCGCCGTTCAGCCCGAAGCCAAAGTTGCGTGCCAGCGTAATGAATGTGGTATGCTCCCAGTCACCGCGGCACTCCTTCAGTATGTCCAGGATGCGCCTGGACCGTGTCTCCATGCGCTCTGCCAACAGGGCATCCAGCCATGCGTGCACCTTGATCCGGGGTATCTCCGGTACGAACCTGTGGCAGCGCGGATAGTCGGTCGTGACCAGGAGTTCCTCGTAGTTGTCCCTCACGGCCTGCGGTATCTCTACCACCACCTGCGGAACCTGCTGCCCGTTCTCCATGACTATGTCGTCCACGTCCATCCGCTCCACTACGTGCAGGATGGTGGTGTTGTAAACCGGATCCGTATGGTGTCCGTGGCGGAACCAGTCACCGGACGATGTGTGTATCTCCACGTTGCCCACCCACATCATGCCGTCCATACGTATGCGGGCATTGGAGAAGTCGGGCCCACGGTTGCCGTTGTGCGTCCCGGGGTCCAGTATCTCCACTTCCCGCCCGTCCGTCGTCACCAACGTCTTGCCGGGCAGAAGTTTGTGCATCCATACATAGTGGAGCAATTTCTCCATACGTTCCTTGCATTTTGCTCACAAAGGTACGAAAAGAAATTAAAATGGACACCGAACATGATGTAAATATGACAATTTATCAGCCAACCGTCGCCTTGCGGCTCATTCTGCACGCTGTCACGGCATTGGCTCCCCCTTGTCTGCTGTAAAGGCTTCGAGATTTGGTTTTACGCTGACTTTGGTCTTCTGCATCATCTCGTCTTTGCCGGACATAGAAACGGTTGGACAGGACTATACCCATCCAACCGTTTTTCTCCATGCATCATGCTGTCGGCTTGTGTGTCGGTCCACTGACCTGTCGATGTTGTGTCGGCAGGTGGGTCTATTGGCCCAGCTCGTCTCCGCTGCCTGACTCTCCCGTATCGGGATCGTCAGTTCCGGGCTGTCCGCTGGCCATGGCGTTCAGACGCTCACGCTCGACCTTGCGTGCATCGACTTGTGACTTGCGGGTGCCAACGAATTGCAACTGTGCATCATTTCTCATGTTTACGAAGTCGGGACCGGGGTTCCATCGCACCGTCACCTTGTCTATCATGGCAGGACTGAAACTCTCGGCATCGATAGCCCCGCTGCCGCGTAGTATGGGAGAAAAGGCTCCCAGGTCGCCCAGTTTCACTTTGTTGCCCAAAAGCAACTGCTCGCGCAGACACGATGCCATCTGTGTGAGGACCGCCATCACATCGCCCTTGTTGTACTTGCTGTCGTGCGAACTCATGTGAGCTGCCAGGTCGGACAACTCCAGTATATGTGCATACTGCGCTATAGCATAGGTCTTATTACCCATTTCTTTTTTTGACGGATTTGCGGGTTTTACGCTCAGAGAATAATTTATTGCCATAATTTGCTGTCCCGTTCCCCTCCTTTTGCGACTGCCGAAGATGGGAAGCGGAACCAAGATCTGCTTCGGCAGGAATTCTATGTGCTGTATTCTAAGGTGTTCACCCGGACTGCCATTCGCCCTTTCGCCTCGGTCTCAGTGACATGTCCTTTCTGTCATGACGCTGCAAAGTTATGGCACAAAATCCCCAAAAGAAAGCATTTTATTCCCCGCGTCGCGTTCTCGTTGTATTCTCGTCGCGTTGTACGCTTTTTCCGCTTATGTCCGTCGCGTTTTCGTCGCATTTTCGTTGAGTTCTCGTCGTGTTTTTGGCAAAGGCTTGATATTCTACAATGTCATCTGCTTGCATCTATATCGGTATCGCCTTTCTGATATGTATATCGTTCGGCGGGGGTTGTTTCTTTGAGTGTGTCTTAAGTGGTGTTTCTTCGTCCGGCTTCTCCTCCCAAAAAAGAGTTTGGGATAATCAAGTCTCAAAACAGTATCAGTTATTCAGAATTTTCCACATGTATAGGTCGTGCTTCCGGTTTGTTCTCAAAGAAGGAGTAGGTAGTGAGTGCTGCACAGATGTTCATGATGAACCGTATTCCGTTGCCAATGCAAAAATGAGATTGAAGGCAGGCTGTTGCAAGACACGTATTTTTGACTCTACTGGAGTCGAGGGCTTGACTCTATTAGACTCTCGCCCGTGACTCCAGTAGAGTCTCGGCCTCGTTTCTACTGGACTTTCGGATGCGTTCTTGTTGGATGTAAAGGAGACATCCGAGGGCAACATCGACTGTATCATGGAGTGTCCGGGTTATATATAATGTAATCGAACTGAAAATGAATCGCATGGCGGATGATCGGCGAGGAACTTTGCTGACTATCCGGCTGGGCTATTTCCGCCGCCAATCACAATTAACGTTAATTTATTTTGTAGTTCACGCGCTTATTCGTAATTTTGCGCGTGTAATCACACTTAAGACATACAGACAAGGCAATGAAGATAGCACTGATAGGGTACGGCAAGATGGGGCACATGATAGAGGAGATAGCCCTGAGCCGCGGGCACGAGATAGTGTGCATCATCGATGTGGACAACCAGCAGGATTTTGATAGCGAGGCATTCCGCACGGCGGATGTCGCCATAGAGTTCACGGCACCGCATACGGCATACGACAATTATATGAAGGCATTCCGTCACAACGTGAAGGTGGTGAGCGGCAGTACCGGATGGATTCCACAGCATGGCGAGGAGGTGAAACGCATGTGCACGGAGCAGGGGCAGACGTTGTTCTGGAGCTCCAACTTCAGCCTTGGTGTGACTATCTTCCGCGCCGTCAACCGCTACCTGGCACGTATCATGAACCGCTTTGACGGCTATACCCCCACTCTGGAGGAGGTACACCATGTGCACAAGCTGGACCATCCCTCCGGTACCGGCATCACGCTGGGCGAGGAACTGGTGGCCGAGGTGGACAGACTGAGCGGTTGGGAAATGGGCGTGCTTACCAATTCCGACGGCACGCGCGAGGGTACGGAGGTTGTGCCGGCTGACAAGTTGCGTATCGACAGCGTGCGCCGTGGCGAGGTGCCCGGCATACACTCCATCACATGGGAGAGCGATGCGGACAGCATCACCATCACCCACGATGCACATTCGCGTCGGGGCTTTGCCTTGGGGGCAGTGCTGGCGGCGGAATACACTGCCACACATACGGGTCTGCTGACCATGTCCGACCTGTTCCAATTCTAAACCTAACGACCAATGAATAAGTATGACAACGGTGGCATGGCCGCCAACAAGAAAAGTTCGGCAAAGCGCCGTGGCCGCCATGTGCCCACCCGTATGGACTGGGTCAAGGGGGGCGTGGCCTGTGTCCTGTATGTGGTTTTCCTCGTGTGGATACGTTCGTGGTGGGGCGTCATAGTATTGCCCTTTATCTTTGACGCTTATGTCACGAAGAGAATCAACTGGGGATGGTGGAAGGATCTGGAGGATCCCGTGGCACGTTTTGCCATGTCCTGGGTGGATGCCATAGTCTTTGCCCTGGTGGCGGTGTACTTTGTCAACATATACTTCTTCCAGAACTATACCATTCCTTCCAGTTCCCTGGAGAAGAGCCTTTTGGTGGGCGACTACCTTTTCGTAAGCAAGATGAGCTATGGTCCGCGTGTGCCACAGACTCCCCTCCATGCCCCCCTTTGCCAGCACACGCTGCCTATGGGACTTGGCAAAAGCTACATCGAGAGCCTGCAGTGGGACTACAAGCGCGTTTCGCCCAAGAAGGTAACGTTGAACGACATCGTGGTCTTTAACTATCCCGCAGGCGACACCGTGGCCTACAACTGTCAGAATGACGACTACTATCGCATGTGCAAGAGAGTGTACGTCTGCAACATGCCATCGCCTGTGGGGCTTGACAGCCTGTCGTTGCTGGAGCAGTACCGTTTCTACAATCGTGCCATACAGACGGGCAGCGACTTGATCAAGGCCAATCCCGCGCAGTTCGGGAAGGTGACGTGGCGTCCGGTGGACCGCAGGGAGAACTATGTGAAGCGTTGCGTTGGGCTGCCCGGCCAGACGCTGGAGATACGCGACCATATAATATATTTGGACGGAGTTGCCAACAAGGAACCCGACAATGTGCAGTACAACTACAAGGTGGTGCTGAAGCAGACACTGCCCGAGTCGCTCGTGAGGGAACTCGGCATCTCGCAGGAGGATCTCGCTTCGTTGCGCAGCTTTGGCAGCATGCCCCTGACGGCCAAGGCCAAGGCTGCATTGGAGGCACGCCCCGACCTTGTGGAGAGCATCACCTATGATGTCCAGAACGAGACAGGCTTTCTCTATCCGTTGAACGCCCGCACGGGCTGGACATGCGACAACTATGGTCCCATCTGGATTCCCGCCAAGGGCGAGACCGTGAAGCTGACCGTGGAAAATCTGCCTGTCTATGAACGCCCTATACGCATCTATGAGGGCAACGACCTGCAGGTGAGCAACGACGGACGCATCATCATCAATGGCAAGGAGGCCACAGAGTATACCTTCAAGATGGACTACTACTGGATGCAGGGCGACAACCGTCACAACAGCGCCGACTCGCGTTACTGGGGCTTCGTGCCAGAGGACCATATCGTGGGCAAGCCTTTGGTCATCTGGTGGTCTGTGGATCCCGACCGTGGAGGCGTGTCATCGATACGATGGAACCGCCTGTTCCGACTGGTGGACAATATCAAGTAACGGATGAGGAATATGACGGCCAAGCACACGGGAAAGAAGGTGGCCCTGGTTCTGGCCAGTGGCGGGGCCAAGGGTTTTGCCCATATCGGAGCCATTGAGGCACTGGAGGAATGCGGCTATGAGATCACGTCCATCGCCGGCACGTCCATGGGCGCACTGATAGGAGGCATCTATGCTGCCGGCGGTTTGGACAGAGTGAAGGACTGGATGTTCGACCTTACGGGTAGCAAGGTCTTCGGCCTGGTTGACTTTACTTTCAGTTCCCACGCCCTGCTCAAGGGCAACCGGCTGATGGAGGCTCTCAAGGGGCGTGTGCCCGACTGCAACATCGAGGACCTGAACATTCCGTTCTGTGCCGTGGCCACGGACCTGAAACAGGGGAGGGAAGTGGCCTTCCGCAGTGGCAGCCTGTACGATGCCATACGGGCCAGCATCTCCATCCCCATGCTCTTCCGTCCCGTGGAAATGGACGATATGTTGTTGGTGGACGGCGGCATCACCAACGGTCTGCCTCTGGATCGTGTGGCGCGTACCGGGGACGACACTTTGGTGGCGGTAAACCTGGAGGATTATGAATGGGACGACGGCGAGGGGAGGACTGTCAGCCCCACGCAGAAATTCTCGCCGTTCGAGATGCTGTCCCGCAAGTTCCAGGCCGGGCTAAATGCCCTGAGCAACAACTACATTTCGCTGACCTACGACACCATCTCCATCCTGATGAAGCGCAATACGGAGATGGCCTTGCGCCTGACTCCGCCCGACATATATCTGAACGTAGATTTGGGCGAGTATGGCAGCTATGACTATGACGAGGCCGAGGCCATAGCGCGCCTTGGCCACGAGCAGATGCTGGAAAAGTTGGGGACTATGGGGTAGAAGCGCCCTGCCTGCACCAACTTTCCATGAAAGCCCAACACCCCATCTGCCAAACAGGACGGGCTGAAGGCTCAAGGAGCCCACAGCCCAGGGCAACGCCCTGGGTATAACGCATACAACAACGGTCGCCCTGAAAGGGCAAAAGCGTATAGGCGACGTGGAGAAATACTTGATGACTAAGGCTTTTGCCCTTACAGGGCGCATGGCTGAGAGGAATACATCATACCCAGGGCGC